>JAFGLY010000166.1 GCA_016927815.1 Deltaproteobacteria bacterium | reverse complement strand
GTGGGCGCACAGGCGGTCGTGCCGGCGATGGAGCGCGCAGCACGGCTGTCGGCGATGCTCACGGGGCTCATTCGGAGGTTCCGGTAGTGGGGGTGCGGGATCGTGGGCGGGATCGTGATCGTGATCGTGGGCGGGATTGTGATCGTGGGAGAGAGCGGGGGCGCCGGAGGTGGGAGGGGGGTCGTGGCGGGGTTGCCCCCCGCGGGGGTGATCCACGCGATGGCGAGACGCGTCGGCCCGCAGGGCCCGGGTCGTATGGGCGAACGCTTCGCGGCGCCTAGGGCGCTGCGTACTCGAACTCGACGGTGTAGTCCCGATCCCCGGCGGGCCCGGCGTACCCGAGGACCACGAGGTAGTAGGCGGTCTCGGGATCGAGGGAGAACCCGAAGTCCGCCTGGGTGGAGAAGATCTCCGGGTTGGACAGGCCCGCCGCGTAGGCGTACAGGGCGCCCTCGGGACCGTAGAAGAGGACGTCGAGGTCGTCGCCGTCGTCGGCCCAGCCCGTGGTCGCGGACAGGCCCATGGTCTCGGGGACCGTGATCCGGAAGACGTCGATGTCGCCGTCTCCCCAGGCGGGATCGTCGATCGGGTAGGACTGGACGCCGTGGACGATGTCCACGAACCCCGGTCCGCTGGCGGTCGGAAGCGCGTTGGCGACCTTCTCGAGCGTCGTGGGGTCGAGCGGGGAGTAGACCTCCAAGGTCAGGGGCACGTCGTTCGGTTCGGACTCGGTGTGCTCCCAGCCCACGACGCGCGGCCGGATGGCGTCCACCACCACCACGATGTCCGAGGTGACCCTGGGCTGCCCGGCCGAGAGGCCCACCGTCCATCCGCCCACGAACCCGTCCTCCCCGTGCCCGCTGGTGTCGACGGCTACGGAGGTCGCAGAGTAGAGCGTGCCGGACGCGATGCTCGCGTTGAGGGTCGAGAAGTTGCCACCCGCGAGGTAGGCGGTTTCCACGTCCTCCCGGGTGGTCCAGATCGGCGGCAGCGTGACGCCGGTGTCGCCCTCGAACCGGCTGGCCTGCTGCTGCATCTCGGCGGTGTCGGGGATCACCTCGCGCACGTAGAGGATCTCGAAGGTGCCGCGCCAGGTGGCGCGCTCGGCGTCCCAGGCGAGGCGGTGGACGGAGGCCCCTCCGACCGGAGCGGTATGTGCGGTGGGATCCTCCTCCCGGTAGGCGCCCACGGTGAACTGGTCGTCCGACGGAGGAAGCGACGCGACCGTGAACCGGTAGTCGCCACTCTCGGCCTCGGTGGAGCGGCCCGCCACGATGCCGATGCCGTAGGTCCCGCCCTTGGAGGCCGGGATGGAAGCGCTGACGAGGCCATGCGTGCCGTCCGAGCCCTGCGAGACCACCACAGTCGGCTCCCCCTCCTCGTCGGTGAACGAGAAGTCGTAGAGCTCGAGGGTGTAGGTGGTCGCGTCCGTGTCGTCCGTGAAGGTCGTGGCGAACGAGAGCGTGACCTCGAGCGTCCCACTGCCCTGGGCGCCGAGCGTGTAGCGATCGATGTCGCCCGGCTGGACCACGGTCCCAAAGGTCCGGCTGTGACCGGTGACGTCCATCTGGCGCCAGGTCAAGGGCTCGAGCAAGGTGGCATGGATCCACTCGGCGTTGTCGGCTTCGTCCGAGTCGGCGCCTTCGACGCCGCTCCAGGGCGGGATCTCGAGCACCCCGCGGATGACGGTCTTGTCCAGGCCCTGCTCGGGCCCGGGACAGGCGGCGAGGACGACGAGGAGGGAGGCGACGGGGAGCGGGCGCATCAGAACTCTCCTCTCAGGCCGAACTGGAAGTACCGGGGAGCCTGCCGCGAGGTCGGCGTGCCGAACAGGATGTCCCCGTCGGAGTCGAGGTAGGGCGTTCCGTCCTTGTCCGCGTAGGTCGTGTTGACTGCGGTGATCGTCCGGTCGTTGAAGACGTTGAAGCACTCGGCGGTGAGATCCCAGGATGTGCCCAGCGCGTCCACCGTGAGGCCCGCCTTGAGGTTGGTCATGGAGAAGGCGGGCATGCGAGCGGGCTCGTCTCCGTCGTCCCCGTAGTTCACCCAGTCGTCGTAGTAGCTGTTGTAGTAGATCCGCCGGTACGGGTACCCGGACCGTAAGCGGAAGTCCCACCCCACGAGGTAGCCCAGGCCCCATCCGCCCCCGAGGTCCCAGGCCCGGGGTTCCCGGTAGGAACCCATGAGCTTCACCGCGTGGGGGACGTCGTACCCGAGGAGCCCCTCTTCGAACCTCCGTTGCTCCGGGATATCGAAAAAGGCCGTGGCCGACTGATCGTCCTGGGTCCCGTAGGCCCGGCTCCAGGTGTAGGAGGCGATCATGCCCCAGCGCTCGTCGAACTGCTTCTCGGCGGCGAGGGTGAGCGCCGTGTAGGAGGTGTAGACCTCGTCCGGCGTCCGCATCCGGTAGATGGCCTCTGCGGTGCCGTTGCGGTAGCCGATGACCTCGCTGCCGTCCTCGCTCCAGATGAGGTTGACCTCGTCGTCCTCCCAGAAGTTGTGCGCCTTCTCGTAGACGAAGGTGGCATCCACGGACCAGCCGTCGGCCACCTCGCGCTCGATGCCCACGTCGAACTCGTCGGAGTACGGGTTCTTGAGCGTGTCCGTGCCCACGGTGAGGTTGCGCGAGGCCACGGCATAGAGCGGGGTGTCGGACCAGTCGCCGGCCTCGGCGTCCCAGGCGTAGACCTTGTAGCCGCCCGGGTTCTCCGTGAGGAAGCTGGCCACGGAGAGGAAACCGGTGTCGTAGAACCGGCCGTAGTAGGCGTGGAGGTTGGTCCGGCCGTCCCGCGTGACGTCCCAGGCCGCGCCGAACCGAGGCGCGGCCGCCACCTTCTGGAACACCGGTTCCTGGTAGTCGTTCAGGATCTGGGACCAGTCGACACGAACGCCCGGTCTCAAGGTCACGGGCCCGATCTGCCAGACGTCCTGGAGGAACCCCGAGGCCAGCCACCCCTGGAGGTCGGCCTCGAGGTTGGAGTCGTAGACGACGTTGAGGGCGGGCACGTAGCCCGAGAGGTCGTCGGGGGTGGTGGTGTACGTCCAGAACTGGTATCCGTCCTCGAGGCCCGGGATCCGCGTGTAGGAGTGGAGCCACTCGGCCTGCACGCCGGCCTTGAACTCGTGCTCGCCGAGGGCCTTCACGTACTGGGTGAGCTTGCTGTTCAACGAGGCCCGGTTGCGCCGGGTCTCGTAGCCGTAGGGGTAGGAGCCGTAGGAGAATCCGTCCGGATCGTAGGCGAACCACCCGCCCTGGGCGTCGTCGTCGTTGCAGTCGCCGGTCTCGTCCACGTCCTCGCAGTCGAGCCAGGTGTTGGGCACGTTGTAGATGCGGTTGGCCTGGACGTAGGCCTGGGTCTCCAGCACGGTGCTGCGGCTTGCGGTCCACAGGTGGCCCAGGGATGCGAGCCACCCTCCCTGCTCCCAGTAGGTCTCGCCGCTCGGCAGCGTGTAGACGCTCTGCTCGACGTTGTCGATGGCCGTGGGGTCCGCCTGGGCGTGCAGCCAGAGCTGGTGGTCGGGGCTGGGCCGGAAGGTCAGCTTCCCGAAGAGGTAGGCGCTCCGCCACTTCCTCGGCAGCATCGCGTCGCTGTCCGTGAGCAGATCCACGGGCCGCACCACCGACGAGGGCACCGAGACCTGGGACAGGTAGTAGTTGCCCTGGAGGCTCGCGAAGTACCAGAGTCGGTCCTTGAGGATCGGACCGCCCACGTTCAGCGCGAGGCTCTGGTCGTCGTAGGCGAGCTGCTTGGGGTCCTCCTCGGGGAGCGGCTTGAACACGCGCGTCCAGTCGCTCGAGTAGAGGATCTGGACGTCGCCGTGGAACTCGTTGCCACCCGAGCGGGTGATCATGTTGATCGCGCCGCCCAGGGCCCGGCCGTACTCGGCGTCCATGCCGCCCGTGATCACCTGGATCTCCTCGATGGCGTCGAAGTTCATGTTCATCGAGAAGGTGTTGGTGATGGGGTCGGTCGTGTTCACGCCATCCACGTAGAACTGGTTGGAGGTGTCGAGCCCGCCGCCGATGTTCGGATTGCCGCCGCCCACCACGCCCGGGGACATCACGACCGTGGTCTGGTAGTCGCGGCCTGCGTTCGGGATGTCGCGCAGCATCTCCTTGGTGAAGGTGACCCCTCTGCGCGTGGAGGTGACGTCCACCACCGGGACGGTCTCCTCCACCACGATCTCCTCTCCGGCCACGGCCTGGGTGAGCGGGATCTGCACCGTGACGGTGGCGCCCGCCGCGACGTAGACGTCCCGGGCGGTCCATTTCTGGAATGCGGGCTTGCTGGCCTCGATGCGGTAGACTCCTGGCGGGAGGCCCACCACCCGGAACGACCCCGAGGCGTCGGTGGTGTCCCCACGGGTTCCCTGCAATGCCGGGCTGGAGATCTCCACCACCACGCCGGGAACGGGGCCTCCGGACCCATCGGTGACCGTGCCCTTGATCTGTCCCTTGAGCTCGACACCCAGCGCAGGGGTGGCGAGAAGGAGGCCGAGGACGATCCACAGGAGCCGTTTCAGCATGAGAAGCACCTCGTGTTAGAGAGGGCGGGCTGCGCGATCGTACCACGCCTGCCGCCCCCGGAGAAGCGAACCGGGCCAGTGGCGGTCTGGACCCCCCCCCGCGCGCCGGAGCAACGATGCAATCCTGGCTCCCGCTCCTGCTCTCCGCTTCGATCCTCGTGTCCTGCGAGCAGGACCCGACGGGCAAGCTGGAGAAGAAGGCTCCCGTCGAGATGCCCACCCAGGCCCAGCAGGAACTGCCCACGGCGCCCTCGGTCCTGAGCGAACTGCCGGCGCCGGCCGACGTGGCCGCGCCTCCTCCCGAGGCCACGAAGACACCCTCCGGACTCGCCACACTCGTGATCCAGCCCGGAAACGGAACGGATCACCCCGGCCCACGCGACCTCGTAGAGGTCCACTACACCGGGTGGACCACCGACGGGAAGATGTTCGATTCCTCGTTGGTGCGGGGCAAGACGGCCCGGTTCTCGCTCAACCAGGTGATTTCGGGCTGGACCGAGGGGCTTCAGCTCATGGTACCCGGCGAGAAACGCCGGCTGTGGATCCCAGAGAACCTGGCCTACAAGGGTCAATCCGGAAAGCCTCCAGGCATGCTGGTCTTCGACGTGGAACTCATGGGCGTGACCCAGGCTCCGGTGACCCCTCCCGACGTGGCCGCGCCTCCTCCGGATTCGAAGCGGACGTCCTCGGGGCTGGCCTGGAAGGTGCTCAAGCCCGGCGCCGGCACCGAGACGCCCGGCCCTGCGAGCCTGGTGGTCGTGCACTACTCGGGCTGGACCACCGACGGTGCGATGTTCGATTCCTCCGTGTCTCGGGGCAAACCGGCGCGCTTCCGCCTCGACCAGGTGATCCCGGGCTGGACCGAGGGCCTCCAGCTCATGACCGTGGGGGAGCGATCCCGCTTCTGGATCCCCGAGGGCCTCGCCTACCAGGGTCGCCCGGGCAAGCCCGCCGGCATGCTGGTCTTCGATGTCGAACTCCTGGAGATCGTCCAGTAGACGGTGCCGCGACGCGTGCCCCTCCTCCCGCTGGTCGCAGTCCTCCTCGCGGCCGGGTGCGGCCTCCCGCCCCCTGACCCCGAGGCGCCGTCCTTCGTGCTGCTCACCTGGAACCTGCACTTCGAGGTGTCCGGCCACCCGGACGCGGCCCGCGTGATCCGAGCGTCCGGAGCGGACCTGGTGCTGGTCCAGGAGTGCAACGAGGAGTGGCAGGCGCGGCTGGACGAAGACCTGGGTGACCTCTACCCTCACCGCGAGTGGGTGCTCTCGGGTCTGAACGGCGGGATTGGGGTGCTGTCCCGCACACCGGTCTCGGAGGTCGAACCCCTCCCCTCCCCCCTGGACTGGTTCCCCGCGGTCCGGGTGTCCATCGATACGGCGATCGGTCCGCTGCAGATCCTGGGGGTTCACCTCCACCCGCCGGTGAGCGAGGCCGGATCCCTCCTGGCTGGCGCCTTCACCACCGCCGACGACCGCCTGAGGGAGATCTGCGACTACCGGAGCGCCCTCCGGGCGGACACTCCGGCGGTGATCGCGGGAGACTTCAACGCGGGGCCCTGGGAGCCGGCGGTCCGCGCTCTGGCCGTGGAGGGTTGGCGGGACGCGGTGTCGCGGGCCCATCCGTTCGGCATGACCTGGCGGGGGCGGATCCGCGACATCCTGCCCGCCGCGGCCCAGATCGACCACGTGCTCGTCCCTGCCGACCTGTGCGCGGTGGACGTCCGGATCCTGCACGACGGCCCCTCGGACCACTGGCCCGTGCGTGTGGCGATCCAGCCGTGCCGATGAGATCCGCTCGCAGGCGATCCTAGACGCGGGCCAGCACGAAGCGCACGCCTCCCTTTCGACCCTGAAGGACCGCGTCCACGTGGGCACGGAAGGTACCGACCGCGCGCTCGACGGCCTCCTCGCCGAACGTGTCCACGACCATGGTCCTGCGACGCTGCAGGTCCACCAGGAAGGCCTGGTAGTCGCGGCGGAACGACGCGGTGAGATCCTGGCGGTTGCGCAGCGTGAAGCCTACGGATTGGATGCTGCGGATCCAGTCCTCCTCCGTGTACGGGTGTTCGTTCGACGGGTACCCCGAGCGCCACCGCCTTGCGTCCCGGACCACGTAGTCGTCGAAACCGAGGGAGCCTCCCGGTCGCAGGACGCGTCGGATCTCGGAGAGCACGGCCTCCTTGTCGTCCACCTGACCCAAAACGCAGAACGAGAGGACGACATCGAAGGAGCCTTCCCGAAAGGGAAGCTGCCGTGCGTCTCCCTGGACCACGGAGAGCGGCGGAACGCCGGCCTTGCGGCACCGGATGCAGTTCTCCTCGACGATGTCCACGCCGGTCACGCGCGCCGAGGCCACCTCGCGCAGCCAGTAGGCCGGGCCGCCGAAGCCGCAGCCCACGTCGAGCACGCGGTCCATGGGGCGAACGCCCGTGCACCGGTAGAGGTCGGCCGTCTCCCGGGGGCCACCCGGATGGATGTGCTCGTGTCGGCGGAGCGCCTGGATGATGCACCGGGTCTGGTAGTCCATGCGAGCCTCGGCCAGCTGGCCGTCTCCGTAGAGCATACGCCCAAAAAGGACCTTCCGGGCAGCCCGGAAGGGTCCCTCCGAAACCGACAGGCGTCATCAGCGGCCTTTACCCTGCGGTTACGAGGAACATCGACGCGGCGGTCGAACCGTCGCCCACCTTTCGGCCGCGCTCCGAGCCGGGGCGGTTGCCTACACGTCCAGGTCGCTCACCTCTCCGGCCCGGGCCATGATCTCCTCGTACCGAGCCGCTGGATTCCGTCCGAGGAGGTTCTGGATCACCGATTCGGCCTCCATCGCTGTGCCCTCGGGGATCCGGATCTGCAGGAGACGCCTGCGCCGGGGATCCAGGGTGGTCTCGTAGAGCGTGCGGGGCATCATCTCGCCCAGGCCCTTGAACCGGGTGATCTCGGGCCGTGCACGGGCGGGCAGGCGGTGGAGCATGCGCTCCTTCTCCGCGTCGTCGGCGGCCCACTGCGTGCGCCCCTGGAGGTCGATCCGGTAGAGCGGCGGCTGGGCGATGTAGACGTGGCCGTGACGGATGAGATCCGGAAGGTGGCGGTAGAAGAAGGTGAGCAGGAGGGTGGCGATGTGGTGGCCGTCGGAGTCGGCGTCCATCAGGAGCACGATCCGGTGGTAGCGAAGGCGTCCCAGGTCGAAGTCCTTGCCGGTACCGCACCCCAGGGCTCGCACGAGGTCGGACAGCTCCTGGTTGCCGAGCACCTTCTGGAGAGAAGCCTGCTCCGTGTTCAGTACCTTTCCTCGCAGGGGGAGGATGGCCTGGGTTTCCCGGTCGCGACCCTGTTTGGCGCTGCCGCCGGCCGAGTCTCCCTCCACGATGAAGATCTCACACGCCTCGGGGTCGCTGGAGGCGCAGTCCGAGAGCTTGCCCGGCAGGTTCAGGCGACGGCTCACCGCCGACTTGCGCCTCACGGCCAGGACGGCCGATCGCGAGGCCTCCCGGGCACGGACCGCCTGGAGGATGCGGGAGAGGATCGTATCGGCCGCACTGCCGTGCTCGTGGAGCCACTGCTCGAACGCGGGTCGCACCACGCCCTCCACCAGGGCGCGGACCTCGGGGTTGTTCAAGCGGTCCTTGGTCTGGCCCTGGAACTGGGGCTCGACGAGGAGCAGGCTCACCACCCCTACGAGGCCCTCTCGGACGTCCTCGGCGAGGATGGTCAGGCCGCGGGGCTTCTTCTCGTGGGTCTCCACCCAGTTGCGGACCGCGCGGACCACGCCGTCCTTGAACCCCTGCTCGTGGGTGCCTCCGTCCCTCGTGGGAATGCCGTTCACGAAGGACAGGAGGTGCTCCCGCGGAGAATCGGTCCACTGGAGGGCCAGGGTGATGCGGAAGGGACGACCGTTGCCCTGCTCCTCGCGATCGATCGTGAAGGGTTCGCATAGAACCATGTGGTCGCCGTTCTGGGCGACGACGTGGGTGAGGTAGTCGTTGAGGCCGGCCTCGTGGCGGAACTCGTGGCTCTCGCCCCGGGCCTCGTCGCGGAACGTGAGGCGCAAACCCGGGTGCAGGTACGCCTTGACGTCCAGCATCTCTCGAATCGCGTCCGGGTCGAAGCCCTGCTCTCCGAAGATCTCGTCGTCCGGGGTGAAGGTGATGCGGGTGCCGGTGCCCCGGGCCGGGCCGAAGGCGCTCACGGGCGCCCGCGGGCGACCCCGGCGGTACTGCTGGCGCCACTCCTGACCGTCTCGCCGGACCTCCACGGCGAGCGAGGAGGACAGGGCGTTGACCACGCTGGCCCCGACGCCGTGCAAGCCGCCGGCCGTGGCATAGGCGCCGGGATCGAACTTCGCGCCGGCGTGGAGTTGCGTGAAGATGACCTCGAGCGCGCTCACCCTGGCCTTGGGGTGGAGGTCCACGGGGATGCCCCGGCCGTTGTCGCTGACCGTGGTCGTGCGACCGTCGCGGGCCAGGTGTACGTGGATGTGGGTGGCATGGCCGTTCATCGCCTCGTCCACGGAGTTGTCGAGGATCTCGGCCAGGAGGTGGTGGAAGCCCTCGCGACCGGTGCCGCCGATGTACATGCCGGGTCGCTTGCGCACGGCCTCCAGTCCGTCGAGCACGGTGATGTCACGAGCGGTGTACCTCCCGTTCGGCATCTACTCCTCCCCGGATCCTCTCGGCTCGCCGGCTTTCCGGGGATCGCCCAGCGTGGCGACCACGGGCTCGCGGATCCACTCCACGAAGCCGCCGCGCTGGAGGACCAGCCGCCCTCGCCCGGCGCGCGGCCCGTCGAAGGAATCCCCGGAGACGACCACCTCGCGACCCCGGCTGGTGCGGACGAGCACACCTTCCTTGCGATGGCGGGCCAGCCCGAAGGCCATCACCCGATCCTCGGCCTTGAGCTTGATGGCCATCATCCCCTTTCCCGGGCCGCGGACCAGGTGGGCCGCCTCCACGGGGAACGACAGCGCGTGGCCGTCGGTGGTCGCGAGGCTCACACGCTCGCCGCCGAGCGAGACCTCGACCGCCACCACGGCGTCGTCGCGGCCTGGGAGGCGCATGTACCGGCGGCCCGAGCGGGTGGAGACCTCCACGTGGGGAAAGAGGGGAAACCGGACCACCCGGCCGCGGCGGCTCACGGCCACGCCCCACGGAGGCGGCACGTCCGGGAGGGCCGACCCATCGCCCCCGAGGGGCTCGTCCACGTCGTCGGAGGCCTCCTCCACCGGACCCTCGCCCTCGGCAGCCACGGCCAGCGAAGGCGGAGGGGGGCACTGCCGGGTGTCGAAGGACACGACGCCCACCACGCGCTCCTTGTCTCCGAACTGGAAGTGCTTCTGCAGGGGTTCGCCGTACCCGGTGGTGGCCGGGAGGTCGTCCACGCGGAGCACGTAGGCGCTCCCGGTGCTGGTGAAGAATGCCAGGGTGGACCGGGTGGAGGCGCGCAACAGCCAGGCGATGGCATCGCCCTCGCGCAGGCGGATGCGTTCCAGGCCCGAGAAGGAGGACTGGCGCTTCAGCCATCCGTCACGGGTGACCACCGCGAACGCGTCCTCGGCCACGATGTAGGCGTCGTCCTGGTAGGCGGGGGTCTCGTCTCCCCTGGCGCCGATCCTCGTGCGACGAGGCTGACCGAAGGCGTGGCGCAGCTCCAGGAGCTCGTCGCGGACGACGGCCCAGACCTCGGCGCGGTCCGAGAGGATGGCTTCGATCCGGGCGGCCTCGGCCCTTCGTTCCTCGAGTTCCTGGCGAATCTCCAGGATCTCGAGCCTGGACAGCCGGTAGAGCTTGAGCTCGAGGACGGCGTCGGCCTGGACGTCGTCGAGCCCGAACCGTGCCATGAGCTGCTCGGCGGCCTCGAGGCGTCCCTCGGAGGCGCGGATGATCCGGATGGCCTCGTCCAGGTTCACGAACACCGCCTCGAAGCCCTCGAGGACGTGGATGCGCTCACCCAGGCGCCTCAGGTCGTACTCGAATCGCCGTCGCACGGTCTCGAATCGGAAGTCGAGCCAGTGACGCAGCGCGGTGGCGAGGTCCACGCGGGCCGGCACCGAGACCTCCCCTCCCCGCGCAGGGACCAGTACCGTGAGGTTGACGTGCCAGGTCTGGGCGAGCGCCGTGTGCCGGTAGAGGTACGCCATGGTGGCCCCGGCGTCCTCAGGGTTCCGGAGCTCGAGCACGATGCGGGTGTCCTCGGCGCTCTCGTCGCGGACGTCCAACACCTGGGGCAGCTTCCGCTCGGACACGAGTTCGCCGATCTTCTCGACCAGCGACGCCTTGTTGAGGCCGAAGGGGTAGGACGTGAGGATGACGTGGTGGCGCCGACCCTTCTTCTCGCAGGCCCACTCGCCGCGGACCTCGATGGCGCCCGAGCCCGCCGCGTACACGGCCTCGATCTCTGCGGGGTTGGAGATCAGCACGCCACCCGTGGGGAAGTCGGGGCCACGAATCCGCTGGCAGACCTCCGAGAGGGTGGCCTCGGGCCGATCGATGAGCAGCAGGCAGGCGTCCACCACCTCCCGGAGGTTGTGGGGCGGGATGCGCGTGGCCATGCCCACCGCAATGCCCTCGCAGCCGTTGACGAGGAGCTGTGGAAAGCGCGCCGGGAGGACCACCGGCTCCTGGTTCTGGCCGTCGTAGGAGGCCCGGAAGTCCACCGTGCGCTGGCCCAGCTCCCTCAACATCTCGATGGACACGGACGTGAGGCGGCACTCGGTGTACCGCATGGCCGCCGCGCCGTCCCCGTCCGGGCTCCCGAAGTTCCCGTGTCCGTCCACGAGCGGGTGCAGCAGGGAGAACGGCTGCGCCATCCGCACCATGGCCTCGTAGATCGCGACGTCGCCATGGGGGTGGTACTTGGCCATCACCTCCCCGACCACCGCTGCCGACTTCCGGTACCGCCCCTCGGGCCTGAGCGAGAGGTTGTGGTACATGGCGTAGAGGATCCGTCGCTGGACGGGCTTGAGTCCATCCCGTACGTCCGGGAGGGCCCGCGCCGTGATCACGCTCATCGCGTAGTTCAGGTAGCGCCAGCGGGCCGCCTCGTGGAGCGCGACCTCCTCGATACCGGACATGCGGAGACTCCGCGGAGGGGACGGTTGGAGGGATGGAAGGGGAGATCGGCCGGGGATGGAGCCCCTATCACGGCGGTGCCGGCCTGCACGCGACGAGCCTGCCGTGGAGCACGGACGAATCGGACACCTTTGGACCGCGGCGCGTCCTCGGTCCCCTCAAGGGTAGAGCGCCGAGGCAATGCGGGAGAACGCCTCGACGTCGAGGGTCTCCGCCCGAGTGCCCGGATCCACCCCGGCCGCCGCCAGGGCCTCCTCCGCGGTTCGGATCCCGAAGGCCGCGCCCAGTGCGTTGCGCACGGTCTTGCGCCGGGTGGAGAAGGCAGCTCGGACCACGGCGTCGAAACGGGCGGGGTCCACGCTCCCCATCCTGGGGCCGAGATCGAGGCGCACCACGACCGACGCCACCCTCGGGGGCGGGTGGAACGCTCCGGGTCGGACCCGGAGGAGGAGCGACGCCTCCGCTCGGGCCTGCATCTCCACCGAGAGGGCCCCGTAGGTCCGGCTCCCCGGACGGGCCACGATCCGCTCGCCCACCTCCCGCTGCAGCATCACGACGAGGCGGCAGAAGGTGCCCGGCAGGCGCGCCAAACGACCCACGAGGTGGGTTCCCACGTTGTAGGGGAGGTTGGACACGCACCACCAACCGGTTCCCGGGCAGAGGACCTCCACGTCCAGCCCAAGGGCATCGGCCTTTACCACCTGCACGGAGGGGAATGTCTTCCGGATCCAGCGGGCCAGCGCCGGGTCCTGCTCCACGGCCACGACCTCGGCCCCGGCCTGGACGAGGAGACGGGTGAGCGCCCCCAGCCCGGGGCCGATCTCCAGGACGCGGCTTCCGGGCACCACGCCTGCGAGCCGAACGATGGACGAGGCCACGCTTGGGCTGGCCAGGAAGTGCTGGCCGAGCGCCTTCTGGGCGGATGCGTCCAGCGAGCGCAGGAGCGCCGCGGGCCCTGGGCCGGTATCGCCGCGGTCCGTTCGGGCCATGCGGACTCAAGGCTCGCCCGGCGCCCAGACGGGTCGGGCACGGGCGTCCGGAGGCTCCCCATGGCCCGCGAGGAGCCTCGCGCGCCCCGCGTGGGCCACCATGGCCCCGTTGTCGGTGCAGAGCGTCAGTGGGGGGAGTGTGACTGGAAAGGGCAGATCCGCAAGCCGCCGACGCAGCCTCGAGTTGGCGGCGACGCCGCCCGATACGGCCAGGCGCCGGATCCCGGTGGCGGCGACCGCGCGCTGGACGCGGTCCACGAGGACATCCACCACGGCGTCGAGAAAGGCCGCGGCCACGTCCTCGGGGAGCAGGCCGGGCTCGGTCTCCACGAGGGTGCGGACCGCGGTCTTCAGGCCGGAGAAGGACAGGTCGAGCCCCCGGCTCCGAGGCCGAGGCAGGCGGATGCCCGAGGGATTTCCTCGAGTGGCCAGACGATCGAGGAGGGGACCGCCCGGGTAGCCGAGGCCCAGGAGGCGCGCGACCTTGTCGCAGGCCTCTCCCGCAGCATCGTCCACGGTCCGGGCGAGCGTGGCATAGCGGCCGACGGCCTCGGCCCGGTAGAGCGCGGTGTGCCCGCCCGAGACCACGAGGGCCAGGAAGGGAAAGTCCAGCGAGGCATCCGCGAGGAGCGGGGTGAGGAGGTGTGCCTCCAGGTGGTTCACGGGCACGAAGGGCACGCCCCAGGCGAAGGCCGAGGCCCTGCCCCAGGAGAAGCCCACCAGGAGGGCGCCGATGAGACCCGGACCGGCTGTGGCCGCGACCGCGTCGGGACGCTCGCACCCCGCTCGGGCCAGGGCCTCGTCCACGGTGGCGGTGATCCGCTCCGCGTGGACTCGACCGGCGATCTCGGGAACCACGCCTCCGAACCGGACGTGCTCGAGCTGGGTGAACGTGGCGTCGGACAGGATCCCCTCGGGCCCCACCACGCCCGCAGCGGTCTCGTCGCAGGAGGTCTCGATGCCCAGGACGCGCATCGCGCCCGGGTTACTCGCCGGACGGGGCCTTGGGGGCCTCGGGGGATCCGGGGGAACGTGTCGGATGCGCCCCGCCTCGTACCGGGCCGATCCCGATGGGAATGGGCGGGCGCTGGAGCGCGGGCGGGAGATCGCTCGTCGTCTGGGAGCCGCCACACTTCGCCAGCTCGCTGCCCGCAGCGTCGAGCCGGGCGCGGACGGTGCTGTGATCCGCGATGCTGCGGCCCAGCGAGACGAGATCCGAGGAGAAGGTGTTCGCGACGGTGGTCCGCTGGATGGTGACCGCCTGCAGCTCGGTCTCCATCCTGGCGATTTCCTTCTCGTAGAACTCGATCTGGCGTTCGGTGCGCTTGCGGAGGGTGGGGTCCGTGGCGTTGGCCAACCGCTCCTGGGTGGTCTTCAACCGAGCCCGGAAGCGGTCGATGCGATCGGCCACCGAGGCGCCGGGCCTGAGCGTCTGCCAGCCGGTGGCGCCGGGCACGAGGGTCGCGTCCAACACGCCCAGGCTCCGGCCGCGGGATCCGGAGCCCAGGAGCCAGATGTCTGGCGTGAGCGGCTGGGGATCCGGGAGATTGAGGTTGTCGCCGGACACGATGAACGACACCCGCGGGGCCAGGTCGGCGAGGGCCTTGCCCTTCTCGGCGTCGAAGCCTCCGACCACGACCACCGCGTCCACCTCGGGCAGGGCGTTCACGGCTTCGACGGTGGTGGCCAGCGGATCCCCGACGGTGCAGGCAGATCCTGGGAAGGCGCCCAGGTAGGTCCCCACGAAGCCGATCTTCACGCCATTCCGCTCCACGACGCGGCTGGCGGGAAAGGGCCGGTCGGTGCCGCAGGTCAGGTTGGCCGCGACGTAGGGGAGCGTGTGCTTCTTGGCCAGGTCCAGCACCTGGTCCCACCCGATGGCGAGATCGTCGGGCGTGAGCCCCATGGCGTCCACGCCACCCGTGGCGATGGTCTCGGCCATGAGGCCCGCCTTGAGGAGGACCTCGTCCCGCTGGTCCTTCTGGACGGTGGGAGCGCGGTGGTAGAGCCCCCCTCCGTCCACCACGAACGTGGTGCCGGTCGCGCGCTTCTGCTCGACGGCCGTGGCACGCCTGGGCAGACCGCCCAGCGGGTTCGACCGTCAACCCGTGGGTTCGATCTCGCCGGCTACCGCACCCTGGAACACCAGCGTGAAGGGACGGGGCACGGTCGGCTGTACCTGGGGATCGGGAGCGCGGTCACAGGCTGCGATCAGAGGAAGGAGGAGGAAGGGGTTCATGGATCGGTACCGGGGGGCTGGGTGGAGCCAGGGTCGGTGCGGGGTCCGGGGAACCGGGGGCCGAGGGCTTCCTCGACCCGATCCAGGCGCTCCTCGGAGGCCGCGTCGGCGCCGGCCTTGCGCTGGTATTCGCGAACGAGGTCTTCGGCCACATCCACCACGCCATCGTCCACGATCCACACCGTGGGGAGATCGTCCACACGGGCATAGGAACGGGTCCGATCGCGCCCCTCCGGATCCTGGGCGGGCGGAGCCGCCCCTCCCACCACGAGGACCCTGACCGTCCCCTCGCGATCCCTGAGCCGGATGGTCACGTGGGGGCGGTCGAACCCCCACCGGGCGGGATTCCCGACCTGCTCCGCCGCGATCTCGTCGGCCTCGATCTCCGCGGCCCGAAGGGCCACGCGGGAGGGCGTGGATCCCGCGACCGGCACCCCGTCCGCCCAGAGCCACTTGTCCGCCCGGTAGAGGAGGGTCACCACGCCCGACAGATCCTCTCCGGGGCCCGGCTGGAGATCCACCGTCACGTCCGTGACCTCACCGGTGCGCATGCGCACGAAGCGCTTCAAGCGCATCGCAGCCGGGTCCCCGAGGTAGTCCTCGAGGAGATCGTCCGAGGCCGTGTAGACCGTGAAGTCGTTGGCCAGCATCATGTAGGCGTAGCTGCGTGTCTTGTGGAACCGGTCGTCTGTGTGGGCCACCGCTCCGATGGAGAGGTCGATGGGCTCGCGGGAGGCGAACAGGATGCGAATGCGGGCACGGGGGGGGTCGAGGCCGTACCGGCCGAGGTCGGAGGGGTGATCCTCCACGAACGTGTCCACCTTCAGGGCCGTGACCCGGCCCAGCAGGCGCCGCACCTCCTCCCGGCTGGCGAGCATCTCCAGGGGCTCCTCCATGCGCCACACGAGGTCGCTCTCTCGCTGCAGGACGAGACGGCGACCCCCCGGCAGGTCCGCCTCGAGGCGGTCGGCGTCGGTGGCGTCGTGGCTCGCGAACCTGCGCTCCCGGAACGCGTCGGGCTCCAGGGAGTAGTAGTCCATGGCCGACTTCTTCACCGTGTAGATGGTGTCGCCCGGGAGGGGCTGCATGTAGTAGGACACGTTGGATGGATTGGGGTCGCCGGCCAGGAACTCCAGCTTCCGGTCGTCCCGGAGCAGGAGGGTGACGTGGACGGCGTTCGCCCCGAGGCCGTAGAGCTCGGGGGCCTCGGGAGCCTCGACGACCGTCGCACGGGCGGTGAGGTCGTGGATCTGGTGCTTCACGCGGTTCACCATCGAGCGGGCCGCCGGCCAGCCGGGTCCCTCTACGATCCACTGCCCGTCGGGCTGCTCGGCCAGCACCAGCGTGGAGTCCGGCCGGACGATCTCGACCCGGACCACGTCGGCCTTCTCGAACTGGAAGAGGGCCGGGGACTCCTGGACCTCGGTCTCGCGCCGACCGCGATCCACGAGGAACACCACCAGGACCACGACGAGGAGCGCGAGGGTCGCGATCAGGGTGCCGCGAAACGCCTTCACGAGGACCTCCTACCTTCCACGACGGCTCGCCCACACGGCGGCGCCGGCGACGACGACGAGGAGCGGCAGGAGCGCGAGCGCCAGCCATCGGATGACCGCGATGTCCGTCTCGGTGAGCGCGAGGCGCCGGACGGCCGTGGGCCGACCCACCACGGACAGGCGGATGTCGTCCCCGACCAGCCAACGCATCGCGTTCACGAAGAAGGAGGCGTTGCCCGGTCCCTCCTGGAAGAGGGAGGTCGTGACGCAGTCGGCGTCGCCGACCACGACGACCCGACCCTCGGGTCGATCCGGGCGAACGATGCCCTGGCCCGGAACCAGCGTTACGGCGAAGGCCATGTCCACGGGCCCCTCGGTGTCGATGCCCGGCTCGTAGAGGGCGGATCCTCGCTCCAGCGCCCCTCCGAGGTCGATCCATCCGTCTCGGCTCGTGCGCAGCAGCGAAGCCACCCGGACGCCCGCGGGAGAGGGGTCGGCGGCCTGGAGCGGAGCGGCGTGGGCCACGACCGTGACCAACCGCTCCTGGGACAGGTCCTCGGTGATCGGGTGGGGGCGATAGACCGGGACCGGGCGGTCGTCGTAGGGGAAGATCCGCACGCGGTCCATGACGTAGCCCTCGGGGCGCAGGATCCCGATGGACTCCACCAGGCGGGGTACGGGCAGGCCCACGTCCAGGAGGACGAGCAGGCGCCCGCCGACGGCCAGGAAGGCGCTCAAAGCGTCGTGCTCGATGTCTGCCAGGGCGGTCCTGGGACGAGCCACGACGAGCGCGGCGGCATCGTCCGGTACGTGGGGAGGCTGGCCGGGGGTGGCGTCGCGCACGAGGTCGAGGGGCTCGACGTCGTAGTGCTCCTGTTCGAGCGCTTCCTTGAAGGAGACCATGCCGCTGGACTCCGCGTCCTCCGGGTCGATCTCTCCATGGCCGCGCAGGGTGTAGACCACGCGGCGCGAGGAGGACATGATCTGGGAGAGCGCGGCGTTGAGCGCCGCTTCCCCGAGGAAGGCCACCGATCGGTCGGCCCCCTTGCCCTGGGCCCGGAAGAGGTCGCGCTGCCGGATGTCCACCCGCTCCTCTCCCCGCTGGACGACCATCGTGGCGTAGTCCCGGACCCCCATGGCCTCCGCGGTGAGCCGCTCCCTGTCGAAATCCACGAGGCGGGACTCCACCGCGGTGGACTGCAGATCCACCTCCTCCAAGAGGTCCTTCAAGGCGCGATTCTTGAAATACGCGTCCTTCTTGCCGGACTGGGCCGTGAACGCGGTGAGGGTGACGGTGCGTCCGTCCTGGTCGAGCAGATCCAGCTTGTGACGCATGTCCGCCGGAAGCCGGTTGGTGCCCTCGGCCGAGAGATCCCACCGGGCACGGTGCCGGTCGGCCAGTCCATAGACCAGGACGACCAGCGCCACGACGAGCAGGGTCACCAGGGTCGCATTGGAACCGTACGAGAGGCGGCGGCGAAGAGAGCGTTTCATCGCCACCTCCTCGACTCTAGGGTCCGGTAGGTGAGGAACAGGAAGAGGAACACGAACAGGAGGAACCAGGACAGGTCCGCCGTGTCGACCACTCCCTTGGTAAACCCCCGGAGGTGAGCCAGGAAGGAGGCTTTTTCGAGGATGGACGTGAGCGTCGGATTCTCGGTGAGCGAGGCGGCCTGGCCGACGAGCCAGAACGGCAGGAGCACGAGAATCCCGGCGATGCCCGCGGCCATCTGGTCCTGCGTGAGGCTCGACGCGAAGAGGCCGGCTGCACAGAACGCCGCGGCGCACAGCACGAGCGCGAGGTAGGAGGTCCCGACGACGCCCCAGTCCGGATCGCCGTACCAGGCGAGCATGACGGGAAAGAGGAAGGTCCCGGCGAGCATCACCACGCAGAGGGCGAGGCTCGCAGCCCACTTGCCCACGATGAGGGCCCAGGGGGGAGCGGGCGCGGTGAGCAGGAGTTCGAGCGTGCCGGCGCGCTGTTCCTCTGCGAAGTGGCGCATCGTCAGCATGGGCAGGACGAAGAGCAGGGTGATGGAGAGGTTCCCGAGCATCACGCGGAGGCTCGCCTCGCCGGTCAGGGTGATGCCCAGGTAGAAGAAGAGGCCGGCCAGGAAGAGGAAGGCCGCCAGGAAGACGTAGGCCAGCGGCGAGACGAAGTAGACCCGCATCTCTTTGCGGAAGATCGTCCAACAGGCCTTCATCGGGCACCCCCCCGCCGATCCTCGCGACCCACGATGGCCAGGAATGCGTCCTCGAGTCCGGGAACGACCCGTTCCAGGCTGCGAATCCTCCAGCCCGATCGTGCGGCGAGATCGGCGATTGCAGGCCGCGGATCGTCATCGGCGACCACGAGGAGGCAGGTCCATCCGTCCGGCAGGTCGGAGGGCTCGACCCGTGCGACCCCGGGCAGACGGCCCACCTCGCGTGCGGCACCTTCCCCCTGGATCTCCGCACGCCAGGCGGGGCCGCCGACCGCCGAGGCGCGAATCGTCTCCAGCGGCCCCGCGGCGGCGATCACCCCCTCGTGGATGAGGACCACCTCGTCGCAGGTGGCCTCCACCTCGGCGAGGATGTGGGTGGACAGCACCACGGTGCGGTCCTTCCCCACGGTTCGGATGAGCTCACGGATACCCACGTTCTGAGCAGGGTCGAGCCCGCTCGTGGGCTCGTCGAGGATGAGCACGGGCGGATCGTGCACGAGGGCCTGGGCGAGACCCACCCGCTGGCGGTATCCCTTGGAGAGGGATCCCAGCACGCGGCGCTCCCAGCCCAGCAGGCCCACCTGCTCCATGACCTCGCCGATCCGGCGCTGCCTGCCGCGCGCGGGGACCTCCCTAAGCTCGGCCACGAACGAGAGGTAGTCGCCGACGGTCAGTTCCGGGTAGAGCGGCGGGCGTTCGGGCAGGTAGCCGACCCGTCGCTTGACCTCCATGGGGGCCTCGAAGACGTCGAAGCCCGCCACGACAGCGTCCCCGGACGTGGCTGGGAGGAAACCCGTGAGCATGCGCATGGTGGTGGTCTTGCCGGCGCCGTTGGGTCCGATGAACCCGAGAATCGTCCCCCTGCCCACGGCGAACGTCACGTCTCGGACCGCGGTGAACGGTCCGTAGCGCTTGGTGAGAGCCTTCGCCTCGATCATGGCTCCCCTCGTTCCCCCAGGCGCCTGTCGGAGCGATGGACGCATCCCCGGGGGCGGCCGATTGTAACGATGAGGACCGCCGGGGTAAAGGGCCGGCGACCGCTGGTGCTTCTCACGGTGCTCCGCCTCGCCTCCCCGCTCCTGTTCGTACTCCTCGCAACGATGCCCGCTCGGGCGGAGCGCATTGATCGCGTGGTCGTGGTGGTGGGTGAACGCGTGGTGACGGCAGGGGACCTCGCCCTCGAGGAAGCGCTCGGCGAGCGGGTCGGGTGTCCCCAGCCCGTGCTGTGCGATCCGGGCAGGCCGTTGCTCGAACGCCTGGTGGACATGGCCGTGGTGCGGGGCCTCGCCGGAGATGCCGCCACCTACCGGCCCACGCCGGCCGAGGTGGAGATCCGGCTGTCCGAGGTCCGCGATGCATTCTCCCCGCCCTCGACCTGGCGGGACTTCCTGGATCGCTTCGGACTCACCGAGGATGCCCTGGCCGGACTGCTCTTCAGCCGGATGGTGGTGGAGCGGTACGTCCATCGCAACGTGGTGCTTCCCACCCAGGCCAAGGGAGGAGACGACGAGGCCTGTCGTCTGGCCTGGATGGATGCCATCCGCGCATGGCGGGCCCGGACCTCCGTCCGGGAGGTGGCCCCGCTGGAGGCCTTGTGATCCGTCGGGCCCAAGCCGCCGACGTGTCGGCTATCGCGGACCTGGAACGCCGGGTCTTCGGGTCTCGGGCCTGGTCGTTCCGCCTTGTGGCCGAGGAACTGGCCCACCCGGCCGCGGTGGTGCTCCTGGACGAGACCCACGACGGCCTGGCAGGGTACGTCGGCCTCCGCATCGCGGCGGACAGCGCCGAGGTCTCCACGTTGGCCGTGCACCCCGACCTGAGGCGGGCCGGCATCGCCACGGCGCTGCTGGCCGCGGGTGAGATCCTCGTCCGCGCCAGGGGGGCGGAGCACCTCCACCTGGAGGTGGCAGAGGGGAACGAGGCCGCCAGGGCTCTCTACCGCGGCCGTGGCTACCGCGAGGTGGGCCGCCGCCACGGATACTACGATCGCTCGGAGGACGCCCTTCTCATGACCCTCGACCTGGGCGCCACGAACGGGTGATCACTCGGATCAGGAGCCGAATCGGAACGGCAGTTCGAACCGCTGGGCCTGGATCATGGGCGAGAACTTCCAGGTCGAGGCCCTTCGGACCACGCAGGTCTCGAGTTCGGCATCGCCCGGGCCCTGAGGCATGCACTGGACATCGGAGGTGGCGCCGTCGGGCAGGATCATGAACGTGAGGTTCCAGGCGCCCTTCAGGCCCGCGGCAGACTTCAGACGCTGGGTATAGCACTGGGCGAGTTGGCCGTGGTAGGTCTGGATGGACCTGGCCACCGCCGCGTGGATCTCGTCGGGGTCGGTCAGGACGCCGGAGGTGGTGCCTGGCGATCGGAGCCGGACGGACCCGTCTGGATCCACGGGGATGCCGAGGTCCAGATCCCGGGGACCGGCGGGCTCGGCCAGACCCGCGAACCGTGCGTCGGCCTCGTCGTCGGTGAAATCGAACCGGGTGGGGCTCGCCCGAGCCCCCGAGGACGTCGTATCCGCGGCGTCGGATCCGGAGGGACGGGACGGCGCCGGTCGGTTCCCGAGAGAGCGGGTCTCGGCTGTGAGATCGTCCTGGGGCGCCTGGGGCGGCACCTCGCCCAGCGGCTCGAGGTAGAAGCTGGGGAGCGCATCGGCCGCGGCCGCGGCCTCTGAGAGGCGGTCCATGTGGACCTTCCAGGCCGCAAGGGCTCCGGCGACGACCAGAATCGTCAGGATGCCGGCGATGGCCGCGAAGCGGCTCCGGGAGGGAGGGGATTCGGGGGCCTGGAGGTCCACGCCGGGGTTCGTCGGGGATTCCTCGCCAGGGATCTCGATGAAACACCGAGGGCACCGACCGCCATCACGGATGAGCGAGTCGGGGATGGGCGCCTTGCAGAACGGGCACTCGGCCATCCCTGCTCCGGAGGGGATCCGACCCCGGGGGACGTGGACCCACCCGCGTATCACCGCCATGGAGGGCCGACCACCGGGTCATGGCGGCACGATGCCGTAGATCGTGTCGAGCACGTTCACCAGGATGTTGCAGGCCGCGTGGCAGAGTGCGCTCGCGGTCACGGAGCCGGTGCGCTCCCGCAACAGGCCGAACAGCAGGCCGGGGAAGAAGGTGGCGAAATGCCACCAGCGCAGCTCTACCAGGGAGTGTCCGAAGGCGAAGAGGAGCGCCGCAATCCACAAGCCATGCCCGAACGGGATGCCGGCGAGGAGGAACCGCCTCGGGAAGACCTCGTTCAGACGGGTCTGGAGGTAGCCGCGGTAGAAGAACTCCTCGGGGATGGCCACGAAGAAGACGTGGTAGGCCACCAGGGTCAGCGGGCTCGCCGGAAACCGCCAGCTCGGGCTGAACCCGAACAGGTGGGTCTGGTAGACATGGTAGGCCAGGAGCCAGGGGACGATCCCGATTCCGAGGATGCGCAGGTTGAGGACCAGGGCCTCCCGCCAGGCACGGCGATCGCGAAGGGCCGGGATCCACAGGAGGTAGGACCAGGAGTCCGCCCCCCTCAAGCGACACACGAGGACCGGGAGGTAGATGAAGAGGACGGGGACGAGCGCCAGCACGACCTCGTGCAGGCCCAGGGCCGTCTGGGCCGTCACCACGGCTCGAATCGCGAGCAGGGTGGCGAGCCAGAGACCTCCGACCTCCAGGAGGATCCGGGCCGCAGACCCCGTGTCGGAGGGCGGCCGGTCCGGCCGCCCGGATCCACGATCCACGGCTGCCGGCAGGGCGTCGGGCGGAGTGCGGCTCACGTGCCGGGGACCTCGAGCCGGACGGGCGTACCGCGTACCAACCCGTGGATCGTCGCAGCCGATCCGCCGTTCACGGCCAGCTCCAGGCGGCCGGTGCTTCCCTCGACCGCCAGCGAGGCTCCGGCCGGGACCGCACCGTAGGTGGAGGCTACGGGGAAGGCCACGCCCGCGGCTCGGGCTACCGCCCCGGGCGGCGCCGGAAGGTCGGTGACCGCGTTGCCGAACCGATCCAGGAGGAGCACCTCTCCCTCCCAGCCGCCGGGCACTCGGCGAGCCCGAGGCATCGGGATGCGGATCGGATCCGCGACCGCCGGACCGAAGCGCGCTGGATCCGTGCCGGCCATCCACCAGGCCGCCACCGGCGCGAACACGTCCCGGCCCTCAAAGGTCCGGCCCGGAGAGGATAGGTGGAAGGCGGGATCCTCGGCGGACCAGGCCGCGTGGAGCGGATGACGCTCGAGAACCGCCGTGAGGAGGCCATTGTCCGGGAGCACGAAGCGCCAGGATCCGACCCGTGCTGCCAGCGCGCGGCGGGCCGTTCCCACGCCTGGATCCACGACCGCGAGAAAGAGCGTGTCCGGGGGAAAGAAGTCCACCGCGGCATCGAGGTGGAGGGCTCCGGCGAGCACGTCGCCGGGCGGCACCTCGTGGGCGAGATCCACGAGCGAAAGGCCGGGGGCCACAGAGAGGATCACCCCCTTCATGACGCCCACCCAGGGATCGGCGAGCCCGAAGTCCGTGAGGAGAGCCAGCGGAGGCGTCACGGGGGGCTGCCCGCCGTCACGAAGGCGGTCACGGCGGCGAGTGCCTCGGGTGCGACCCGACCCTCCACCCTGAGAAGGTGGTTCGCGCCGGGCACCCCGACCCACCGGGTCTCGGGGTGTGCGGCCAACCGAGCGTCGTCCGCGGCACGACCTCCATCGGCTTCGCCCCGGACGATGAGGGTCGGGGCGTCGGGCATCTCGCCGGGGTTCACCACCGGCGAGAGGAGGACCAGCCGTTCCCCGGGTGCCCAGGCATGGCAGGCCACCGCCGAGCCCGCAGAGTGGCCCACCCGGACGATTCTGGCCCCTGGAACGAGGCGGGCGAGGCAGGCCCGGGCCGCCAGGGAGTCGCGGATGCGGCCGGGGGTCCCGGGAGGATGGCCCAGGGTGTGCCCGGTACCGCGCTTGTCGTAGAGGAGCACCGCGACTCCGGTGTCCTGGAGCGCCTCGGCCAGTTCCCTGTAGTGGGAGAAGGCCGGCCCGTCGGGCAGGTCGCCCCACCGGTCCCACATGCGGGCGCCCACGTCCACGAGGACGGCGGTCGTGGCCGGCCCGTCGGGTTCGTAGAGGCTCGCAGCGATGCCGCCGTCGGGTGCCGGACACATCACGTCTCGATCCCGACGAGGGACGGCGGGTGGAACGGGCGCTGCCGCCGGATCGCCGTCGCCGGGAGGGTCGCAGGCGCACAGCGCTCCGAGCAGGATCAGAATGGTACGGATCATGAACCCTCCGGCTTCGTCCGTGTGGAACGTAACGCCGGGCGGGTCCGGCCGGATAGGAGGGGAGGACCCGTCCCCCCCGGAGGTGCATGGCGCTCGGCCTGCCATCCCTCGGCACCCTGAGGGCTCGTCCGAGGGACCTGGCCCGCTGGCTCTTCTGGGTCCCCTCGAGGAGGATCCTCGATCCGTCCCGGCCCGACACGGTGCGCAAGCTCTGGCCCGGGTGGATCGCATGGTACGCGGTCTCGAGCGCCCAGAGAGCGCGCATGGCCGACGAGTACGTCCGCGTCTTCGGCCCTGCGCTCGACCGCTTCTGGCTCGGCCGGCTCCTGGCCGACGCCGCCCGCGTGGCCTGGCGCGTGCACCTCGAGGAGCTCCTGGTCGGGCGGCTCGATCCGCAGAACGTGGACCTCCACCTCGACCTGTGGGGGCGGGAGCACCTGGACGCCGCGCTGGCCCGGGGTCGAGGCGTCGTGCTCCTGTCCGCCCACGCCGGGTCGTTCCTGCTGCCCGTCGCCTGGTTGTCGCTCAAGGGCTACGCCTGCACCCAGTATGCCGCGCGGGGGCTCCCGCCGGAACACCTCGCCCGTGCATACCCCGGTGTGCTGCCCACCCATCGCTGGCAGGCCCGGATCCACGAGGTCCGGGAGGCCAGCGAGGATCGCCTTCCGGCCTCGTTCCTCCCCGCGGGTGCCCCGGTCCGCGAGATGGTCCGACGGCTCGCGCGCAACGAGATCGTGGGTCTCGCCTTCGACGGTCGCTTGGGAACCCGCTGGGTCCGCACCCGGTTGATGAACCGCGAGGCCCTGCTCTCCCCCGGCCCCTACCGCCTGGCCTGGAAGACCGGCGCCGCGCTCGTGCCCGTCTTCTGCTCCACGCCTCCCGGCGATCGCTCCGTGGCGGAGGTGGGCTCGCCGATCCTCCCGGACGACCGGGATTGGCGCACCCTGATGCACACGTTCGTCTCGGAGCGCGCGGATCCGTTCCTCCTCCGCCACCCGGCCGAGTATGGAACGTGGCTCGCCCATTGCAGACTCCGGAACGGCATCGATGATCATCCGTTCTTCGTCGACCCCGCGCCCGACGACCGCTGGCGAGCACACCCGGCCCTGGTGCCGCCCACGCCCGGGGAGCCCCAGGTGGTTTGAGCGCCCGCCACGAGGCGGGATCCGACGCCTCGTGGCGGGCGCGCACGGGGTATCTTGGATGGGCTCCCTTCTCGATGGAGATCCCATGCGCCACCCAGTCCTCCTCGCGCTCCTCCTCGCGCCCGCGTGCGGCGAATCCGAGGACACCGGGCAGGTCCCCGAGGACACGCAGGGATCCGAGACGGGAGGGGACACCTCGGAGACTCCGACCTGCGTCGAGGACGCGGCCGGAGCCCTGCCCAAAGACGTGGTCTGGATCACCCTGGACGGCCGGTCCAGCCAGGCGTTCTCCTTCGCCGACCAACCCTTCCCCGATGACTACGAGGGCTCCTACGGCACCTACGACCTGAACACCCTCGAGGTGTACGGTGCCAACGGCTTCAAGCTCGAGGCGCCCGCCACCGTGTACGGTGCGGCGGCGCGCTGGACGAACCTGCTCGCCGAAGACACCCCTGCCCTGCTCACGGTCTGGCCGGACTTCTCCTCCGACGGCTACGCCTTCGACGTCAATGCGCCGTACGGCGCGTTCACACGCTGCCTGGGACCGGCCGACGACGGCGAGTGGATCCCCTACGCCTTCGCCACGCCGTTCGAGATCACCCAGCCGTTCCACGTGTTCGTGGGGTACCACCGGGGCCTGGCCGAGGACGGCGAGGGCGAACCCCTCTTCACCGAGCCCGAGTTGCTCATGGAGAACTTCTACCAGGAGGGCGATCCGCTCTGGGCCGGCGTCCGGTGGCCCGACCTGGACGACGAATACTTCTTCCAGGGCATGATCTCGCCCTTCTACACCTGGCAGGTCCGCCTGGCCGTGGTCTACCACGACGACATCGCCCCCGAGGACAAGCCCTTCCAGATCGCGGCCGAGGCGTTCACGACCAGCGAGGGCACGCCCACCCGGGTCGGCAGCCGGGTGGCCTGGGGGGACTACGACAACGACGGATTCGACGACCTCATGACCAGCGGTCCGGTGCTCTGGCACAACGAGGGCGACGGCACGTTCGTCAACGTGACCGCCGAGGCCATTCCCGAAGGCCTCGTCTGGGCGGCATGCGGCACGGGCGGGGGCGTGTGGGGCGATTACGACAACGACGGCTGCCTCGACTCCTTCGGCCAGGGCGGGTCGTACCTGTGCGGGGAGGCTTTGCTCCACAACAACTGCGACGGGACCTTCACCGACGTGATCCTCGAGTCGGGCATCGTGGACCTCCAGGACGATCGCGACTGCGACGGCAACGGGGAGCCCGAGTCCAGCCCGACGGAGGGGGCCGGGTGGTTCGACCTGGACGGCGACGGGTACCTGGACCTCTACCTCGCCAACTACGAGTGCTCCTCGGAGCACGACTACTACCGCAACTACGACGACCGTTTCTTCCACAACAACGGCGACGGGACCTTCTCTGAACCCGAGGCCGTGGGCGTGCGGACCAACAACCAGGCCGGCCGGGGGGTCACGACCGGCGACTTCGACCAGGACGGCGACACCGACCTCTTCGTGAGCAACTACCGCCTGGATCGGAACTTCTTCTACGACAACCTCGGCGACGGAACCCTGGACGAGGTCGGTTCCGAGAACGGTACGGGGGGCCGGTACACGCCCGGATACGGGACCTACGGCCACACCATCGGGACGGCGGTCGGGGACATCGACAACGACGGGGATTTCGACCTTGTGGCCGCGAACCTCGCGCATCCCTTCTACTACCACTTCAGCGATCGCACGAACGTGCTCGTCAACGACGGAATGGGGGCCTTCCAGGACCAGGCCGACACGCGTGGCATCTACTACCGCGAGACCCACTCCAACCCCGTCCTGTTCGACGCCGACAACGACGCGGACCTCGACCTCTTCATCACCAACGTCTACGGCTACCGGGACTCGGACTTCTACGTGAACGACGGCGAGGGCTTCTTCACGCTGCAGAACTACGAGTCCGGGGTCGTGGTCCAGAACGGCTGGGGCGCGGCTGCGGCGGACCACGACAACGACGGAGACGTAGACCTGGTCGCCGGGTCGCTCTACCGGAACGACGGCCGGTACGGCGCGCACTGGATCCAGGTGCGACCCGTCGGTGTGGGGAGGAACACCTCGGCCATCGGGGCGATCGTGGAGGTGGAGGCCGGCGGAACCGTCCAACGGCGCATGGTGAGTGGGGGCAGCGGGACCTCCAGCCAGGACTCCTTCACCCTCCACGTGGGCCTGGGTGCCGCCGATACGGTGGACCGGATCACGGTCCGGTTCCCCTACGGCGTCGCCGAGGTCACCATCGAGGACCTGGCCGCGGACCGGCGGATCTGGGTGTACAGCGACGGCTCGTGGACCCCGGGTTTCGCGCCCTGACGACCTCCCCCGGCCGGACGAACCCGCGTCTTCGGTCGGGGATGGTGGCGCCCAGCAGCCCCGTGGACCCGGGTGGAATAGAACGATGCCAGGTACTGTCTCCTCGGTCGGGACCGGCCGTTCCCGGTGCCCGCCTGCCGCGGAGTCCCGATGGTCGCGCTCCTTCTCGCCCTCATCCTCCCCAGCGCTCTGGCCGCCCCGCCCGGCCTCGTGCCCGACGCCCGCTTCGACCTGTCGCTCTGGTGCGCTCCCACCTGCGAGGAGGCGTCGCTCGAGCGGCTGGACAAGGCCCTGGAGTCCATCGAACTGGGTCGCTCGCTCCCCCGGGCGGCGAAGACGCCGGCCCGGGTAGCGGGGCTGGCGCCCGCCCAGGAGTACGGTCGGCCCGAGGCTGCCCTGGTCGGGGACCTGCCCGGGGATCTGGGCGAGACGGGCGCATCTGTGCTCGCCTCCAGCGAGAAGGTGGTCGTCTCGGGCTTCTCGGCTCCCGTCGATCAGGCCCTGCCCGTCCTGCGGCAGGCCTACGCCGCCTTCGCGGCCCTGGCGCGAGAGACGGGCGGAGTGGTGGAGGAGATCGCCACGGGTCGGTACTTCTGTGCAGACGCCTTCGAGCGGCACGCCGGCGAGCTGGCTGCCGACCCCGTGGACGTGACCCGGCTCTTCGTGATCGAGACGCAGGAGGAGGACGAAGGGTCTCACGTCCTCTCGACGTGGGGCCTGAGGGCGGTGGGCCTGCAGGAGCTGCAGGTCTCCGAGGTCCCCACGGCGCAGCTGGACGACATGGAAGCCGTCCTGAACACCCTCGCCCAGGTGGCCTTCGAGAAGGGGAGCCTGTCCTCCCGGACTGAACTGTCGGAGGCGGTCGTGTCCCTGCCTTCGGCCCGGCGTCGTGCGGTGGGGATCGAGGGCGTCGCCACGGCCTCCTGGAAGGCCCCTCGCGACGACCCCGGCCGTAGCCCCGTGGTGGAGGTGTCCTTCGAGGGGCGCTTCGACGCGCCTCCCCTGACGCCCCCGATGGAAGCGACCCCCGAGCCCGTCGCTCTGGCCCTGGAGCCCGAGCCGGTGCCGGCCACGCTCGCCGAGGCAAAGGCCGAAGCCGCGAGACACCTGGCCGGACCGGTGCGCGAGGCCTTCGCGGGCGGACTTCCACCTGGCGACACGCTCTACGTGAAGGCCCCCTTCGAGGCGGGACAAGGCCGGATCGAGTACCTGTGGATCGCGGTCACCGGGTGGGAGGGGGAGGTCCTGGAGGGCACCTTGCGTTCCGAACCCGCCTGGGCCGAGGGGATCGCGCCCGGAGACCGGGTCGAGGTGCCGCGGATCGAGGTGTTCGACTGGCTGCTCCGGCACGCGGACGGCACGTCGGAGGGCAACGAGACGGAGCGCTTTCTCGACACGGAGCCCTGATCCACCCCGGCGGCTCGAGGCCACCGGGGTCGGCCTCAGAGCGGCGACTCTATGTGGAATGGGTGCTTGCCCTCCGGGTGCCGGGTCCCTATCTTGCCCGAACCTGCTCCCGGGAGGGTCGTTGGCCCCCAACCGTACCTCCGTCCGCCTGCACGTCGGCGTCGAACCTCGTGATCCGGAACGGTTTCCGCCGGACGACGACGCACTTGGAGAACGCCTGGCTTCCCTGGTGATGCACGCCCTCGGTCGAGGGGTCCCGCCCCCCGCGCTCTTCGTCATCCGGACGCATCGCGTGGAGATCCTGGATCTGCGGCCGGTCTTGCAGGCGAACCATCCGCTCGACCTGTTCATCGCCGCTGCCGCCGGGCAGGAGCACGTGGAGGCGGTGGCGCTCTTGGCCGTCCTCGATCTGAAGGACCCCGAGCGGTCCGTGGGTCGGGCCGGCGCGGTGTTCATCGAGTGGCCGGACAACCGCTGGTGGCACGCCTACCACCTGCTCAACCAGGCCAACGCGCCGCTCGACGACATGCCCCGCGTGGTTCGACGCGCGGTGGACGGCCTGCCCCGCCCGGCGGGGCTCGGCGGATGGTTCTCGCGCTCTCGCTACTTCGGGTTGCGTCTCACCGTGGAACCCCCCGAGGTGACGCCAGGACCCTCCCCGCTGGTGCACTGATGCCCCGGCCGATCGGACAGCCGCGCACCCAGGAGCGCGTACCAGGCCCGTACGCGGGGTGACCAGCCCTCCCGGGTCCGGGTGGCTGCGATCTCCGCCGCGACCGGGCCCGGATCGTGCCGCCGTCCCTCCAGGAGCACCAGGCTCGAGTCCACCTCGCAGCGGCGCCGGACGGGCGCGTCGGCCCGTTCCAGCGCATGCTCGGCCTCTCGAGCGCGCGACCGGGGCACCACGAGGCAGGCTCGGCGCCCGGTGCGCACCGCGGCGGCTGCGAGCTCGTCCAGCGTTCCGTGTCGTTCGGTGCGCGCCGCATCGCGCCAGGGGTCCGGACTCCCGGGTCCCCGTCCTGCGGGCAGGTAGGGCGGGTTGCACAGGGCCAGGTCGAGGTCCGCCAGGGGGAGCGTTCGGACGTCCCGGACGTCGAAGGCAACGTTCAAGACGCTGTCCTCGGCGGATCGTCGGGCCAACCGGATCCAGTCCTCGGACACGTCCCACCCCGAGCAGCGCACTCCGAGGCGGGCGAGCAGGAGGGCGGCCACACCGCAGCCGGTCCCGAGATCTCCCGCGGTCCTCGGCCAGCCTCCCTCCAAGGCCCAGCCGCACAGCAGGAAAGGCTCGAGGGCGTAGCGGAAGCCGCGTGCCGGCTGCCAGATCACCAGACCGGGCGCCGGGGTCTCCCGGGTGAGCGCGCGGCCGATCAAGCGACCCCACCGATCACGCGAGCCACCTGGGCAGCCGAGATGGCTCCCTCGCGGAGCACCTCCCCCGTGTCCCCTCGCACCAGGGTGGACCCGGGAGAGGGTGGGAGGATGCCGGCGTCGAGCACGGCGTCCACCGGCAGCGTGCACCGGGACGGATCTCGAACCGGAGGTTCTCCGGTCCGGTTCGCCGAGGACGAGGTGATCGGGCCCACCCGTCGAACCAGGGTCCGGGCCACCGAGTGGGCGGGTATCCGGACACCCACCGTGCCGTCCGGCCCGAGCACCGCAGGGTGGATGCCCGGAAACGAGGGGATCACGATGGACAGCGGCCCCGGCCAGAAGGCGTCGGCCAGGACACGGGAGACCTTCCACGGGAGGGGGACCTCCAGGGCCAGCACCAGGAGGGCACCGGGGGGTCGGCCTTTCATCGCCGCCAACCGGATTGCGGCCGCGCCGTCGGAGGCCCTTCCTCCGATGCCGTACACGGTCTCGGTGGGGTACAGCACGAGTCCCGCCGGCCGCACCAGGGCGGCCTCTACCCGATCCAGGGCGGAACGGAGGCTCGGCCGGACCACCGGGCACTAGGCCTCGGGGCCGTACAGCAGGACGGCGCGCCGGGCCTTCCAGTCCTCCGGGTCCAACTGCCAGGCCCGACGGGCCTGCTCCAGGCCCGTGGAGGTGTCGCCGGATCGGAACAGCGCCTCCGCGAGGAGGCGGTGGTACGTCCCCGTGCCGTCCGAGAGCTTGACGGCTCGCCGGAGGAGCAGGAGGGCGTCGGTGTGGCGACCCACGGCCGAGCGCACGGATCCCAGGAGCGCGGCTGACAAGGCCTCGCACTCGGGATTCACGAGAAGCGGAGTCAGGAGGGCGTCGGCGTCGAGCCATCGCTCCTCGGCCATGGCGTGGCGACCGAGCATGGCGCGCGCCGCCGCGTCCTGGCGGTCCTTTCGCAGGACCTCCTTGAGGAGCAGGACCGCGGCGTCCGGATCGCCGGAGAGGAGGTGGACGATCCCCCGTGCACTGGCCACGGGCATCTCGAGCGAGGGGTCGCTTTGGACGAGAGCCTCGAGACCCTCCAGCAGAGGCGTGGAGTCGCGTGCCGGCAGCGGGCAGAGACGGAAGGGGGGTTGCGATTCCCGCTGTTCCAGCACCATCATGGCAATGTCGCGGAGAACCTGGAGCGCACGAGGCCCGTTGGACAGGACGAGGTAGGTCTCGGCGAGGCCCAGTCGCGCCTCGGCGTTGTAGGGGTCGACCTCGATGGCCCGTTCGAAAGAGGCCACCGCGGCCTTGGGGCGCGACTGGTCGAGGTACACGCGTCCCAGCGCCACGTGGACGTTGGAGGCATCGGACGGCGAGAGGTCGTCGGCGTAGGCCTCCTTGAGCGTGACCTCTGCGGAGGAGGTGTCGCCCTCCTGCAACTGGGCCAGCGCCAGTGCCAGCGCTCCGGGCCCCCACGAGGGCTCGTCTCCGAGGGCCTGGCGTGCGGCCTCCGCGGCTCCGGCCGTGTCGCCGGCCAGCCGCCGGGCATGGGACGCGAGGAGGTGGAGGGTCCGGCGCTCCTCCTGGTTGGTGAGGTCGTCGAGCGCCGCGTCGAGGAGGCCCAGGGCTTCGTCGGGCGTCCCCTCTGCGAGCGCGCCTCGCACGGCGAGAAGGCGCGTGGGAAGGTCCGTCGGGCGCCCGGCGAGCGCACGCGTAGCGTCGTCCCGAGCGCGTTTCCAGTCGCCGGTGAGCCAGGCGATTCGGGCCGAGAGCGCGAGGAGGTCGGGCTCGTTCGGCCAGCTCGCGAGGAGGCCTTCGAGTCGGCCCCGGGCCGAGCGGAAGCGGCCGTCCTCGACATCGGACGCCGCCAGGGCAAATCCCCAGGAGGGGATGTGGGGGGCCCGTCCGGTCAGGCCGATCCATGCCAGTCGGGCCTCCGACCAGCGATTCAGCCCCATGAGCGCCCGGCCGCGCAAGGCCTGGCAACCCAGGTTGGTCGGGTCGATCGCGAGGCACCGGTCGGCCTGGGCCAGGGCGTCTGGAAAGGAGCCCGAGGCAAGGGCCAGAGCGGCGCGCGCCATCGAGGTGGCGGGTGCGTCCTCGTCCAGGGACACGATGCGGGACACGAGGGCTACGGTCGCTTCGTTGCGCTCCGGGTGGACGGTGACCGTGGACGCCCACCCCTCCACCAGCGCCGCGAGGATCTGGAGGTTCTCCGGATCCGCGGCCGCCGCGGCCTCGAGTTCCTGGATCGCGTGGTCGGGTGGGGTGCCAGGGGCCGACAGCAGCGCCGCCCGGCCTCGCACGAAGTGCAGCCGGGCCGGGGCGTTGTCCCGCGGGGGTCCCAGCCGGGCGATGACCTCCTGACCGGGCAGTGTCTCCTGGGCCTGGAGGGCCCGGGCGGCGTGGTCTTCGGACCGGGCTCGTCCCAGCAGCGACAGGGCACGGCCCCACGTGTCGCCCACGAAGGATTGCACGGAATCGATCCACTCGGGGGGCGCGACGAAGGCACGCGTGTGCCAGGCCCCGATGGACACGCCGATCGCGCCGATGCAGATCCCCACCACGGCGAGGGTCCGGCGGCGGGCCCGCCAGCTCTTCCGAACCTGGTTGCGATCTCGGGACTGGATCGACTGGATCCGCCTCTCGAGACGGGCGTCTCCAGGGCAGAACCACGCCCGGAAATCCTCGTGGGTGTCGAAGGTCTTCCAGGGGCCGTCGGGACGGGAGACCTCGTCGCTGGCCTCGACTTGCCCCTGCTGGATCCGCTCCTCGATCACGCTGCGCGTGAACGGACCCTGGGCGGATTGACCGCCGCGGCGGACCATCCAGGCCTGGATGTCCGGATTGGCCTCGAACCGGCAGTTTGGACAGATCGGCATGCCAGGGACCGAACTGGGCGGGATCTCGGCGCCACATGCGAAGCAGTAGGTCCGCTCCATCCGGGAGCACCTCCGGCGACGAGGGGGCTATTCCGACAGGATGCGGAAGTGCACCACGCGCACCTCCTGGGGACCCACCACGTATCCCGCCACGAGCACGAGTCGGCCCACGGCCTGGCGAAGTTCCGCAGGCGCGTCGGGTGCGAGGAAGACCGGCAGCCCCGAGTTCCGGTCCTCCAAGAGGAGACGCAGGCCCGCTTCGCTCAACCTCCCCACGAACGGGGCGGAGCCGTCTCCCGCGTCGGTGACGCTCCAACTCCGGACGATCAGCAGAGGACCGAAGCGCGGGCCATCCAGGGCGACCGTGCAGCCGGCGAGCGAGCGGACGACGCGGAGATCCTCGTCGAGCAGGAGGCGGCGCGTCCGGCCTTGGGGCGTGTCGAGCACGACCGCTGCGTCCTCCTGCCTGAGAATCCCGACATGAGGACCGTGAAGGGCGCAGCCGGCCAGCACCAGGAGGGGGAGGATCCTAGAAGGCCGAGGGAACATGCCCGAATCCTACCCCGTCCGGGAGGGTCGAGGCGCCTCGGGTCCCCGCCCGGAGCCGATCCGTGGGCGAGCGGACTCCAACGGCCTTGACGGGATCGGTCGGTGGACGGTTAGGTCACGGACCGGTGCCGCTCCGGTATGGCCGGGTGCTGGCGTCGTCGCAAGCTCCGAGATCCGCTGTGCGCGGGGTGCGAGGCGTGACGACATGATGGACCTCCCCCAGACCTTCGGATCGCTCACGCTCGTCCGCACCCTCGGACGCATCGGCGCCATGGATGCCTACGAGGCGTTCCTGGGCGAGCCGGGTCGACTCAGAGTGTTCGTGCGCCACGCACACCCAGCCGAGGGGCGCGACCCCATGGAGCAGGCGGCCGTGGAAACCCGGGCGAAGGACCTCGCGGCCGTGAGGCATCCCCTCCTGGTGTCCGTACTGGATGCATTCCGCGAGGGCGACCACCTGTTCGTCGTCGAGGAGTGGGTCGACGGGATCACGCTGGCCGAGGTGGTCGGGTGGTGCCGCCAGACGGGTACCCGGCTTTCCAAGAACGCGCTCCTTCACCTTGCCACCCAGGTGTGCGACGGCCTCGAGGCACTCCACGACCGTCCGGGCAAGGCCACCGGTCAACCCCACGTGCTTCACCTCGCGCTACGCCCGGACTGCGTGTTCGTCACGCCCGAGGGTACGGTTCGCCTCGGAGGCTACGGGCTCCGGCGGGCTCCGGTCCTTCCGGCCGAAGGTGCAGACGCGGAGCCCCAGGCTGGACTGGAGTACCTGTCGCCCGAGCAGACCCACACCGACCAGAAGCTCCTGCCCACCAGCGACGTGTTCGCGCTCGGCACCGTCCTGTACGAGCTTGCGACGCTTCACCCCCTGTTCCGCGAGGACACCCCTCAGCGGACCATCCAGCGCGTGCGCCGTGCCGAGGTCGGCTCGCGTCTCCACGGGGTCGGAGAGATCCTGCCTGGGCTGGACAAGGTGCTCCACCGAGCGCTCTCCTTGAGCCCCAAGCACCGATCCCAGCGTGCGTTCGTGGTGAAGGAGGATCTCTGTGGCCTGGTGGCGGCCGATGGCCTCCAGGACGCCGACCCCCTGGCCTGTCTGGCTCCTCTCCTCGGATCGGGCCCGCTCCCACCGGCACTGGCCGATCCCTCGTCCACGGCCTCCTTCGCAGCCCGAGCGCTCGCCGAACGCGCCGCGAGCCTGGAGGAGCGCGACTGGAACAGCGCCTCCGGCGAGGCGGAGGCCGATACGCCCGTCGTGGTCGCGACCGGTCTCAAGCCGGACCCGGACTTCCCCATGCCCCAGGAACCGCCCGAGACGGAACCCGACACCCGACCCTGGGCCCCCGGGCAGCCTCCGGCTCCCCCGACTCCTCCCCATCCGCTCCCCACCGACGACGTCGAGACCGTACCCCGGCCCCCTGCCGGCGACTCCCCTCCCCCATCGCAACGGGCCGTGGGCATGCTCGTGCTCGTGGGCGTCGCGGGGGTCCTCGTCCTGGCGGGGCTGCTCTGGGTGGCCTGGAGCCTGGGCACCCGCACAACGCCTTCCCCGAGGACCCCTCCCCTCGAGGCCGCGTCCGAAGTGGCCATCCCGACGCCCGTCGAGACGCCGGTGGCGGACGTCGTGGCGCAGGTCGAACGGACCGAGGGGCCCCCTCCCCCCGAGGCACCCGCCCCGCCGCCCGTTCGTCCGGCCGAGATCGCCCCACCCGAACCCGATCCAGGGGACTCGCCCCTCCCTCCCGTGGCCGACATCGGCCCCACGGACCGCGAGCCGCCCAACTCCCATGCTCTCCTGGACCGGTTCGCTTCGGCGGCGGCAGGCGGGAAGCTCACGCCCAGCGACGTCCTGGTCATCGAGAGGGTCCAGGACGACGACCTGGGCTTCGACCGCAGCCGGATGCTGCTGGTGATGAACGCCCGGGCCCGCCAGGACGACACCGCGCTCAAGCTGTACCTCGACGAGCTCTCCCGTCGACCCGAGAACGCCTACAACCCGGTCATCCTCGTGGAGTACGCTCGATACCACGCCAACAAGGGGGACTACGAACGGGCCATCGACAAGGCCCGTCTGGCCGATCGGCACTGGGCGCGCATGCCGTCGGATCTCATCTTCCTCAAGAAGGCGGAGATCTACGAGGTGCTGGCCGCGTCCCACCAGGGCCTCTTCTACCGCAGCGAGGACGACATCGACCTGCTCGACGCCGCGCTCGGTGCGTGGCGGAGGTACCGCGAGCACGTCGGCAGCGGGTCCCGAGCCGATCTCGTCACCCGTGCCGACCGGGAGATTGCCAAGCTCGAAACCATCCGGAAACGGCTCAGATAGCCGTGGAGGATCGGATCATGCATCGTGCCCTGTGCCTCGCCCTCCTGCTGCCCGCAGCGTGCGCGCCCCATCACGTCATCTCCGGTTCGATCCTCGACCGCAACGGCCAGCCCGTCGAGCGGGTCATCGTGGGACTGCAGCCGGGCGGTGTCGAACTGGTCACCGACGCGCAGGGCGGTTTCTCGATCGACTACCTCAGGGACGCGAACGGCAATCGGACACGGTTGAGGCGGAGGACGGACTACACGCTCTCGGCCGTCAAGACCGGATTCCACGACGCCACGAAGATCTTCCACTTCACGCGCGGGGAGCTGCAACTCGACCCGCTCACGCTCACCGAGGACACGATCCGCGTGGAGGCAGGTGTGGAGAACCTCGACCCGGCCATCTACCCGGACCGCGCCCAGAACGACGGTGCCACCTACGAGGGGGAGTGACGCACCCGTGAGGACAGCCACCCTCGTCGCATGGATGCTCGCCGGCTCCTGCCGCCCCTCGCACGAGGGCCTGACCCCTCCCTCGCCGCTGGACGCGAGCTGGATCGCCCAGGTCACCCGTGAACCCGCCACCTTCGCCGCACTCGTGGACGAATCGTCGCGGGATGGCTGGGTGGCCTTCCATCGGTGTGCATTCGAGGAGGCGGCCGAGGCGTTCCTCGGCGACGCGCCCACCACCCGCGAGGCGCGAGGCCGGGCCCTCGTGGAGGCCATGCTCCTCTACGAGGACCTCGCACGGGTCGGCGACGTGGTCTGGCAAGTGCTCGCCGATACCTGGAAGGACCACCCCGGCGTGCCCCCTGGAAGCGGCCTGCCGTACGTGGCCGGTCTTGCCGCCCTCGAACGGGGCGATGCCTCCGCGGCGAGGAGCTGGTTCGATCTCGGGACCGGTGCCTCCGACCCGGAGGTCGCCGAAGCATGCCGATGGATGGCCACGAGGGCTGAGGGCGGACCGGAGTCCGACGTTTCGAATGGCCTCGTGGGCCGAACCCTCGGCCACCTCGAGGCCCGCCGCACGGGCCGGCTCGATCCGCGTCTGCACGCCGACGGTCCGCTCGTCCAGGATCGCGACCCCCAGGGCACGGTCATCCGAACCTTCGGGGATCCTCAATGGCTCCGGACCTGGGCCTCGGTGGCGCGGCACCGAGCACTGGAGATCCTCGACGCACGGGGGATCGCAGAGGCCCTCTCCGATCCCGTTCCCGGATCGGATCCGCTGTCCGCGGTGATCTTCGGCCCGTGCCACGCGTCATCGGACTGCACGGCCTTCCAGGACGTGCCCCGTTCGGGCACGGCCCTGCTCGACGACTTCGGGATGGGAGCTTCCCTGCCCCCCACGGATGACGCCGACCAGGCCCGGCGGGCGGTCCGAGCCCTGGACGCCCGGTTCGATTCGTGGACCGCCTCGCTGCACGGCACCGTGTCTGCGGACGGCCGGGCCCTGCTGGACGACCTCGCCCTCGCAGCGGTGTTTCGGAGCCGCGTACTGCTTGCCGAGGCACGCGTGGCGATGCGGAGCGACCAGCCCGCGAGGGCGCTCACCCTGGCTCTGCTGGCGCTGGACCTCGCCTCGGCCCGTCAGATCGGACCCGTCAACCATCCGGGGCTCTACGCCGTCATGGCCGAGGCCCAACTTCGCACCGGCCACACCCGCGAGGCACTGGATGCGCTCCAGGTCCTCGAGACCCTCCTGCCCGGCCTCGGAGGCCTCGAGGAGGCCGCCAACGACCTCGCCGTCCTCCAGGGCATCGATCGGTACGGGGACAGCAAGGAGAACTAGACGCATGACGATGTCATCCTCCCGCTGCCCGTGTCGTCCGTACCCCGGCGCCGGTTCCCTCGCGGCCGCCCTCCTGGCCTTCGCGCTTCCGGCTTCCGCCGTTCCGTTCCGGTATGCCGAGGATCTGGCTCCCGGCATCGTCCATCCGCTGTACACCACCACGATGGCCGAGGCCCGCATCTCGGAACTCGTGTTCGACGGTCTCTACACGGACGATCCCCAACTTGCGAGTACGCCCGGACTCGCCCTCTCGGCGGGCCTCTCGCCCGATGGCAGGGAGATGACCGTCCGCCTGCGAGAGGACGTCACCTGGCACGACGGCGCGCCGTTCACCGCGAGGGACGTCGTCTTCACCATCCAGGCCATGAAGGATGCCTCGACGTTGTCCACCGAGAGCGGGCGTGTCGCGTGGATCGACCAGGCCGTCCTGGTGGACGCGCACACCGTGCGCCTCGTGTTCCGCCAGCCGGAACGCCGGCCCGAGGACAAGCTCCACTTCAAGATCCTGCCCGCCCACCTCTTTCCGGAGACCCCGATCCGGCGCACCGGCACGTTCCGCCATCGGCCCGTGGGAACCGGGCCTTACAAAGTCATCAGCTTCAACGAAGACAATTCCATTACGATGAGGGCGGTTTCCGGCGAAGGGGATCCCGCCGGCCTCGCCGAGGTCGCGATGCGGGAAGTGAGCGACAAGAACTACCAGGCCAAGCTCCTCCTCTACGAGAGCCTCGAGGCGCTGGTGCGCGTCCTTCCCAGGGACCTCGCCGTGCTCCAGAACCACCGCAAGGTCGAACTGTACCCCTACCAGACCAACTCGTGGTGGTACCTGGGTTTCAACCTCGACCGCACGCCCTACGACGAGCCGTCGGTCCGCCAGGCCATCGCGGCCTTGATCGATATCGATGCGCTGCTCGCACCCATTGGGACGGGCGACGTCGTGAGCGGCCCCTACGTGCCCTCGAGCCCGTACTGCAACCACCAGGTTCCGAGGTTCGAGCACCAGCCCTCCCAGGCCGACGCCCTCCTGTCGGAAGCCGGCTTCGTCAAGGAGGCCCGCACCTGGACCCGGAACGGGCAGCCGCTCCGCCTGAAGGTGGTGAGCCACCGCACCCTCGAGTCCTCCCAGGAGGTGGTCATCAACCTCCAGAGCCAGCTCCGGGAGGCCGGCATCGGGGTGGAACCCGAGTTCTTGGACGATGCGTCCTGGAAGGCCCGGATCTGGAGAGAACGCGACTACGACCTCGTCCTCTCCCAGTGGACCTTCGATCGCAGCGAGGACGTCTACGACCAGTTCCACTCCTCGGGTACCCGGAACTTCACCGGGTACGCGAACCCCGAGGTGGACACCTTGCTCGAGAAGGCGCGCACCACCACCGATCCCCAGGTCAAGAAGACCGCCCTCCGCGAGGTCCATCGACTCGTGCACGACGACGTGCCCATGGTGTTCCTCTGGACACTGGATTCCTACGCCGCATTCTCCTCCCGTGTCCACAACGTCGTGATCCACCCCTTCTATTTCTTCACCTGGGTCCAGAACTGGCGCATGGAATGACCCTGGCGGCGGCCTCTCTCGAAAGGAGGCCCCCTCGCACGAACGCCCGGAGCCTCCTCGTGGCCCTGGGGCGGCTCGTGTCCGCGTTCCTGCTCACCCTCGCGGGCGCGATTCTGGCAATGCAGATGCTGCTTCACCTGGCCCCGGGGGACCCCGTGGACCTCGTGCCTGGAGGCGAGCAGGTGCGCTCGGTCCTGGAGGCAGAGTGGGGTCTGGACACCCCGCTCGTCGCCCGCTGGGGCCGCTACCTCGCCCGGGCGGCGACGGGCGACCTGGGGACTTCTCTCACGTGGCGGCCTGGAGCACCGGTGGCCGGGCTCGTGCTGCCCGCTACGGCCCGTTCCCTCGGCCTGGCCCTGCCGGCCGTGGGATTGGCGCTCGTGCTGGGCACGCTCCTGGCGTGGGCCACTGCGGGCCGACCTTCCCGGCGCAGGCGAATGGTTCAGGTCCTCTCGATCGCGCCGGTGTTCCTCCTCGCATTCGTGACCGTGAACGTGCTCAACGAGGCCGCATGGATCCTCCTGGAGCGGGGCCTGATCGCCCGCCCGTCGTGGTTTGCCCTCCCGGACACCGAGAGCGGTGTGAAGACGGTCCTGGCCATCGTGGTGCTGGCGGTCGGCTCGGGTTCCCTGGCCGAGGTCCATGCAGCTGTGGAGGACGAGATCGTCCGCATCCGAAACGCGCCCTTCGTGGATGCCGCCCGGGCCCGGGGAGCGCCGCTGGCCCCGCACGTGCTCCGGTCCCTCGTGCCGCCGCTCGTCACGCTCACGGCCAACCGGACGGCCTTCTTCGTCGGTGGCCTCGTGGTGATCGAGAAGATCCTCCTGCTCAACGGCGCGGGCGCCATGCTCTGGCAGGCCTGCATCGCCCGGGACGCCCCTCTGGCCATGGGGCTTGCCCTGGTCGCGGCGGCCGTGGTGTGCGCCGCCCGCCTGCTGGGCGACATCGTCCGCCTGTCCGTGGATCCTCGTCTCAGGGAGCCCAGGCCGTGAGAGCGACGCTCCTCGCCGGGTCGGCCGTTCTGTGGCTGGTGCTCCTCCTCGGCCTGGCCGGACCGTTCCTGCCGTACGACGTCGTGACCGCGGTGGATCCGGAAGCGATCGGCCTGGCACCGTCCCTGGACCACTGGCTGGGTACCGATCACCTCGGTCGTGACGTGGCCTGGCGCCTCCTGATGGCGCCGGGCGCCTTCGTGGGCCCCGGCCTGCTGGCCGTGGCGGTGGCCACAACGCTCGGCGTGACGGCCGGCGCCCTCACGGGCTTCGTCGGCGGGGTCCTGGCCTCCACCATCCGCTATCTTTCTACCGTGACCGCTTCCATCCCGCGCTTCGTCCTCGTGCTCCTCGTGATGACCATCTACGGGAGCGAAGGGTGGCTGCTGGGTGTGGCCGCGGGCGTGGCCTGGGCCCCCGCACTGGCCGAGGCCGTGCACCAGCGGATCGAGGTGCTCACCCGGGCGGAGTTCGTGCTGGCCGCCCGAGCGCACGGGATCGGGTCGGCCCGGATCCTGCTCTTCCACCTCCTGTGGGTGAACGGACGCAGGATGGTGGGCCGCCAGGCCCTGCTCCTCTTCGGGTATCTCCTCGTGCTGGAGACCACTCTCTCCTACCTAGGCGGGTTCGGCGTCCCCGAGCCCGAGCCCTCCTGGGGCAACATGCTCGCCTTCGAGTTCGGCCAGCACACCGCCAACCCGTGGGGCCTCTGGGCCCCCGCCATCGCCATCTGGGTCACGGTGCTGGCCACCGGGATCGTGAGCGAGGTGTTCGCGGAGCGGGAACATGCCTGACCGACTCCTCCTCGCGGGGCTGGAGATCCGCGCGGGCGAACGCGTGCTCGTACGCGACGGGGGGTTTCGGGTCGATGCCGGGGAGGTCGTGGCGTTGGTGGGGGCGTCGGGTTCCGGGAAGACCCTCTCTGCCCGGGCCGTGCTGGGCCTGCCCGGACCGCAGCCCGGCGTCGTGGCTGCTCGCTGCTCCGTGGAGGCCAATCGAGAGGTCCACGAGCCGTGGTCGGGGGTGTCCGAGGCCTTCGCCACAGGGCGCCTCGCCCGGTTCCGGCGGGAGGTGGAGGCCCGATTCCGTGCCATCCGGGGGCGCATCGTGGGATATCTCCCCCAGGATGCCCGCGGGGCGCTCGATCCGCTCTGGACCGTAAGACGCCAGGTGGAGGAAGCGCTGGCCCTCGGTCGGACCCCCGGAAGGGCGACCGACTGGCTGGCTCGGTCCGGCTTCCGGGACCCGGCGTCGATCCTTCCGCTCTACCCGCACCAGCTCTCGGGAGGCATGGCGCAGCGCGTGGCCATCGCCCTCGCGCTCGCCCGGGGCAGTCGCTTCCTCCTGGCCGACGAGCCCACCTCAGGCCTCGATCCGACGGTGCAGGCGGGCATCCTGGAGGAGATCCGGGCCACCTCGGCCGAGGGCGTGGGCATCCTCCTCATCACCCACGACCTGAGACAGGTGCACCGGGTCGCGCACCGCGTGGTCTTCATGGATACCGGGCGCGTGGTGGAGACGCTCGACGCAGCGGACATGGATCGCGCCCGATCCCCCGAAGCCCGTGCCCTGCTCGCCAGCACGGCCCGCATCGCCTGGAGGGCGTTCGCATGAGCCTCCTTGGGGTCCGCGACCTCTGCAAGACCTACCCGATGCCGGGTATCGCTGGCGCGCTCGGCCGTCGGAGCCCCCCTGCATTGGACCGTGCCTCCCTCACGGTTCGCCCGGGCGAGGTCGTGGGCCTGGTCGGGGAGAGCGGCTCGGGCAAGACCACGCTCGCGCGCGCGGCCCTCGGGCTGCTGCCCTTCGACGAGGGCGAGGTCACCCTTCTCGGACGGCCACTCGCCCGCCCGGGCGGCCGGGTGCCGAGGCGGTTCCGCAGGCGGTGCCAGCTTCTGATCCAGAATCCCGACGCCTCGCTCAATCCCGGATTGACGGTTCGCCAGCACCTCGGCGAGTCGGCCCGGCTCCACCGGCCTCTGGATCCGCCCGAGGACGTGGTGATCGAGATCGCGGCGAGGGTGGGCCTGTCTTTCCGCCTGGACGGGCTGCCTCACGAGCTCTCGGGTGGGGAGAAGCGGCGGGTGGGGATCGCGCGCATTCTGGTCGCCGACCCGGATCTGACCGTGGCGGACGAACCCACCTCCGGTCTCGACGCCGCGCTCCGAGCCGGGGTCATCGAACTGCTCCTCGCCCGACGCACCCAGGATCGGGGCTACCTGCTCATCTCCCACGACCTGCCACTCGCGGCGTGGGCCTGCGATCGCCTCGTAGTGATGTACGCTGGTCGGGTGATCGAGGAGGTACCCGTGTCCGTCCTGGGCCGAGAGCCCCATCACCCTTACACCGCACTCCTGCTGGCCGCAGCGGGCATGGCGCGAGACGGCCCCCCGGTCCGGCCGGACCGCCCTGCCGGACGCGGATCGGCCGGATGCCCCTTCCATGGGCCCTGCCCCCTGGGTCGACCCTCCTGCGCCGAGGTCCGGCCCGAGCTCGCTGGAACCGCCGATCACCAGATCGCCTGCTTGGTGGTGAACGCATGAACCCACTGCTCTTCGTCCTGCTCCTGCTCTTCGACCCCGCGGTCGCCGCCGATCCGGATCATGCCGTGGACCAGGCCCGCCACTTCCTCCAGAAGGGTTGGGTCAAGGATGCCCGTGCCGAACTCGAACGCGTGGCCGCCACGCCCGAGGGCTACGGGTCCTTCGAGGTGCACTGGCTCTTGTCGCAGGTGGCGTGGGACCTCGACGATCCCGAGGCTGCGCTCGACCACGCCCGGCTCGCCCTGGAGCGGGCCGAAACCGTCGAGGAGGCGGAGCCCGCACGGGCATTCGTAGAATTCTGCGTCTCGACCTTCGGCGTGCTGGAGATCGCCGGCCCTCATACGGGCTTGAGCTCTCGCCTGGCGATCGAGCCTCCGAGCACGATCATCGACCCGAGCCTCAAGCGATACGTGAACCGTCTGGGTCTTCGCCTCAAGCACGGCGCTACGCTCCCGGTCCGTATCTGTCTGCCCGCTGGCACCTGGACCGTGAACGGACGGGAGGTCCGCGTGAAGCCCACCGAGACGAGCCAGCTCGAACTGCCCCTCTCGGCTCTCGGCGCCCGGGGTCTCGCGGCCCTCCAGGTGGTCCGGATCGAGGCGTCCTCGGGTTTCGGAGTGTGGTTCGGCGATCGCGTGGCCAACTTCCATCCCGGACTGGAAACCCAGGTGGCCCTCACCGTACCGGTGAAGCGTGCGCTCGTCGGTCTGACGGTGGATCGATCCTTTCGCACCTACGACGTCGGATCCTGGGGAACGGCCGGCAGCCCGGAGGCCTGGACCTTCGGAGGGCGTGTAGGCGTCGAGTGGTTCGGAGGGGGGGCACTCGCGGTGCGGCCCTCAATCGGGTACCGCTACGGGTGGCTCCCGGGCATCGCCTTCGCCTGCGAGGAAACCGGAGAGGGGCTGACCTGCGCGGCTCCGGGAGAGGCCATCTCCGACGCCACGGCCTATGCGGTGGCTCCGGTCCACGTCCCGTCGCTGGAGGTGGCGGCCGACTGGCGCGAGGGCGGGCGCATCACCGCGCTGGGGATCGGGGTGCGCGTGGCCGTGGACCAGGCCTTCGGGCAGATGCCGACGACGCTCGACGGGGACTGGACGAACGGGTCCCAGGTTCCCCTCCGGATCTCGGAGAAGGGGTTTGGCGCCACGGGCGTGCGCATCCTCGCGCACCTCTCGTTCGCCCTCTAGGAGACTGTAGGCTGTAGACTGTAGGGACGAGGGGGGAGGCTCTTCCGGTACGGAACTGCGCGCGATTACACGGAGCTACGAGCCTTTGAACGGGCAGACCGCCTGGCCCTCGCGGGGTGCGAACACACGCGCCGCTTCCCCCGCCACGAGAGATTCGGCCTGATCGCCCAGCTCCGACGCGGGGCGGTGTCGATCCCCTCGGACCTACGGCCTACCGTCTACAGCCTGCTATCCCCTCCCCGCCACCGGCCTTTGGGCTCGACGAGCAGGACGGACCTCTCGATGGCTCCTCAACGTGGTCCTGTAGCGGCGTGCAGGCTAGGAGGGGAGACTCCGCATGCGCCTTCTCGTCCTCTTCCTCGCCCTGGGTCTGTGCTCCACCGGGAGGGCGGATCCGCGAGCCCGACCGCTCACTCCGCCCCACAAGGGCAACTGCCAGAACCCTCGTTGGTCCCCCGACGGATCGCGTCTTGCCTACGAGGTCAACGACCACGATCGGAAGGTCGTGGAGCTGTACGTGGTCACGCCGGGAGGATCCACGCCCGTACGGGTGAGGCCGCACGCGCCCGGCGCCTCCGGGCTCACGGCCGGGTTTCGCTCACAGGACGCGAACGTCGCGCAGGAGATCTCCTGGTCTCCCGCGTCGCTCGGGCGCTTCGTCTACTCGGCATCCGGACCCCAGCGCGACTACGACCTGTACCTCGACAGCGGCGATCCGCTCTCGGCCTCTCTCGGGACCGACGGCGGGCCAGCCTGGAGCCCCACCGGTGACCGGATCGTGTTCACCAGCGCCCGCACGGGGCAGGGCGATCTCTACGCTCTCGACGTACACGACCTGGACGCACCTCCCCTCCGGCTCACGCGAGCGCCCACCTCGGCCGAGGTCTTCGCGGCCTGGGCACCCGACGGGCGATCCCTCGTGTACGTCGTGCACGACGACGCGGGCGACAACCTCTACCTCTTGGACGACATCGGCCGACCCGAGCCCCGGAAGCTCACCGGTTGGGACCGCACCCAGACCCGGCCCGTGTTCTCTCCGGACGGGCATTCGATCGCCTTCTACTCCAACCACGTGGATCCGGATCGGTTCGACCTGTACGTGCTGCCCCTCGGTGGCCAGCCTCGGTTGATGGCCCGGGACGTGATCCTGAACGGCCGCGGCCCGTCGTGGACACCGGATGGTCGGCACCTCGTCTTCGTACGCGACGAGGATGCCCGCTTCGACCCGGTCTGTGCCGTCCCCGTGGACCGCCCCCAAGCCGCCTGCGCGATCCCCACCGGAACCGTGGGCAACGGGGATCTCGACGTGGTCCTGGGCGCCGAGGGTCGCGTCCGCCTCGCGGTGGCTGCCCAGGGTGTCACGGGGGATGCGAGGCGCGACTTCAAGCGCATCTACGTGCTGGACCTTCTGGGCCTGCCGTGAGGCGCCCGGGGGATCGAACGCAGAGGGTCCACATGAAACGGACGAACCGATGATCCCGGCGCTGTCCGAGCGGACCCGGCGCTGGCTGGTCGGGTTGCTGGCCGTGCTGGCGATCGTGTGGGCCGGCTCGGCGATCTGGTCCCTTTGGGCCGAGATCTCCTGGCAAAAAGCCCACAACCTGGACTTCCTCCCTCTCTGGCTGGGAGGGAGGGCCCTGCTGCATCGCATGGATCCGACGGATCCCGAAGTCCTCGCCCGCCTGTTCTCGGTCAGCGACGTGCGCATGCGGTGCATCGGGTTTCACACCTACTACCCCCAGAGCGCGGCACTGGTCTTCCTGCCGCTGGGGGCCGTGCCCTTCTGGGCCTTGGACGGGTGGCTCCAGGCGGCCTTCGGTCTCGCGCTGGTCGCGGGCATGGCCCTGCCGGCGGGCTCCACCTCCCGCGGAGCCCGTGCGATGGCTTCGATGGCCCTCGCCACGGGCATCGTCGCCTCCTTGAGGATGACGCCTCTCGTGGTCGGTATGGGCCAGAGCAACGCGATCCTGGTGCTGCTGGCCGGACTCGGTGTCTGGGCGCTGGCGCGCGACCGGACGGCATGGGGAGGCGCGGCCATCGGGCTGGGCATCGCCATCAAGCTGTTCCCCCTGGTGCTCCTGGTTCCTGCGATGCTGGGGCGTCGCTGGAGGCTGGTCGGCATCGCGGTGGCCGTGCCGCTCCTCGCGCTGGGGATCTCGCTGGGGTTCTACGCGGGGCCGTGGGCGGGGTCGCCACTGGGCGCCGGCGCAGCCGCCTTCGTCGGCGAGGCCATGCATCCAGCCTGGGCCGAGCAGGAACGATCCTTCGTGCTGGCCCTGTGGTCCACCCGCCTCTGGCTGCCGGGTCTCCTGGCCGTCGGACTCACCGCCTGGGCAGCCCGTCGGCCCGATCCCGCAGTGATTCCGGCCCTGGCGGCACTTTGGATCGCCTGGGTCGGCACCGCGATGGCCGGGACGTCCATGCCCCACCAGGCCATCCTGATCCTGCCCGCCGTAGGGTGGCTGCTGGCCTGGCCGACCCCCGGCCGGCGCATCTGGCCGGCGCTCGCGGCGGGGGTCCTGGTGGCCGCGGTGGCCAACTGGAGGCACGTCCTCACCGAGCACTGGCCGAGAACGCTCCAGTGGCTGCCGGTCTGCTGGGCCGTCGTGCTCGGCTGCAGCGTGCGGGTGGTGGATCTGCTCCTCCCCCCTGGATGGGCGGCCGGTCGGGCTGCTGCCGGATCCGATCCGTCCGCTACCACCCCACGCCCACGACCTGGCTGAAGAGATGGACCTGGGGGGCACCGCTGGAGGGTGCAATCTCGAAGCCGCTGGCGAATCCCCCCATGGGCACGTCCTCCAGGTAGGCGGACGTGATGGCGGCATCGAAATCGGGCATGCCGTGAAACTCGGCGTTCCGGCCCCCGCAGTCGGCCACGAGCGCGAACGACGGCCGGGGCCGACCGTTGAGGGCATCGCGCATCTCCATCAGGCACGCGTTGAGCTCCTGGCGCGCAGCCTCGCGATCCCTCAGCACGAACACCAGGCTCATGCCCTCTTCGAGTTCGTCTCCGACGAAGAGGGCGCGCAACCGCGTTTCCACGCCGAGAAGCGGGCGGACCACGAACTCACCCCGGACGAAGTCCACTCGGGACACGCGCTGCCCCAGGCCGACCATCACCCGCCGTCCGAGGTCGGCGTCCTGGAACCCGCGCCCCCGCATGACCTCTACGAGAACGTCCTCCGCGGGCCTGCGGTCGAGTTCGGCCAGGACCCGCCCCTGGCAGGCCGTGATGAGGTACGGAGGCGTGACGGCCTGGCAGGACTGGGCCACGCCGATCAGGGGACCGCACGTCCGGATGAGGAGCGCAGAGGCTCCGTCGGCCTCCACGCCGGCCTCGGTGAACACGAAGTCGCTACCCTGCAGGTTCACGGCGCCTCCACCCGTGAGCGTGGCTCGCGATCCCACGCCCTGCAACGCCTGGAGGAACGGGCGTGGCTGGAACGAGGAGGTCGAGAGCATCGCGAAGAGCATGTCGTCCCGGCCGGTGCGGTCCACGAGCGCCGTGGCGACTTCGGCAGGACGCTTTTCCAGGTTTCGGGCAAGGATCGAGCGGAATCGATCCGGGTCCGGGTCCGCGAAGGCCATGACCCCGACGCCCGGACCGTCGGAAACCTGCCGATCGCCCACCGTCACCCCGGACGCGATGCACCCCGCGAAGCTGGGCACATCGAGCACCTCGCCGAGGTGATCGCAGACCTCCTCGACATGGGGGGCGTGGGGTGTCGTGAGCCAGCACAGGGCGGCGTCTGCCCGATCGACGCCGATGCCGGCAAGGGCGCTGCGGGCGGCCTCCTCTACCGCTCGACCCGTGACCGGCTCGGTCGAAAGGCCCGTGCCGACCTTCACGGTCACCACCTCCGGGGCGCGGAGTCCAGGTACGGACCTAACCCGATACGGATCTGTCCAGCGGTCTTCGGACCGGGCCGGCCCGGTGATGCCGATCATCGGCGACAGAATCCTCCGGGTGCGTGCAGGTTACACTCGCCAGGTCTCGAGGAGATCCCATGCAGGCTCGACCTCTCGGTGACGGCTTCTTCTGGGTGGGCGCACAGGACCCGGACCGGCGCCTGTTCGACAATCTCATCCCCCTTCCCCACGGCACGTCCTACAACGCCTGGGTGGTGCGGGGCAGCGAGGGCACGGTGCTCGTCGATGCGGTGGAACCGCACTTCGGCCCCGTGCTGTTCGAACGGCTCGCCTCCATCGGAGCGGAGCCCGACTTCGTGGTGTCCAACCATGCGGAGCAGGACCACAGCGGCACCCTGCCCGAGGTGATGGCGCGCTTTCCGCGAGCCCGCCTGCTCACCACTCCCAAGGGCCGGGATCTCTTGACGCTCCATCTCGATCTCCCCGTGGACCGGATCCGGACCGTGGAGGACGGGGAGACGATCTCGCTGGGCAACCGAACGCTCGAGTTCCTCCACGCTCCCTGGGTCCACTGGCCCGAGACGATGCTCACCTACGTCCGCGAACTAGGTCTCCTCCTCCCGTGCGACCTGTTCGGATCCCACCTGTCCACCGACCAGCCCTGGGCTTCCCGGTCCGGCCTCGTGATGGAGGACGCCCGGCGCTACTTCGCCACGATCATGATGCCGTTCACGGCCCAGATCCGGAAGCACCTCGCCCGTCTCGAAGCCTGGCCCTGCCAGGTCATCGCGCCCAGCCACGGCCCGGTCTGGGACCACCCCGAGGACATCCTCGAGGCCTACCGATACTGGGTGGACGGCGGCCCGCGGAACAAGGTCGTGATCGCGTGGGTGTCCATGCACGGCTCGACGCAGCGCATGGTGGAGCACCTCGTGGATCGCCTCCTGGCCCGCGACGTGGACGTAGAGGCCTTCAACCTCTCCGCCGCCGATCTGGGTCGGGTCGCGGCCGCCACCGTGGACGCCGCCACGCTCGTGCTCGGCACTCCCACGGTACTCGGGGGCGCCCACCCCACCGCACTGCACGCCGCCATGGTGCTCGGAGCCTTGAAGCCACGGATTCGTCATGTCGCCGTCATCGGATCCTACGCCTGGGGCGGTCGGTCGACGGATCAGCTCGCCGGGCTGGTCTCCGGCCTCAAGGCCGAGGTTCTCGACCCCGTACAGGTCCGGGGCATCCCTCGCTCCGAAGACCTCGCTGCTCTGGACGCGCTCGCCGAGACCATCGCCCGTCGCCACGCAGACCTCACCCTCACCCCGAAGGAGAACGCATGAAGCGCTACGAGTGCACCCCCTGTGGCTACGTGTACGATCCCGCCGAGGGCGACCCCGACTCCGGCATCGAGCCCGGGACCGCCTTCGAGGACATCCCCGACGACTGGGTCTGTCCGGTCTGTGGGGCCGGGAAGGACCTCTTCGAACCCGTCGACTGATTCCCCCACCAGGAGGCTGTGTCATGGAGAAGGGATGGATCTACCGCTGCACCGAGTGCGGCAACCTCGTCGAGGTGCACCACGTCGGAGGCGGCACCCTCACCTGCTGCGACCAGCCCATGGTCCGGCTCGAGGAGAACACCGTGGATGCCGCCCGCGAGAAGCACGTCCCGGTGCTCGAGCGGACGCACGGAGGGCTCATGGTTCGGGTGGGCAGCGTGGCCCATCCCATGACCGAAGCCCACTTCATCGGGTGGATCGAGGTCCAGGTGGACGGGCTCGTGCTGCGCAAGGACCTCGTTCCCGGCGACGCACCCGAGGCCTTCTTCCCCGTCGAGGGTCGAAGGATCGGCGTGCGGGCCTGGTGCAACCTTCACGGACTGTGGAAGGGCCAGACCCTCCCGGCCTAGTCCTGTTCGTTCGGCCCCTGGGGTGGAGCGGGAAACACGTCCACCGTGGGGTCGTCCGGTTCCGGGGGAGGCGTCTCCACGGGAGCGCGCAGGGCTTCGGGTTCGAGCGTGGGGTCCGGATCTCCAGGACGCAGGACCACGTCGGGAACCACGCCCGGCGCGGGAGACCAGTGGGGCATGGGCACGGGACGGGACGGCCTTCGCGCATCCTCCAGGCCGGGCTCCCCGGTCTGCCGGGGACGCGAGCGGAACGAGAGCAGGAGGCTGCCGAACAGGAGCACCGATCCGAGACCGAGGATGCTGGCGGTCTGCCGGTCGATGAGCCCCGACGACGACCCTGCCCAGGCGGTCAAGGCGAGGGCGATGGCACCCACCAGTTCGACGAGGACGAGGATGCCGGACCGCCGCCGGGGAGGCGGCGAGGGTTCCGGGGGAGTGGGAGAGGCCTCCATGGTCGTCATCCGGTCCTGCGCCGGTCTCCCGCACAGGCTCGACGCCTGAGGAAGACCAGGCCCAACGCGCCGAGGATCCACCCGAGCCACCCTCCGCTACGAGGTCCCTGCGTGCAGCTGCACCCCTCTTCCTCGTCGTCCGGCACGTAGCCCGGATCGGCATACCCGTCGCAGTTGTCGTCGATGCCGTTGCCCCAGACCTCGTCCCGGCCGGGGTGGACGTCCGGGTTCGTGTCGTCGCAGTCCCCCATGCACTCCGTCCACCAGTCCCCGTCGTCATCGATCTCGTCGTCGGGGACCACGCCGTCGCAGTCGTTGTCGAGGCCGTCGCACAGCTCCTCGGCCTCGGGATGGAACGTGGCATCCCGGTCGTCGCAGTCGTTGCACAGGAGCCAGCCGTCGGCGTCCACGTCCACCTCGTCCGCGGGCACCTCTCCGTCGCAGTCGTTGTCGAGGCCGTCGCACAGTTCCTTGTTGCCGGGGAACCTGCTGTTGTCCTGGTCGTCGCAGTCGTCGGCACAGATCGTGCCGTCCCGGTCGCCGTCGATGTCGTCGTCCACGCAGGGGGTGAGGATGTCCGCGGTGGTCGTGTACTCCTGAGGCGGAGGATTGCCGATGAGCGCAAGCGAGACGCCGCCGGAGGCCAGCAACCGCTCGTCCCTCAAGAGGCTCGTGGCGTGGTCGAAGCGCGGGAACGTGAACCCGTACACCGGTTGCCAGGCAGACTCGAAGGGGTCGTACAGGGCACTGGTCTTGAGGGGATCGTCCCCGCAGACCCCGCCGGCCACCAGCACGCGGTAGTCTGCGAGCAGGTTCGCGGTGTGACCCGTCAGGCCGGCTCCGGTGCAGGCTTCGAACCCGGGGACCTCCCCGGCCGGGGTCCACGTGGAGGTCTTCGCGTCGTACAGCTCGGAGGTGGCGCCGGTGGCGTCGCCGCCCACGACGATCGCATCGCCGTCCGCGAGCACGGTCAGCGTCGAGGACGAGCGCGGCGTGTTCAGGTCTCCAGCCGACCTCCAGCTGCCGAGGCTGGGGTTGTACGCCTCCGTGAAGGTGCTGCTGGCGTCCCCGCCCGCGACGAGCACGCGACCGTCGAGCAGAACACCCGCGTCGTGTCCGGTTCTCGGAACCGCCATGGAGCCGGTGACGGCCCACTCCATCTTGAGGGTGTCGTAGATCTCGGCGCTCGAGGACGGCTCGGTGTCCGGCCAGATCGTGGCCACGTCTCCCCCTGCGACGAGCACGCGCTCGTCCAGGAGCAGGGTGGCCGTGTGGTGGGCCCGCCAGCGGATCATCGGGCCCACGTCGTCCCAGACCCCGTCGCTGGGGTCGTAGCGTTCGGCGCGGATGCCCTTCTCCGGGTCCACCTCGGCGAACCCGCCTGCCACCAGCACGCCCCAGCTGCCTATCAGGGTGGCGGTGTGCCCGGATCGGTTCACGCTCAGATCGCCGGTCTCGGCCCAGGTGTCCGTCTCGGGGTCGTAGAGCTCGGCGATGGGGTGGTAGGGACTGTCTTCCAGGTCCACGCCTCCGGCCACGAGCACCGTGCGGTCGTTGAGCAGGGTGCTCGTGTGCCCGGCGCGGGGTGCGGACATGCTGCCGGTGGTCTTCCAGCCGGGATCGAGCACGGCTGGCCAGGCCACGGGCGCGTTGTCCCAGGCGATCACGAGCGTGCACTCCCGCGCTCCCGGCGGCAGGACCTCGCGTCCCCAGGGAGCCACGGGCCGGGTCTGGACCGCGCACCCCTCGACCTCGAGGGTCGCCGGGTGCACCCGGTTGTGGGCGTCCACGAGGAAGGGAGATGGAACCCTGAGGCGCGGGGCCCCGCCGGCGTCGAGAAACTCGAGGCTGTGGGCCACGAACCGCAGTCCGGCCACCGCGTCTCCCAGCGAGACCGTGTACGAGACGGCCGGCGTGGCGGGGGGGTCTTCGAAGAGGACGTAGTCCTCGAGGCCGTCCACGGTCACCCTGAGAACCGCATCGGCACCGTCCGGCAGGACATCGGCGTAGACGACGTGGCCTTGGGAGGGAATGGCCGGGACATCGAGGGCTTCGTCGAGGCGTGCATGGATCGAGAGCCCCGAGATCGCGTCGCGGACGAAAAAGGGCGCCTGTGCGCGGACTGGGAGGTGCGTCTGGGCAGGATGGATGCCGATCTGCCGGAAAGCCGGATCGAGGTCCGCAAACAGGTGGTCTCCCACGCGGTCGAAGCCCAGGACCTGGGACGGTTCGAGCAGCGGCTCGCCCTCCGAGCCGAACGGGAGCAGGGTGGCCATGACCTCGTCGGGCTGGGAGGCCGGCGCGCAGGACGCCAGGAGGGGAAGCCACAGGAGTCGGGGCAGGGAGTCGGACACGGTGCCTCCAACGGGACGGGGCCGGGAGGATGGCCCACGAGTGGATTCTACCGGCCTGGACCGTCGCTGGCCATGCCAGGACGCCCGCGACGTCCGCACGGACCCTGGCGGCCCGCGTCCGACCGCATCCCGGGCGCTGGCAGGTCTCCCGAACGCCCTCTCCCAGCGGGGTCGGCAGGATGCGCCGCCACGCGGGCAGGCCTCGCAGGATCACCCCCGCTTGGCGGCCCGCGCCATCTTCTCCTCGAGCCAGGCCATCCAGGCGTCCAATCCCTGCCCGGTGTAGATGGACATCTCCACCCTCGGGAGCCTCGGGTTGACCTTCTCGAGGAAGGCGCGCATGGCGTCGAGGTCGTACCGGAGGTGCGGCACCAGGTCGATCTTGGTGATCACCGCGAGCTCGGCCACCTGGAACGCCAGCGGGTACTTGATCGGCTTGTCCTCGCCCTCGGTGACGGACAGGAGGGCCACCTTGGCGTGTTCGCCCAGGTCGAACTCGGCGGGACAGACGAGGTTGCCCACGTTCTCCACGAAGAGGAGATCCAGCGAGTCCAGGTCCAGGGCATCGAGCGCCTGCCGGATGGTCGTGGCCTCCAGGTGGCAGGAACCGCCGAACGCCTCGGTCGTGATCTGCACGACGGGGACGTCGTGGACCGCAAGGCGCTCGGCGTCCCGGGTGGTCGCGATGTCTCCGACGATCACGCCTGCGCGCACGCCGCCCCTCAAGGCCGGAAGTGTGTGCTCCAGGAGCGTGGTCTTGCCCGCCCCTGGACTGGACACCAGGTTCACCACACAGACCCCCGCCTCGGCGAACCGGCGACGGTTCTCGTCGGCGACCCGGTCGTTGGCCTCGAGGATGCGCGTGATCACTGGAATGCGCCGTGTTGCGTCCGTCATGACTCCACCTCCAAGGAAACGAGGTTCAGCTCCCGGCCCGACGTGATCTCCACGTCCGTGGATCCACACCTGCCGCAGACGAATCCGATGTCCACGAACTCCTGCTCCTCGCCACAGCCGTTGCAGCGGGCCCGGATCGGAACCTCCTCGATCTCGAGAGCGACGCCCTCGATCGCGGTGCCGTCGACCATGGCGGCCCACATGAAACGCAGCACGTCGGGTACCACGGCCGTCATCCGGCCGATTCGCACGTGGACCCGGACGAGCCGACCCGTGACGCCCTCGAACGCCGGGCCAGCCATGACCTGCTCCACCTGGTCGAGCAGCGACTGGGCAATGGACGCTTCGTGCACGGCGACTCCTAGCAGATGCGGGGGAGCTGGGCGCCTTCGAGGGCGACGAGCGGGCGGCGGCCCCCGTGGACGGTCTCGAGGGTCAGGCCGCAGGTCCCCTCCCCCACCCCTCCGATCAGCGCGGCTTCTCGGCCACGAGGATGGGCGCGTGCGGCTGCCAGGACATCGTCCGTCCGCTCTGGGGGGCACACGACCACGAGGCGACCCTCGCAGGCCACGTACAGCGGATCGAGACCCAACAGGTCGCACGCGGTCCGCACGGATCGGCGCACGGGGACCGCGGCCTCCTCGATCCGGATCCGGACGCCTGAGGCCGAGGCCATCTCCACCAGCACGGTGGCCAGACCGCCTCGCGTGGGGTCGCGCATGGACCGGATGTCCGGTGCGGCCTCCAACAGGGCGGCTGCGAGGTCGCCGAGCGGCTGGCAGTCGCTGTAGACCTCTCCCTCCAACCCGAATCCCTCACGAGCCAGGAGCACGGCGGTACCGTGGTCGCCCACGGGCCCGCTCACGATCACCTGGTCGCCCGGCCGGCAGGCAGCCACCGAGAGCGCCCTTTGCGGCGGGAGGAAGCCGACACCGCTCGTGTTCACGAAGATGCCGTCGGCTTCGCCCCGCCCCACCACCTTCGTGTCGCCGCCGACCACCGTGACGCCCGCCTCGCGGGCCGTGGCCGCCATGGAGGCCACCACGCGGTCGAGCAGGGAGATCGCCAGCCCCTCCTCGAGCACGAACGCCGCGGTGATCCACCTGGGGACGGCGCCCATCACCGCGAGATCGTTCACGGTTCCGCACACGGCGAGCTTTCCGATATCGCCTCCCGGAAAGAACGGAGGCCGCACCACGAACGTGTCGGTGGTGAAGGCGATCCGGTCGAAACCGGGCAGACAGGCGGCGTCTTCGAGCGGACCGGGGTTGCCGAGGTGGCGGAGGAAGACCTCGGTGAGCAGGCGGGCCGTCGCAGCCCCGCCCTCGCCGTGGTCCATCAGGATGCAGTCGTTCACGATCCGCCTCCGTACTTGTACCAGGCCGCGCAGGCACCCTCGGAGGACACCATGCACGGACCCACGGGACGGGCTGGTGTACAGCGATGACCGAAGAGGCGGCACTCCGGGGGCTGGATCCGACCCTTCATCACGTCTCCGCACCCACAACCGGCCGGGAGGTCCTCGACCTCGGGGACGTTCACCGGTACACGCTCGAGAGCGTCGAACTCGGCGTACTCGGGGCGGAAGGCAAGCCCGCTCGCGGGCAGCATCCCGATGCCGCGCCAGGAGGCATCGCAAGGGACGAACACGCGGTCCATGATCGCGCGCGCCGCCGGATTGCCCTGGGTGGGGACCGCCCTCGCGTAGCGGTTCTCCACCTCGCAGCGACCCTCCTCGAGCTGCAGCAGGAGCGCTTCGATGGCCGAGAGGATCTCCAACGGTTCGAAGCCCGCCACCACGCAGGGGATCCGGTGCTCGCGGGCCACGGGCTCATAGGGCATCGTGCCCAGGATCGAGGAGACGTGACCGGGGCAGAGAAAGCCATCGATTCGGATCTCGGGGTCGGATGCCAGCGCGTGCATGGCCGGGGGCACGAGCTTGAACGCGGGCAGGACGCAGAAGTTGTGGACGCCCCGGGATTGGGCCCTCAAGACCGTGGCCGCCACGGTGGGGGTGGTGGTCTCGAAGCCGATGCCCACGAACACCACGGTCCGGGTGCGCTCGATCTCGGCGAGGTCCAACGCCTCGGTCGCGGCGTAGACCACCTTCACCTGCCCACCGCGGGCTCGCGCCTCCTGGAGCGTTCCGTTTGCGCCGGGCACACGCAGCAGATCGCCGAAGGTGGCCACCGTGACGCCGGGCTCCACGGCCAACGCCGCGGCGCGCTCGATGTCCACGGCGGGGGTGACGCAGACCGGGCAGCCCGGTCCGGACACCAGCCTCAGGTCGTCGGGGAGGCGCGTACGCAGGCCTGCCCGGCCGATGGCCATGGTGTGCGTTCCGCAGACCTCCATGAACGCCAGCGGCCCGTTCACCATCGAGGCGATGCGGGCGTACGCGGTCTCGGCCGCCGCGTGGGGGTCGATCGTCATTCGGAACCCACCGGGCCGCCCAGGCTCTCGATCTCGGCGAACAGGCGCAGCGTCTCGACCGCGTCGTCTTCCTCGAGGCGCTGGATCGCGAACCCGGCATGGGCGAGCACCCAGTCGCCCGGAGCGAGGTCGGGCAGGAGGTCGGTGGCCAGATCGCGTGCGATGCCCCCGAACGCCACGCGGGCGGTCCGCCCCTCGATCGAGACGACCTGTCCAGGAATGGCGAGGCACATGATCAGATCTCCACACGTCCGGGCTGTCCGGCAGCCACGGCGGCGGCCACGAGTACCTGCCCGAGGGAAACCCCACCGTCGCCGGTGGGAACCGGACCCGGCAGCTCAGGCTCGAGGCCCGCGGCCGCAAGCCCCAGGGCACAGGCCCGCAAGAGTATCTGGTTCTGAAACGTGCCGCCGCACAGGAGAACGCGGCGTGGACCTCCTCCGGCCGCCACCCGGCGCGAGGTCTCCACGAGCGCGGCGGCGAACGCGGCGTGGAACCGGGCGGCCAGCACGACGCGTGATTGGCCTGCCGCGTGGGCGGTGGCGAGGCCCTCGAGCAGAGACGAGGGATCGAGCACGATGGGGCCGGCCTGCGAGGCGAGGTCGAGAGTCAACCGGGGCCCGTCTGCGTACTCCGCCGGTCGAGCCAGGTGCTCGAGCTCCATCGCGGCCTGCCCCTCGTAGGTGGCGTCGTCGCAGACGTCGAGGATCGCGGCCACCGCGTCGAACAGCCGTCCGGCGCTGGATGCGAGCGGCACGCGCACCTGGCGATCGACCATTTGACGGATCCAGATCAGCTCGCCTAGGCGGGCGCGGGTCCACAGCCCGATCGGAAGATCGGCGGTGGCAGGGGCGACCGCGTGGAGCCAGCCCACGGCGGTGCGCAGGGGACGCCGGACCGCCGCCTCCGAACCGGGCAGGGGCATGGGTTTCAGGTGCGCCACGCGCTGGGCGCTGCCGGAAGTGCCCACCAACAACTCGCATCCCCAGGTGGTGCGGTCCGGGCCATATCCCGTGCCGTCACAGGTCCACGCCTGGACCGGTTCGGTGATCCCGGCGGCCGCCATGGCTGAAGCCATGTGGGCGTGGTGGTGCTGGACCCGGACGACGGGCAGCCCGAGTCCCTCCGCGTAGCGGGTGGTGGGCAGGTCCGGGTGGAGGTCGCAGGCCACGTGCTCTGGATCGATGCCCAGCCAGCGCCTGAGGCCCTCGACAGCCTCTGCCAGGAAGGCGAGCGTGTCGACGTCGTCGGTGTCTCCGACATGCTGGGAGAGGAACGCACGCCGCCCGGCGGCCAGCGCGAACGTCTCGGCGAGCATGGCTCCCACCGCGAGCCCCGGAGGCGTGTGGACGGGCAGGTCCACGGGGAGCGGCACGAATCCCCGGGATCTGCGAACGAGCACGAGCCGGTCTCCCCCCGGCGCGCCCGCCAGCACGAACCCGACGGAGTCGTCGCACCGGTTGGCGATGCGGCGGTCGTGGACGAGGAAGGCATCGGCGATCCCGCCGAGACGGGCGATCGCCTCGGCGTCCTCGGCCACCATGGGGCCACCCGAACGGTTGCCGCTCGTCATCACGAGCACCGCCAGGTCGTCCGGAGCGACCAGCAGGTGGTGGAGGGGGGTGTACGGGAGCATCACGCCCACGTCCGTGAGGCCCGGGGCCACCGACGGGGCCAGGGGAGCGTCCTCGCGGACCGCCAGGAGCAGGATGGGCCGTCGCAAACTCGCCAGGATCTCCGCCTCGATGGCAGAGATCCGGCAGAGGTCCCGGGCCGTGGCCAGGTCTCTGCACATCACGGCCAGGGGGCGCCGCGGCCGGCCCTTGCGCGCCCTCAGGCGGCATACCGCGTCCTCGGCGCGAGCCAGGCAAGCGAGGTGGTACCCTCCGAGTCCCTTGATGGCGAGGATTTCACCCTTTCGGAGGCGTTCCTGGGCCGCCTCGAGGGCATCGGGTACGTCCAGGACCGCGCCATCGGGCAGGCACAGCGAGAGGCGGGGTCCACAGGCCGGACAGGCGTTGGGCTCCGCGTGGTAGCGGCGGTCGTTCGGATCCGCGTACTCTCGAGCGCAGGCCGGGCACAGATCGAACGCGCGCATCGTGGTGAACGGGCGGTCGTAGGGCACGCGTTCCACGATCGTGAATCGCGGCCCGCAGTCCGTGCAGTTGACGAAGGGGTAGCGGTAGCGTCGGTTCGCGGGGTCCCACAACTCCTCGAGGCAGGCGTCGCAGGTGGCCACGTCGGGGCTCACAAGGGCAGCGTCCCCGGCCCGGCGCTCGCTCTGTACGATCGTGAAGCCCGACTCGCCCGTTGGGGAGCGGGTCTCCACCTCCACGCCATCCACCCGGGCGATCGGCGGCGCCTCCCGACGAAGGGTGTCCTGGAGTGCCGCGATCGCCTTCGGAGGCCCCTCGGCTTCGATCTCCACCCCCTCCGAGGTGTTCCAGACGCGCCCCGAGAGGCCGAGGCGTCGCGCCTGTCGCAACACGAAGGGACGGAACCCCACGCCCTGGACGAGCCCCCGAACGTGCAGGGCCACGCGGACGGAACCGCTCATGGAGCGCTCTCTTTCGGGCGGATGTCGGGAGATCGGGGGCCCATGGTCCGGACGCCCTCGGGGGGGCACGCACCGTAGCCGAAGTCGATGCCCGGCTGCAATCCCGCAGCCCTCGATCCGCTCCGGGTTACGGAGGAAACCCCATGGAACCGCCCTCGCCTCCGGCTCGGCGCCTGCTCCCTCCCCTTCTCCTGGCCGGATTCGTCCTGGCCTTCTACGCCCGCGTGCTCCCCCAGTGGACCACGTCCACCGTGGGTCCAGAAGGCCGGATGCACGTGGACGGTTCGCTGCACCTCTGGCAGTACGAGTGGATCCGCCGCGTCCTGGCCGAGGGCGGGTCCTTGTTCCGGACCCACGGCCTCACGTTCCCCGTCCACGTGGATCTCCTGGGCCTCTGGGAGGGTCACCTGGACCTGGTCGTGGGCGCGCCGTTCACCACCTGGGCTGGTCCTTACGCTGCGGCGAACGCTGCTTCTCTCGTTCACCTCGGGATGTTGGGAGCCGGAGCCTGGGCCTTGTGTCGTGGCTTCGCCCACCGCTCGGCAGCCGCTGCAGCCGCGGCCGGCGTCCTGATCCTGTCCCCGGCCGTCCTCCACGAGTTCGGAGAGGGTCGGATCGAGGCGGGCAGCCTGGGCCTGGTGGCCCTCGCCCTGCTGTGGGGCACCCGATGGCTCGAACATGGGCGGATCGTCCACCTCGTGGGTTCGCTCGTGGCGCTCGTGCTGGGGATCACCGGCTATCTCCACGCCGGACCCATGCTGGCACTCCTGCTGCCCGGCCTGGTCCTGGGGGCCGTCCTGTCCGGACGTCCGAGCGCCGTCCTTGCGCCCTGCGCGCTCCGGGTCCGTGGCCTCGTCCTCCTGGTGGGGCTGGCCCTCGTCGCCTGGGCCTCCCTCGCCTTTGCCCACGAGCACGTGAGTGGGCAGGGCATGCCCTTCCTGGCGACGAGCGTGATGCGGGATTCCGCCTACCACGGCTGGTTCCAGCAGAGCCGAGGGGGAGGCCTGCCTCTTCGGGACCTCTTCCTGCCCCTGCCGCTTGCACGGCAGGCGGGAACGGGCCTGGTGCTCCCCCTCCTGGCCCTCCTCTCGCTGGCTGCCCCCCGCCCGCACGCCCCGACCCTCCCCTGGTGGATTGGTGCGGCGGTCCTGCACTTCGCAGCCATGGGCACCACCCTTGCCCTGTCCGGAACCGGGACCGTCCTCGAGTCGCCCTATGCCTGGCTGCCCATGGTTCTTCCGTTCCTTCTCCGCTTCCAGTGGCCCCAGCGCTACCTCCTCCTGGCCGACCTGTGCCTCGCCGTGCTCGCAGCCATCGGGCTGGCTGCCGTCCTGGATCGCGTTGCCACGGCTCCCGCGACCCTTCCCCGGCGGGTCGCGAAGGCCGCGATTCCGCTCGTCGCCGTCGGCGCAGGTCTCCTGCAGGTAAGCGGGCATTGGCCGCTCCCGGTGGCCGCACCCCCCCCGCTTCCCCGGCTGGTGCACCTCGTGGCCCAGGACCGGCCCGCGGCCGTGCTCGAGGTCCAGGTCGGTGGCAATGCGGGACGCTCCGCCTCCTGGAAGGCGTTCCACTACGACCGGTTCCAGGCGGCTCTCGTCCACGGTGCCCCGATGTGCTGCCTGGAACTCCCGGCCAGGCAGGCCCCTGTCGCGCTCGACCGCCTGGTGACCCGGACCCCGATCCTTGCATGGCTGCTTCACGGCAGGTGGACCACGGACCTGGAGAGCGGGGAGGGCCCACGGCCCGAGGCCTTCGGCTACACGCACCTGGTCGTCCACGGCCACGGATGCGGCGAATCCATCCTCCCCCTGGAACGGTTCGGATGGCGTGAGCACTGGTTGCCCATGCTCGAGGAGGCGAGCCTCGACGTGCAGCCACACCGGGGATCCATCGGCTTGGAAGCGCCGGTCCGGAGGGAGGGTGATCCTTTGGCCTCCCGGGGGTTCGTCGGGGAACGTTCCTGTGACCAGGTCCTGGCCTTCTTGTCCGACACCTACGGCCCACCGGCCGCTCGAGAGTCTGTTGGCGACGGGGTCGTGGCCCTCTGGCGCCTGCCCCGGACCCCCTTCCTGTCTGCCCCGGATCCGGCAACTCTGAAGACCATCGGGCCCGAGCCCCAGGCGCGGACCCTCATCCGGAGGCGGTAGACCTCAAGTCGTGCAGGGTCGCACGAGAGCGCCGCGGGGCGCCATCGACCTACCGCTTGGACTTCAGCTTCTCCTCCTCGATGATCCGGAGGGCCTCTTCGCTGGCGCCCGTCGGGTACTCGCCGCTGAAGCAGGCGTAGCAGCAGGGCAGGTCGCGGTAGAGGTCCTTGAGGTCTTCGAGGGTCTGGTAGACCACGGCGTCGGCCTCCAGGTAGTGGCGGATCTGGTCGATGTCGTAGTGGGCGGCGATGATCTCCCGCTTGACCGACATGTCGATGCCGTAGATGCACGGGTGCGTGATGGGCGGCGACGCGGAGACGAAGGTGATCTCCTTGGCTCCTGCCTTCCTGAGCAGGCGAACCAGGTGGCGGGAGGTCGTGCCCCGCACGATCGAGTCGTCCACCACGGCCACTTTCTTGCCCCGTACCACGTCCGGGATGGGGTTGTGCTTCTGCCGGACCATGGTTTCGCGCACGGTCTGGTTCTGCGTGATGAACGATCGCCCCACGTGGTTGTTCTTGGCCAGGCCGCGCCGGTAGGGGACACCCAGCGCCTCGGCGAGCCCGGATGCGAAGAAGTAGGACGACGAGGGCACGTCGATGACGATATCCGGCTCGATACCTGTCTTTCGGAACGTATCTGCCAGGCGCCGGCCCATCCGCACACGCTCGGTGGCGACCAGGCGGTCGTGGATCACCGAGTCCTCGCGGGCGAAGTAGATGTATTCGAAAACGCAGAAGGCCTGGGCCTTCCTGCGGCAGACGCTCGAGTGGAGGTGGTGGTGGCGGTCCACGAACACCGCCTCTCCGGGTTGGAGATCGCGGATGCGCTGGCATCCGAGCAGGTCGAAGACCACGCTCTCGGAGGCGAACACGTACACGATCCCGTGCTCGCTGAACTTCTTGCCGATCACGATGGGCCGGATGCCGTGAGGGTCGCAGAAGGCGAGCATGCCCTGCCCGGCGATGATGCAGATGGCCGAGTAGGCGCCCTCCACCCGGTCCTGGGTGGCTCGGACCGCATCGAAGACGTCGGACACCTCGAGGTGCTTGAGGTCGCGCTGCTCGAGCTCCGAGGCGAGCGTGTACAGGATGAGCGAGACGTCGTTGTCGGTGTCCACCAGGCGGTGTCGCTCGTCGTGCAGCCAGCGGCGCAGGCTCGCGAAGTTGATCACGTTGCCGTTGTGCACCATCGCGAGGCCGAAGGGGTAGTTCACCACCATCGGCTGGGCGTCGATCTCTCCGTTGGACCCGATGGTGGCGTAGCGGACGTGTCCCAGACCCGCGTGCCCCGGCAGGCTGGCGGGGTCCACTCCCCGGAACACGTCGGTCACGTGACCCAGGCCCTTCTTCAGGTGGAAGGACCCGTCCAGGGTGACGATGCCCGCCGAGTCGTGCCCCCGGTGCTGGATGGCGACGAGACCGTCGAAGATGGAGGGAGCCACCGTGTCCTTGCCGTAGATGCCGACGATCCCACACATGTTCAGTCGCTCCTCGAACCCGTGCCTGTGAAGAGGCCCCGGAGGACCTCGCTGTAGAAGCGGTGCTCGACCGCGAGGCCCCGTCGCTCGACCTCCGCGAGATCCCGAGCCTGACGGAGGTCCACGGGAGCCTGGGCGATCACCGGACCCGTGTCGAGCCCCTCGTCCACCCAGTGAACGGTGATCCGGGTCTCCGGAAGCTGGTTCTCCCAGGCCCATGCGTACCCGTGGAGGCCGCGGTGGAGGCGCGTGTCGGCGGGGTGGATGTTCACGATGCGGTGCGCGTACGCCCGTACCACGCCGGGCGGAAGCACCAGCATGAAGCCGGCCAGGACGAGGAGATCGGGGGAGAACGGGTCGAGGGCCTCGAGGAGCGCCTCGCCGAACGCCGACCGGGGACGACCGCGGGAAGGCTCTACGATCGTGGGCACACCGAGCGCGTCCGCGACCCCGAGGCCGGCGGCCTCGGGTTCGTTGGACACCACCACCGCCACCTCGCACACGCCCTGGAGGATGCCCCCCTGGACCTCGCGCACGATGGCCTCCATGTTGCTGCCGCGTCCGGACAGCAGGATGGCGAGCCGGGGCAGGGGCGTCACGGGGCACCCGGCCCGCTCGACCATCTTCGGAGGCCGATGTCGGAGCGGAAGTGCATGCCGTCGAAGTGGATCTCCCGGATCCGATCGGCGGCGCGCATGCGGGCCGAGGCGACGTCCGGACCCGAGGCCACCACGTGGAGCACGCGTCCGCCCGCGACCCGCACGACGGCGCCGTCGCGACGCGTGCCGCCGTGGAAGACCCGGCAGTCGCCGCCATCCGGTATTTCGAGCCCCTCGATGGGCGCGCCGGTGCGGGGGCGATCGGGATAGCCCTCGGCGGCCAGGACGACATCCACCAGGGTGAGGCCTTGATCGGGAGCCATGCTCAGGCCGGCCGGTGCCACCCGGCCCAACTCCCCGTCGGATGCGGCGAGCACGAGGTCGAGCAGGCTCCCTTTGAGAGCGGGCAGGACGGCTTCGGTCTCGGGATCTCCGAAGCGGACGTTGTACTCGAGCAGGCTGGGCCCCTCCGCCGTGATCATGAGGCCGAAGTAGAGCGCTCCGCGAAAGGGCAGCCCTTCGGCCGCCAGACCCGCGAGCGTGGGGGCCACCACCCGGCGCACGGCCTCGTCCACGACCCGGGGCCCACAGCCGGGCACCGGTGTGAACGCACCCATGCCACCCGTGTTGGGCCCGAGGTCGCCGTCGAGGAGCGCCTTGTGATCCTGGCACGGCGGCAGGAGCACCATGTCGTGCCCGTCGGTGATGCCCACCAGCGAGACCTCGTCGCCCTCCAGTCGCTCCTCCACCACGATGCGGGCCTCTTCGCCGTGGGCCCGGGCCAGTCGGGACAGGCCCGCGTCCACGTCGGCGCGCGATCCGCACACCACCACGCCCTTGCCGCCTGCGAGACCGTCGTACTTGAGCACCACGCGACCGTCCCCGGCGAGCGTCGCGGCCTCCCGGACCCCGTGGGCGACGGAATACCGGGCCGTGGCCACACCGTGGCGGCGCATGAAGTCCTTGGCCCAGGCCTTGGAGGATTCGAGCCGCGCGGCGGCGGCCGAAGGCCCGAACACGCGCAGGCCTCGGGCGGTCAGGACGTCGGCCAAACCAGCTGCGAGCGGAGCCTCGGGGCCGACTACCAGGAGGTCGACCTGGTGTTCGAGGCAAACGGCCGCCAGCGTGTGGGGATCCGTCCCCCGGACCTCGAGGGTGTGCGGAGTGCCCGCGTTGCCCGGCATCACGAACACCGGATCGCCGGTCTCCGCGCCGAGGCGCCAGGCCAGGGCGTGCTCGCGGCCACCGGACCCGAGTACGGCAATCCTCACGATGGCACCTCCTCGCGCCAGCGGTCGAGGACGAGCCCGCACAGTCGACTCGCCTCGCCGGTGTAGGTGTCGGGGCGGAGCCGTGCCAGTCGCTCGCGGATCGGATCGGGCACCGACAACCCGTCGAGCGTGGCGTCGAGCGTCTCGCGCGTGACGGTCTGGCCCCGCGTGGCCTGCTTCAGGCGATCGTAGGCATCCGCCACGCCCGCGGCACGGAGCACGGCCTGGTAGGCCTCGGCCAGCACCTCGGGCGTCGCGGCGAGATCCTCCCGGCACGCTTCCCGGTCGAGACCGATGGCCGCGAGGCCCTCGATGGTCTGATCGAGGGCGAACCACCCGTGGGACAGGGCCACGCCGATGGTCCGCTCCACGGTGGAGTCCGTGAGGTCGCGCTGCATGCGGGACGTACCGAGTCGCCCCGCCAGGAACCCGAGGTGCGCGTTGGCCAGCGCGAGGTTGCCCTCGCTGTTCTCGAAGCGGATGGGGTTGACCTTGTGGGGCATGGTGGAGGATCCCACCTCGCCCGGAACCGCTCGTTGCCGGATCCACCCCCGGGAGATGTACTCCCAGAGGTCCCGATCGAGGTCGAGGACCACGGTGTGGATGCGAGCCGTGCACTGGAAGTACTCGGCCCAGGTGTCGTGGTCCTCGATCTGCGTGCACACGAGGGAGGGAACGAGGCCCAGATCGGTCACGAAGCGCTCCGCGAAGGCCAGGGGATCCGTGCCCGGGAACGCCACCGTCCAGGCGGCGTACGTACCGGTGGCCCCCGCCAGCTTCCCCCGGAACTCGAGGGCGGCGAGCGGGCGGTGCAGACGCACCAGTCGATCGAGGAAGACGGCCATCTCCTTGCCCGCGGTGGACGGTGAGGCCGGTTGCCCGTGGGTGCGCGTGGGGAACGGCTCGTCCCTCCAGCGGTTCACGAGGTCGGCCAGAGCCGCCATGAGGCGCCGGACCTGGGGAAGCTGTTCCTGGCGGACGAAGGCGCCGAGCAGCAGCGAGTAGGCCAGGTTGTTGGTGTCCTCCGAGGTGAGCCCCAGGTGAACCAGGCCTGGAAGGGTGAGCCCGAGCTCTTGCGCCAGGAAGACCTCCACGGCCTTGACATCGTGGCGGGTGCGGGCCTCGATGGTCTGGATGGCCTCGAACCACGCGGCGAAGTAAGCCAGGTCCTGGTCGGGGTCGCAGCGCGAGAGCGCGGCGTCGATCCGCTCTCTCTCCTCCGGGGCGAACGGCGGGACCAGGCGGGCGGACTCCAGGGCGCCGAGGTAGCGGAGCTCCACGAGGCAGCGCGCCCGCACGAGGGCAGCCTCAGAAAAGAAGCGGCCCAGGTGCGCCACCCGGCCGGCGTAGCGGCCATCCAGCGGAGAGATCGCGTTCATGGGAGGCGCTCCGCGGCCCGGACCTCCTGGTCTCGGGCAGCCAGGCGGTCCTTGACGGCTCCGATTTCGAGCGCGAGGCGGTCCTTCAAGCGGGGAAGCTGGAGGCAGCGCAGCGCGAGGTGGGCCGCGTTGGAGGGGCTGAGGATCGTGCCCGCCGGAACCTCGGACGGCAGCATCATGGAGGAGGCGAGGTTGACCTGGAGGTCGGCGAGGTCCGTGAACGGGGGACAGGACAGCACCGGCACGGGGAGGTTGGCGGCCAGCGCGCCCCCGAGCCCGTTGGAGAGCCCGGCCACCGCCACCACCACGCCCCGATCCGCGCTGCCTCCGTACAGTTCGGCCAGGGCGGGCAGAGCCTCGCCGTTCTTGTGGGCCGAGAGCACCCGCATGTCGACGGCCACACCGTACGGGGCCAGGGCATCGCGGATGCGGCGGGCATGTGCGAGGTCGCCCGGAGACCCCATCACCACGGCCACCCAGGCGTCCTTCATGAAGCCCTGGGCCGCGAGGTGGCGAACCATCCGCTCCCTCGGATCCTCGTCGGAGAGGGCCAGGGACACGCCGGTGACTCGCTCGAAGAGCTCCAGGTAGCGCCGAGTGGTCTCGGCCGCGACCTCGGGGGGCAGGGCCCTGGGGCGTCGGCCGCCCTGGCCGGCCTCGAGGAGCCAGGCCCGCACGTACTCCTTGTCGAGGGACTCCACGCGTTGCGGATCCCGTGCGAAGGCGTCGGCAGGCCAGATGCGAGAGGAGTCCGGTGTGTGGATCTCGTCGATGAGCACGATCTCTTCGTCGAAGATTCCGAACTCGTACTTGGTGTCGCACAGCTTGAGGCCCCGCTCGGCCAACGTCGCCGCTCCGGCCGCGAAGAGCTTGCGGGCCGCCTGCTCCAGCGCCTTCCACTGCTCGGGGGTGACCAGCCCGGCGGCCACCAGTTCGGCCGGGCTGGCCTCCTCGTCGTGGTCGGACTTGGTGGTAGGCGTGACGATCGGCTCGGGAAAGGCCTGGTGACGGGTGAGACCGTCGGGCACCGACACCCCGCAGAAGGAGCGCCGGCCGGCCTGGTAGGCGCGCCACATGGACCCCGCGAGGTGGGCGCGGACCACTACCTCCACGGCCAACGGCCGGCACTCGCGGATGAGCGAGACAGCCGGATCCACGAGGCGGATGAAGTGGTTGGGCACGATGTCGCGCGTCCGCTCGAACCACCAGGCGGACAGGCCCGAGAGCACGGCGCCCTTGGCGGGGATGGCGGTGTCGAGGACCTGGTCGAAGGCCGACAGGCGATCGGTCGCGACCATCAGGCGGGTATCGGGGGATGCGCGGAACGAGTCGCGCACCTTGCCGCGGTGGAGCAGTTTCAGCTGGGGGGAGACGAAACGGCTCAAGGGGATCATCCGTCCTCCTAGTGGCGAAAGTGCCTCAGTCCGGTGACGAGCATGGCCACGCCGAGATCCTCGGCCCGCTGGATCACCAGCCGGTCCCGGAGGGATCCCCCGGGCTGGAGCACCGTGCGGAGACCTGCCTGGGCCAGCACTTCGATGTTGTCGGGAAACGGGAAGAAGGCGTCGGAGACGAGGCAGGCCCGGCCCATGGCCTCGCGCACCGCGGTCTCGTCGCCGGGGTGCTCGGCGAGGAGGGTCTCGCGGCACTTGGAGACGGCGATGCGCACGGACTCGACCCGGTTGGGCTGGCCGGCCCCCATGCCCAGGAGTTGCAGCGTGGCGTCCGGGAGGCGTCGCACCACCACGATGGCATTGCTGCGCACCTGGCGGACGGCGGCCAGGCCGAACGTCCAGAGACCGGGGTCACCGGCGGGGGCATGCCGGGTGACCGGCTCGAAACGGTCCTGCAAGGTACGATCGGGTTCCTGGACGAGGCAGGCCCCTGCGAGGAAGCGGACCTGCCATCCGGCAGGCAGGCCCTGAACACCGGTATCGCGAAGACGGGCAGGGTCGAAGACCAGCACGCGCAGGCGCGGGTGGACGGCGAGCAGGGACAGGGCGTCGGCGTCCACACCCGGGGCCACCACCACCTCCACGAACCTGCGACGGCTGCGGTCCGGGTGGGAGAGTTCGAAGAAGGCGGCGGTGTCGGGTTCGAGCGGACGGCTGAACGCAATCACCGATCCGAAGGCGGACACCGGGTCGCCTGCCCACGCGGCCTCCAGCGCCCGGCGCTGCGTGGGCGCGGTTGCGAGCCCGCAGGGATTGCCGTGCTTCACGACCGCACAGGCGCTGCCCTCCAGGTCCGCGACGGCCTTGAGGGCCGCCTGGACGTCCCCGAAGTTGTTGTACGACAACGCCTCGCCGTGCAGTTGCTCCACGTCGGCCAGCGAGGCGTGCGCGCCCCGCATCCGGTAGACCCAGCCCTTCTGGTGGGGATTCTCTCCGTACCTCAGGGCACGTCCGCTCTCCAGGACCAGGTTCAGCGACGCCACGCCGGCACGCTCGTCGAACGCCTGGGCGATCATGGCGTCGTAGTCGGCGGTGTGATGGAACGCAGCCCGTGCCAGGGCCCGCCGCGTGTCGAGGCACAAGGCGCCGTCCGAGGCGTCGAGCTCGGCGATCACCGCAGGGTAGGCCGCGGGGTCGCACAGCACCGCCACGTGCGAGGCGTTCTTGGCGGCCGCGCGGAGGAGCGTGGGGCCGCCGATGTCGATCTGCTCGACCAGGGCGTCGTCCTCGACCCCGTCTCTCCAGGCCCGGGCGAACGGATACAGGTTGCAGGCCACGAGGTCGATGGACTGGATGCCCAGGCGGGCGGCCTCCTCCGCGTCGCGCTCCCGGTGGAAGAGCAGCGCCGAGGCGATCCCGAACGAGAGGGTCTTCATGCGTCCGCCGAAAGCCTCCGGTGCACCGCTCACCCGCTCCACCGGGACGCTCTCGATGCCGGCCTCCGAGAGCGCGCGGCGGGTGCCCCCGCTCGCGACAATCTCGCACCCGTGGCGGACGAGCGCGCGGGCGAGGTCGACCAGGCCGGTGCGATCGCTCGCGGACAGCAGGGCCCGCCGGACGGGGACCCGATCGATGCTCATGGCTTGACCTCCCCTGTCAGGTGACGAACCAGGTTGCGGAACAGCGCCAGGCCTTCGCCGTCCTCCATCGCGTGCCCCGAGAGCCTGATCCTCCGGCCCCAGTCGGGGTGGTTCCAGGCGGACAGGTAGGCCTCGGGATGGGGCATGAGGCCGAAGACGTGGCCGCTCACGTCGACCATCCCCGCGCACGCCAGGGCGCTGCCGTTGGGATTGGCAGGGTAGACGTGGGTCTCGAGGCCCTCGGAATCGGCGTAGCGGAGGCAGGCGAGCCCCCGTTCGACGACGCGGGTCTGCACCTCGTCGTCCCGGAACACCAGGCGCCCCTCCCCGTGTCGGACGGGGAGATCGAGAGTGGAGACGCCGGCCAGGAACGGGGTGGGGCTCGGGGTCGTCGCCACGCAGCGGATCCAGCGGTCCTCGAATCGCCCCGAAGCGTTGGGTGCGAGCGTGGCCTCCGGCTCCAGGCCTCCCCCCACGTTGGGCAACAGGCCCGTCTGGACCAGGACCTGGAACCCGTTGCAGATCCCCAGGACGTACCCTCCCTCCTGGACGAACCGGCTGAGCTCGTCGAGCAGGGTGCCGCCCGAGGGCAGGGTACGGTAGCGGATCCGGTTGGCCAGCACGCGACCGGCCCCGAGGTCGTCTCCGAAGGAGAATCCCCCGGGCAGCGAGACCACGTGGTGGTCCCGGATCCGTTCCTGGCCCGCGAGCAGGCGGTTCAAGTGGACGAGGTGGGGTTCGGCGCCCGCGAGGCGCCAGGCCGCCGCGAGCTCCTCCTCGCAGTTGATGCCGAAGCCGGTGAGCACGAGCGCCCGGATCATGCCCCCTCCCCGCCGCGCGGATCGGTCCGCCAGGCTGACAACAGGTCGAGCGTGTCGAGGTCCAGCACAGGGGCGCCACGCGCCCGCACCACGAGCCGTGGATCCGCCGTGACCCGGCCCACGCACCGCCCGTGCTCCCCCAGAGACGCCTCGAAGGACGCCTGGTGCTCGGGGGCGACGGTGGCCACGAAGCGCGAGGGGCTCTCCGAGAAGAGCGCGCTCAGCACCGGGTGCGGGGCGTCGCCGAGAGCGTCGAGGACCGGGCCGAGATCGAGATCGAGACCGAGGCCCGTGCCGAAGGTGGCCTCGGCCAGGGCGACGGCCAGGCCCCCGTCCGAGCAATCGTGACAGGAGGCGACCCACCCGCGGGTCGTGGCCGAGGCGAGCGCGCGGTAGAGGCCCACGGCCTCGTCCGTCCGTACGCGGGGCACGTTCGCACCCAACTCGCCCAACAGGCGGTAGAGGATGCTCGCGCCCAGCTCGTCGCGGGTCCGCCCGAGCACCCAGACGAAGTCTCCCTCGGCCTTGACCTCGCTGGTGACGGTGCGCCGGATGTCCTCGATCCCGGACACGACGGTGTACAGCACGGTCGGCGGGACCGAGATCCTCACGCCGCCCTCCTTGAAGTCGTTCTTCATGCTGTCCTTGCCGGAGGTCAGCGGAACGCCGTACGCCGTGGCCACGTCCTTGAGTGCCCGGCACATGCGTACCAGCGCGCCCAGCTTGCGGTCGCCATCGGGGTTCTCCGTCGGGTGCCACGCCGAGTCCGGGACGCAGAAGTTGTCGCACGCGCTCCACCACGTCCCCCCCGACGCGTCGGGATCGGGAAGACGCCCGCCCACGGCCACGATCTGCCGGACGGCTTCGTCGAAGGCCGCGGCCGACATGGCGTAGGGGTCGATGTCGCCGTAGCGGGGGACGATGCCGCAGGACACGGCCAGGCCTCGCCAGTCGTCGAAGCCGAGCCGCATCACGGCGGCGTCCTGGGGGGCCGTGCCGTCGGGCCCCATGAGCGGCTTGACCACCGTGCGGCCCTTGACCTCGTGGTCGTACTGTCGGATGACCCATTCGCGAGAGGCCACGTCGGGGCTCGCCAGCACGCGCCGAAGCAGGTGCCCCCAGTCGAGATCCGGCGGCAGTACGGGCTCGGTGAGCGCCGGGGCCCGCCAGGTGGCCCGCATGCGCTTGGAGGGCACCCCGTGGTGCAGGAAGTCGAGGTCGAGCGAGGCCACCCGCGCACCCGAGTGGAACACCTCCAGGAGACCGGAATCGGTGAACCGACCGACGTCGCTCACCTCGACTTCGTGGAGTCGCGCGACCTCGAGGATGGCCGGCAGGTGAACGGGATCGACCACGAGGGTCATCCGCTCCTGGGACTCCGATACGAAGATCTCCCATGGGGCGAGCCCCTCGTACTTGAGAGGCACGCGGTCGAGGTGGACCTCGGCCCCTCCGGCGAGCGGAGCCAGCTCCCCTACCGAGGAGGAGAGCCCCCCCGCGCCGTTGTCGGTGGTGCAGCGTACGAAGCCCGCCAGGCAGGCCGCTTCGAGGAAGTCCGCCAGGCGTTTCTGGGTGATGGGGCTCCCCACCTGGACCGCGCTCCGAGGGGAGTTCCGATCGATCTCCACCGACGAGAAGGTCGCGCCGTGGATGCCGTCCTTGCCCACCCGGCCGCCGGCCATGAGGATGGCGTCCCCCGGTCGCGCCTCCTTTTCCCAGGCATTCCGGCCGCCCACCCTGGACGGGAGCAGCGCACCCGTGCCGCAGTAGACGAGCGGCTTCCCGGCGTAGCGGTCGTCGAACACGATCGCGCCGTGGACCGTGGGGATGCCGGACTTGTTGCCTCCGTCCTCGATCCCGCGCCGGACCCCCTCCAGGACACGGCGTGGGTGGAGTTGGCCGGGCAGGAGGGGCCGTGCGTAGTTCGGAGGCCCGAAGCAGAGGACGTTCGTGTTGAAGAGGCAGCGTGCCCCCCCGCGGCCCGTTCCCAGCGGATCGCGGTTGTTGCCGAGGATCCCGGTGATGGCTCCCCCGTACGGGTCGAGGGCCGAGGGGGTGTTGTGGGTCTCCACCTTGAGGACGAACAGGCGCTCGGAGTCCACCCGCACCACCCCGGCGTTGTCGGTGAAGACCTTGACCAGCCAGTCCTGGCCGGAGGCCGAGAGCCGGGCGGCGATCGGATCCGTCGTGCCGCGGATGTACGTGCGGAAGAGCGAGTCCACGACGGTGGTCTGGCCGGTGTCCTCGTCGTGGTACTCGATGAGCGCGTTGAACTCCTTGTGCTTGCAGTGCTCGGACCACGTCTGGGCGAAGATCTCCAGTTCGGCGTCCGTGGGCAGCCCAGGCCGGTCCAGGGCGGCGAGCCGCGCTCGCACCTCGGGATTCCGGAAGTGGTCGCGGATGGCGTGCATCTCCTTCAAGTCCAACGAGAGCACGCGTTCCTTCGAGAGCCGCTCCAGTTCCGCGTCCGACACCTCGAGGTCCACGAAGCGCGGCGGGGCCGGAGGGGGCAGCCTCACACGGGGGGCATACGCGATTCGATCCGGTACCGGCCCGTACTCGAAGTGGTGGATGAGGGGATTGCCGAGCAGCTCCTCCGCGAGTCGGGCCAGCGTTTCGGGGGGAAGATCGCGTTCGAACAGGTAGACCTCGCTGGAGAACACCTCCTGGGCGCCGTCGCCGGGCGGAAGGGCCAGCAGGTCGGCCATGGTGGCCTGGGCGCTCATCCCTTCGTCGTCGGTGACCCCCGGAAGGCGACCCACGAGTACGTAGGTTCGTGCGCCGCGAGATTCGGGTCGCCCTCCGACGGTGACCTCGTGGAGGATGCGGTCGGCGAGCCCCTCACGGCCCAGCCGTTCCAGGTCGGACCGCGACAGGTTCCTCCCTACCGCGTACAGCCGGCTCGTCCGGACCCGGCCCGTATCGATGCCGAGAAACCGGGCGGCATCGCAGGCCACCTGCTCGCCACGCAAGTCCCGGACGCCGTCTCGCAGGGCCACGTGGATGCACGCGGGTGCGGTGTCAGTCGCCATAGGTGAGGACCTCCGAATCCCGTTGGATCTCGATGCCCGAGGACTCGCGGATCCGGCCGGCCACCCGTGCGGGACATCCCGCGGCCGCGGCCCGTTCGCAGAGAGCCGACGCGTGATCGGGGGGGACCACGAGGACCATGCCGGTGCCCATGTTCCAGAGGTGCCAGGCCTGCCTGGACGGAACCGGGCCGAGCTCGACGAGTCGGGCGAACACCGGGGGGACCGGTGGCAGGTCGTCGAGGAGGGCGCCCAGTCGGTTGGGCTTGAGCACGCGTCCCAGCTTGTCCGGGAGTCCGCCGCCCGTGATGTGCGCCACCCCGTGGAGCGGTACGCCTTCGGTGAGGGCGTCCACCACGAGAGGCGCGTAGATGCGCGAGGGAACCAGGAGCGCCTCTCCCCACGAGGCGCCGTCCTCGAACGGGGCGAGGTGCCAGTCCTCGCCGTGCCGGGCCGAGAGCACGCGGCGCGCGAGCGAGAACCCGTTGGAGCGCAGACCCGGGCTCTCGAGGGCCACGAGCGCATCGCCCGGCCGGACCGCACGGCCGTCCAGGGGGGGTTGCCCCGAAGGCAGGATGCCCAGGGCCGTGGCGCACCAGTTGAAGTGCATGCCGGGGCCCCAGCCCCCGATCCGGGTGCCCAGCTCCGCAATCTCTCCCCCCACCACAGCCACCCGTGCGGCAATCGCCGCGTCGTGCAGGCCGCGCATGAGGGCGTCGACCACGCCGAGGTCGAGGGTGTCCACGTCGAGGATGTTGGTGAGGTTCGTGGGCTCCACCCCCAGCGCCACGAGGTCGTCCACGACCATGGCAACCAGATCCCAGCCGAGCGTGTGGTAGGTTCCGGTGCGTTCGGCCACCTCGACCTTGGTTCCGATGCCGTCGGACGTGAGGGCCAGCGTGGCGTCGCCCACCAAGACGAGGCTGGCGAAGGTGCCCTCCTGGCGCAAGAGGGGCTCTCCGTCTCGACCGGCGCGGTTTCGGAAGGTGCGCAGCGCCCAGCCGAAGGCCGTGGCCGAGCAGAGATCCCCCAGGGAGAGGTCGAGACCGGATGCGGGGCGTGTCATGGCTCGAGGCTCCCGAGGAGCTGGTCCCGACCCGGGCCCGTGGAGAGCAGGGCGATGGGGACACCGAGGGCGGTCTCGATAAACCCGACGTACTCCCGGCAGGCCCGAGGCAGGTCGTCCCAGTCGCGTACCTCGCCGATATCCGAGCCCCACCCTTCCATCTCGCGGTACACGGGTGCCCCGTCGGGATCGCGACCGGTCGCCACGCGTACGGGGTCGAGGCCCGTGAGGCAATCGATCTTGGTCAGGGCGATCTCCGTGTACCCGTTCGTGCGGACGGCCTGGGCCAGGAGGGGGAGGTCGAGCCATCCGCAGCGACGGGGCCGCCCGGTGGTGGCGCCGTATTCCCGACCGCGTTCGCGGAGGAACTCGGCTGTGGGACCCTCGATCTCTGTGGGAAAAGGCCCGTTGCCGACGCGGGTGGTGTAGGCCTTGACGACCCCGATGCGTCGCTCGAAGGTCACCCATACCCCACCGCCCGTGAAGGCTCCCCCGATGGTCGTGCTGGACGAGGTGACGAACGGGTAGGTGCCGTGGTCGATGTCGAGGAGCGCTCCCTGGGCCCCCTCGTAGAGGACGCGCTCGTCACGGGCGAGCGCCTCGGCGAGCGCGGCTTCGGTGTCCGCGACGTAGGGCGCGAGGGTCTCGAGCACGGGCGCCATCTGTGCCGCCAGGAGGGCCGGCTCGTCCAGGCCGAGGCTACCTGCCCCCCACGAGGCGATCTGGGCCGCCAACCGTTCCTCCAGAAACCCATCGAGCGCATCCCGGATCCGCAGGCCCCGACGCAGGATGCGATCCCCGTGGCAGGGCCCGATCCCGCGGCCGGTGGTGCCGACGGCGCCCCCGGTGGCCTGGTCCACGGCCCGGTGGATCGGCGTGACCAGGTGGCATCGGCCCGAAACGAGGAGTCGTCCGGGTGCGAGTTCGGTTCCGGACTCGACGAGCGTCCGGATCTCCTCGAGGAGGGCGAACGGATCCACCACGCAGCCGGAGGCGATCACGTTCCGGGTGTGGGGTTGGAGCACACCGCTCGGCAGCAGGTGCAGGATGCTGGTGACCCCCGCGTGCTGCACGGTATGTCCGGCGTTGGCTCCGCCCTGGAACCGCACCACGACGTCGGACGCGCTGGCCAGGGCGTCGACGACCTTGCCCTTGCCCTCGTCGCCCCACTGGGCGCCCAGCACGATGGTGGCGGGCATCCTACTCCTCCCTGTCGGGGAGTTCTCCGTCCCCGTGTGCGGTGTAGATGTCGTGGACCTTGCCCTCGCGGATCGAGAGCGCGGAGACCAGTTCCAGCTCGGCCAGCTCGTGCAGATCCCGCAGCGTGGCGCACCCGGCCGAGGCCATGGCGGCCCGGATCTTGGCCAGCATCCGGGGCAGCTCGTCCCGGAGGCGTCCGGCGTACTCGACCAGGCCCTCGACGCCCTCGACGAAGGCCGTCTGGGCATACCGGGCGGCCTTCCAGTCCCGGGCCCGGGCCGACCCTTCACCCCAGTACGGCTTCATGATCCGGTTGCCGACCTGGACCTTCTCGGTGGGCGATTCCTCCATCCGGGCGAGGTAGCGGCCCATCATCACGGCGTCCGCACCCAGGGCGAGGGCGGTGACTACGTCCCGGCCGGTGACCAGACCCCCGTCGGCCACGATGGGGATGTGGACACCGGTGGTCTTGCGGTGCTGCTCGCGCGCGGCGGCCACCTCCATGATGGCGGTGGCCAGGCCGCGCCCGGTACCCTTCTGCTCCTGTGTGATGCAGATGGACCCGCTCCCCATGCCGACCTTCACGGCCCGGGCGCCGTGCGCCACCAGGAACCGGAAGCCCTCCTCGGTGATGATGTTGCCCCCCATCACCGGGAGGTCGGGCCAGCGCGCGGCGATCCACTCCAGGGTCTCGGCCTGGAACACCGAGTGACCGTCGGACGAATCGATCACCAGGGCGTCCGCGCCCGCTTCCACCAGCGCCGGGGCGCGCTCCTCGTAGTCGAGCGTGTTGATGGCCGCGAGGCACAGGAGGCGACCCTCCTCGTCCACCACCTGGGCCGGGTTGTCGAAGTGGTCCTGGATGTCCTTGCGGAACACGAGGTACAGGAGGCGATCTTCGCGGTCGACGATGGGGAGTACGGCCTGGTGCCCGTCCACCAGCAGGCGATGGGCCGTCGGGAGGTCGGTGACCTCCACCCCCACGTCGAGCCGATCTCTCGGGATCATGCGCTCGGAGACGGCCAGCGATGCATGGGCGAGCATGTCGTAGTCGCGCCGCCCGATCATGCCGAGGAAGCGACCGGTTGGATCCACGACGGGGAAGTTGGAGAACCCCGTCTCGCGGTGGAGGGCGTGCAGGGCGCCCAGGGCGAGGGAGGGTGCGACCGTGCGGGGCTCCACGAAGCCCGCACGGTGATTCTTCACCGTGCGGACCATCTTCGCCTCGTCCAGAGCGTTCTGGGAGCAGAAGAGCACCGCCGCACCGCCGAGACGGGCCATCTCGATGCCCATGGCCGGCCCGGAGACCGCCTGCATCGCTGCGGCCAACACCGGGGTGTTGAGCACGAACGCGCGGCTGCCGGGACGGTCCGAGAACAGGGGCGAGCGGAGATCGATGCGATCCTGAGTGCTGTCTCGGGTGGTGAGGCCGCACAGGAGGCGGAACTCCCCCAGTGTGCGGGAGGGTTCGAGTCGTACGGAACGAGCCACGGATTCACCTCCTCCGGGAGGCGCCACCCGATCGGGCGGCAGGGCCCCGGCGGGAGCCGGGCGGGGCCACCGGGGGGAGGCCGAGGGCGCTACGGACACCGTCGGACAGGTTCGCCACCTCACCTCCGCCGCGCCTGTGAGTACCCCTCGCCCCTCCCCCGGGCAACGGTCCGGATGCGCGCCGGTCAACCGCCGTCCGCCGGAGGCCGCGCCGGGGAGCATCGTTCAGGATACCGGAGCATCGGTCGAGTTCGGGCGGAGGGCCTGGGGGCTAGAGGTAGCCGAGCGCACGGAGCGCCTCGCTCGTCTCGTCGTCGAATCGCGGGGCAGACCGCCGCCGCGAGCGGGGCTCCTGGTGGCCGGGGCTCGGTACGCCCGCGGCTTTGCGGAGCTGGTCGAGGACCTGTGCGGGCACGTCCTCGCACGGGGTGGTCTCCCCCGGATCCTCCCCGAGGTGGTAGACGACCTCGCTGTCGTCCGAGCCGCGGACGATCTTCCACGGGCCGACCACGGCCGAGGTGAGGGCCCGCTTGTGCACCTCGAGGCGTGGATCCTCGAGTTCCCGGGGGTAGAACGTGGACAGCACCTGCTCGGGCCAGGCGTAGGAGGCATGGATGGGTCGGTCCTCGCCGGGAGGCACGGTGAGGGAGACCCCATCCACGACGCCCGCTCGCAGCCCCGCGGCCGCGAGTAGCGTGGGGAACACGTCCACCAAAGACACCGGGCCGTTCGCGCGCGCGCCCGGGGCGAACCCGGGTCCGCGCGCCACGAGCCCCACGGACACCAGCGTGTCGTGGAGCGAGAAGGCGTGGCCCACGAGTCCGTGGTCGCCGAAGTTCTCACCGTGGTCCGTCACCACCAGGACCGTCGTGGTGGCCGGATCGGACACGGCGTCCACGGCGTCGAGGATCTCCCCCATGGCGGCGTCGGCGGAGCGGATCTCGGCGTCGTAGAGCCGGCGGGCGGCCTGGAGGGCCTCGGGCGCGACCGGCTCGTCTCCGGCGAACCATGCCCGTACGAGTCCCTTCCGGCCGATGCTGCGGTACCGGCGGAACGTCCCGGCCATGTCCCCGACTCCGTCGAAGAGGACCCGGGCGGAGGAACGCGGCGGGCGGTACGGGCCGTGGGCGTCCATGAGGTTCACGAAGAGGAAGAAGGGCCGCTTTCGGTCCCATCCGTGGTCGAGCCAGTCCCTCGCTGCAGCCACGGAGGGATGGCGGGTCCAGGTCTTGCGGCTGCGATCCCGCTGCCGCCACAGGTCCCGGTAGTGGTCGAAGCCCCTCGAGAGGCCGGTCCGATAGGACACCCAGGGATTGGCCGAGATGCCCGCGGTGTCGTAGCCGGCGTCCCCAAGGCGCCGGGCGAGCGTGGCGGGATCGCCCGAGAGGGCGAGGTGGTGCTGGTCCGCTCCGTGCCGGAACGGCAGGAACCCCGTGAACATGGAGGCATGGGCGGGCAGCGTCCAGCAGGACGTGGAACGTGCCTCCTCGAACACCGTGCCCTGGGCCGCGAGTGCCTGGAGTCGCGGGGTGGTGGGGCGCTCGTAGCCGTAGACCTGGAGGTGGTCGCGCCGGACCGTGTCCAGCACGACGAGCACGAGGTTGGCCCGGGTGGATCGCGGTGGAGGGGCCAGCGCCCTCCACGTGCGGAGGCCCGCGACGACGACCAGGACGGCCACGATCCCCACGCCCAGCGCGATGGCTGAGCCCTGCAGGAGTTCCTTCCTCACCGGCCCGGCTCCCGTTCGAGGCCCGAGGGTCGGGCTCCGAGGGCCACGAGAAAGGTCGGGACCAGCACGAGCACGAGCGGCAGGAGCAGGCGGACCTCCCGGATGCGGCCGAACGCGAGCACCAGCAGCAGGTAGGGAAGCGAGACGAGGCAAACCCGCTTGAGGTCGGCCGGCAGGCGGCGCCAGGCCAGCACGGGCGCGACCCAGAGGACCCCGAGGAAGACGGCGGCCAGGGCGAACCAGGACGGGTGGCCGAAATTCGCGGCCAGCATCCCGGCCGGCGTGCTTCCGTGCGCCCATCCGGAGCCGGGTACGACGGCGTGGAGGACGGCCAGCACGACCGCCCATGTCGCGAGGAGCCCGGCCGCACGGCCGACCAGCCGACCCGAGGGCTCCCGACCCCAGCGCAGGGCCACGTGGAGCAGGACGGCGAACACCGCGGTCTCCCGGTTGAGCGCCCCCGCCAGGACCAGCGGGAAGAGCCACCCGTCCCGCCGCTCCTCGGTGAGCACGAGCGCTCCGGCCCAGACGGCGAGGTCCACGGGCGAGTCGGGCTGGAACCAGTAGTGGACGAAGGAGGGCCCGTGCAGCAGAGCGAGGACCCCCGTGCCCGCCCATGCCCAGGGTTCTTCGAACCGCAGGCGGAGCCAGCGCTGGAACAGGAGGAAGACCGTCCCCAGGGCGACGCCCCGCCAGATCGCGTAGGCCGCGGACACCGCATCGGTGCGGGACAGGCCCGACAGGGCCAGCACCCGGCTCAAGGTCTCGGCGATCCAGGGCGAGAGGACGCGGTGTACCCACGGTGCGGCCCCGGTGCCGGCCAGAACGAGGTCGTGCCGCTGCAGGATCCTCGCCTGCCTGGGGCCGAAGTCGATGACCTCGGCGTGGAACCACGCCAGCAGGGCCGCCACGCCCAGCCAGAGGCCGGCCAGGATCCAGGTGCGTGCGGGGACGGCGCGGAGGAAGGCGGGCATCGCGGCTCTGTATCCGCCAGAGCCCCGGTTGGCGCGGCCAGAACCTGGGGGCGGGGCGATCAGTCCTCCACCCCGTTCTGTCCCCGCGTGCGTTTGAGCGCCGCGCGCTGTCGCTTCTCCTCGAGCCGGCGTTCTCTCGAGGCCCGCGTGGGGCGCGTCCTGTGCCGCACCCTGGGGGGGTCCAGGGCTGCCCGGACGAGGGCGGCGAGCCGCTCGCGGACCTCGGCGAGGTTCCGGCCCTGCTCCCGGTGGCGGTCGCAGGTGAGGACCAGTCGACCGTCTCGGGTGACGCGCCGTCCGGCGAGCGTCCGAAGCCGTACCCGGACGTCGTCCGCCAGGGCCTGGGACCGGTCCAGGTCGAAGGAGAGATGGACCCGCGTGTCGTTCTTCTGGACGTTCTGCCCCCCCGGACCGCTCGATCGGGAAAACGAGAACTCCAATTCCGTGGCGGGGATCTCCACACCAGGGGCCACGAACAGCGGGGCGTCGCTCATTCCTCGGCCCTCGTGCGTCCCCCCTCCCCCTTTCGAGCCTCACGGGAGAAGTGCCCGCAACGGCCCGGACGGTTCACTTCCCGGGCGCAACCTGGGCTCGGGTCGGGAACTCGGTCCAAGCCCTGCGTCCGAGGCTGCGGCCAGCGCCGTGCGCGGCCGGATCGGGGTACATCCTCATCCATGTGGCTCCTCCTGCTGGTCCTCGCCTCCGCCCACGCAGGCCCGATCCAGGACGTCCTCGACGCCGCCCGCATCGACGGCGTGCCCCTGGTGGTCGCGGGCACGGGCACGGTCGGCGGCCTGTCCGGCGAGCTCGCCTGCGTCGCTTCCGAGGATCCCGAGGACTGCGGGGCCACGCGGGAGCCCGTACCGGCCCGGGTTCCATTGCTCGACTTCCCCTCCTTGGAGGCCCGCCTGCTGCCTCCGCTGGCCGGCCGCGGCCCGACCGTGCTGCTCCAGCGCCGTCCCTGGGGGACCGAGGAGCCGGTGATTCCCTTCCTGGGCCCCACCGAGGAGGTCGTCGGCGGCACGACGTGGGTTCGCCTGGACCTGCCGGACGCCGTGGTGGGCGCCGAAGGCGAGGTCACGGTGCGGCTCCTGGCCGAACCGGCGCTCCCCTTTTCCGAAAGGCCCGAGCCGCCTCGTCCCCTTCCCTTCCCGGCTGGCGGGGCAGCGGTGGCCTGGAGCGTTCCCTCCCACGCCGGACTGGGGCTGCAGGTCGGACTGCCGGTGAGGGTGAGGGGTGTGCAGGTCGAGGGCAAAGGGGGCGTGGTCGCAGAGGCCAGCTGGCTGGGCGACCCCCCCCGCTTGGACGCGACACCCATCGTGGAGGGCGCCGCGGCGCTCCCGTTCACGGCCCGCCTCGCGGCCGTGACCGGAGCCTGTGCGCGGGCCTCCCTCGACCTGCGGCCTTCATGGCTTTCCCGGCGTCGGGTTCCCACCGGACGGGTCGAGGCCCGCCTGGTCCTCGTCTGGGACGACCGGGGGCGTGTCCTCGACGCGCGGGTGCTCTCCCCTCCCTGGAGAGACCCGGACCTCGCCACCTGCCTCGAGACCAACGCCCGTCTTCTCCTCCGGGCACCCGTTCCGGGAGGCACGCTGGGATTCCTCGTGGTCCCGGTGGAGCCGGTGCCCCTCGATGACCCGGCCGTGCGTTCCCCCCAGCCAGCCGGAGGTCCAGGACACCAGGGCGTGGTGGTTCCACTCGGTGGCTCCCGGGACGAAATCGGCCCCCGCGACGTGCTCACAGGCGTATCCCACCCGCACTGAGCCCCCCCGTGGGCGGAGGAACGCCACCCGGACCCCCACGCGACGGCTCGTCTCGTCGGTGGCCAGGGCCAGCAGGTTGCCCCCCTGGGACGCCACCACGCCGATGCGTTGCAGGTGCTCGATCCACGCCTCGGCCATCCATCGATACGGTCGGGGCCGGTAGCCGACGCGGGCCCAGAGGTCCAGAGCGTCGCCTCCGGCCTCGTGCCCCAGTACGCGGCCATCCTGGGTGAAGCCCTCGTGGTACACCCGGTGATGGGTGTACCAGCGGAATGTGTCGTCGAAGATGCGGGCCTGTTCGGCGGTGACCCTCCATGGACCGAGCTGCGCTTCGAGTCCGTACAGGAACGCGACGGCCGCGAGCGACGGGACCGAGACCCCTCCGATCTCCCGCATCACGAGATCCTCGGCTCCGTACTGCCACCAGGCCTCGATCCACTCCACCGGTCCGCCCACGAGCCGTGCGAGGGGCAGGCAGCCGCGGACGTCCAGGGAAGCCAGCTCGTCCTGATCGGGCTGCTCCCTCTCGGGATCGTCGTAGACGTGAGGCTCGGAGGGCACGAGGATCTGCCCGAGCGAGGGCCAGGCGCGATCCTCGCCCCCGAAGAGGGACATCCGCGTGGCGCCGATCTCCAGGCCGGGTACGGGCAGCCAGCGGGCGTCGGCCAGGAGCAGGAGCGGATGCCGGACGTCCTCGCGCGGTCGATCGAACCACCCCAGGGAGGTCTCGAACCTGAAGTTGCCCGCCCGGGTGAGCCGACCCGGAAGGTGTCCGAACGCGGCGATCGTGCCCATGGGGGGCGGCCGGGCGTTGTCGGTGAGGAGAAGCGCGCCCCGCCGACCGGGGCCGAGCCACCGGTCCCTCCACCCGAACCCCGCGTGCAGGTGTGCGCCCCGCCAGGCAGCCCAGGCCTCGTCGAGGTCGATCCGCCCCTCGGACGGAGCGACCCTCAGGACCGGCCGGAGGCCGACCTCGAACCCTCCCCGGTAGACCTGCAGGTCGAGATCGGCCCGGAGAGAAGAGGGACCGTCCCGTGCGTCGAACGTGGGGCTGGGGGGCGCGAAGGTACCGAGGGCGGAACGAACGCCGGGCCGCAACGCCCACCGGACGTCTCTCGAGGTGGATGCCTCGCGCTCTGGGAGCAACGCTGCGTCCAGGAGGAGGTCGAACGCCTGCCACGAGGGCGCGGCCGGGCCGGGCACGACCTTCCAGGCGATCGCCCGGCGGCTCCACTCCCCGTCGCCCAGGAAGACGTCGAGCGCCTCGGCGCGCACGTGCCCCTGGACGAGGTCCACGAAGGGATCGGCGGCCGGGGCCGCCACGGCCCGCGCGTGGAGGGTGGCGACCCCGAGGACGACGGGCACGAAGGAGGCACGCACGGGCACCGGGATAACCCGCGGACCCGATGGGTCGCGGCGGGGCCTACTCGAGCCTGCGGAGTGCGACGTTTGCGTTGTAGACGACGTAGGGGTCCGTCGCCTCCTCCCGAAGGCGGACCAGGACCGGCAGGGCCCGCCGATCGCCGATACGCCCGAGGGCCCAGAGGACGTTCGGCGGGACCTCGTCGACGGGCGTGGACTCGACGAGGTTTAGGAGCGAGGGCACGGCGCCATCGTCGCCGATACGCCCGAGCGCATCGATGACCTCTCGTTTCACGGCCGGGGAGGTCTCGATCCGGAGGCGGGACACCAGGGCGGGCGCCGCGCTCGGGTGCCCGCGGTCCGCCAGGCTCTGGACGACCGCGAGCCGGATGCACTCCGAGGGATCCCCGAGGGCCTCGACCAGGGCCGCGGTCACCTCGGGATGCCGGTCGTGGCGAGCCCGGAGGGCCATGTCCTCCCGGACGGCCGGGTTGTCCGAGCGGAGGCCTTCGGCCAGCCTGGAGGCGTCCGGCCCACAGGCGACGAGCACCACCAGTGCGGCGCCCGGGATCACGAACCACCCCCTGCCGTGCGACGGCGCCGACCGGGCCCGGTTCCAGCGAAGAACCATGAGGCCTCGGATCGGTTGAGGACGAGACCCAGCGGGGAGAGGCCGAACGCCTCCAGCCGACGGCGGATCTCGCCGAGGACCCTCCGGGTGGCGCGCCCGGCCTCCACCACCACGACGAGCCCGTCCACCTGCAGGCCCAGCAGTACGGCGTCGTTCGCCGAGGCGACGGGCGGCGTGTCCACCAGGACGAGGTCGCACGAGCGAGCGACGTCGAGGAGGAGCCGGCGCATCTCGGGGGACTCGATCACCGCAACGGGATCCTCGGGAGGGGTGCCGGTGGCCAGCAGCCGGAGACCCTCCACCGGAAGGGACTGCAAGGCCTCCTCCAGCCGTGCCTTCCCGAGGACCACGTCGCTCACGCCGGGTCGATCGCGGATCTCGGGAAAGAGTCGGTTGAGGACGGGCTGTCTGAGGTCGGCGTCCACGAGGACCACTCGTCGACCGTCCCGGGCGAAGGCCACGGCCAGGTTCGCGGCCACCGTGCTCCTTCCCTCCCCGGGAAGGCTCGACACGACGGCCAGGACGTGCGGCGGATCGCCGGGGAGGGCATGGGCGATGGCGCTCCGCACGAGGCGGTACGGCTCCGATTCGGGCGCATTTGCCGGCAGGTTCGTGAGGAGGATCCGCCGGCCCCGGTGCCCCCAGCGCGGGAGGCAGCCCAGCTGCCTCGAGTCCCAGGCCTCGGCCAGGTCCTCGGGCGTCCGGACGGTGTCGTCGAGAAGTTCGAACGTGGCCACGAGGCCGAACCCGACGAGGACGCCCAGGAGCAGGCCCGCGGCGAGATTGGGCAGGAGGCGGGGGCGGGAGGGCTTCTCGGGTCTCGAAGCGGGTTGGACGCTCGGGGACGGCGTCGAGACGAGGGGGGCCTGGGGCGGAACCTCCCCGGATGCGACGGTTGCTGGGGGGGCCTCCTCCACCGGACGGCCCTCGGACGCCTCCTCGAGGAGGACCGCGACCGTGGTGTCGGCGAGCATGCGGGCGAGTTCCGCCTCCCCGGAGGTGGCCTGGACGAGGAGGACACGGGTGCCCCGGGGCTGCGTCACCGAGATCCGCGGAGCGCCCAGGATCGCGTCCAGCCGCCCCGCGGACGCGAGGCGCTCCGGTCGGAGCAGCCTGCCGTGCCGGTCGCGCAACTGGAGCTTCCACACGATTTTTTCGAGCACAGGTTTTAGCACGGCCAGGGTCGCGCCGTCCTGCCTGTCGTTCCGGGGCGGGGCGATGGCGCGTGTCGTCTCGCTCGATCCGAGATCCGCTAGGATGCCGCCGGCCGGATCGGTGGACGCCACGACGACTTGTGCCGTGGCTTCGTACTGTTCGGGGAGGAAGGCCGTGATCGCGCACGCCGCGGCCAGGAAGAACGCCACGGCCTCCAAGAAGACCCACTTCCTGCGGATCAGTGCGCGGAACAACCGAAGGACTTCCATCCGTTGGCCAGGCCCGGGAACGGGTGCTCTCGGCGAGGAGAGGCGTGGATCCGGCAAAGGAAGGCGAACGTAGCGCCGGACGGATCCGCGCGCCACCGCGAGGTCGGGACGGTGCGGGCGAGGCTGCGATGCGGATCGCCCGGAGGTCCGGGGTGGGCCGTTCCCCTCGCCGTTCGGCCCGGCAGGGTCTCCAAGGATGGCGCGACCCGAACCCGACACCCCGGGCGTTGCCCCGTTTCGGAACGTGAACAGGCCGTGAAAGGGCTGAAGGAGCGAAAGGCAGGGATCGGGCGTGGCGGCTTGATCTCGAACTCGGTCTCGAACTCGGTCTCGAACTCGGTCTCGATCCCGAGATCGAGACCCGAGGCCAAGCCCGGATCGCCCTGCGTCCGCCCGCGGCCCGGCCATGCCGATCCCGCCGCCTGCGCCCCCAGGACAGGGGCAACGCCCACGACGCCCCTCTTGACCAACCTCTCTGTTCAATCTACGTCGAGACGCACCGCCGGACTGTCTGGGCCCTGGGGTCGTGCCTGTCCCCGTTCCTCCGTCGTCAGGCAGGGTTCGGACTCGTTCGCCGCGTTCTTTCCCCCCCCCTCTTCAGGCACCGTTCAGGTTCGAATGGACGGGTTTCGTGTCTTCTCCCCTTCTCCTTCTCCTCGGCTTCGGCCTCGGCCTGGCGCTCGTGGTGGCGGTCTTCTGGCCTCGCTGGGGCGTGGTGTCCCAGGTCCGCCGAGGACATCGGGCGAGTCTCCGAGTGGGGATGGAAGACGCCCTGAAACACCTCTACACGTGCGCCCGACTCGGCCGGGAGGCCACGGTGGAGAGCGTCGCCGGTGCACTGGAGGTCACCCAGGCCACTGCAGCCCGGATCCTTCAAGAGCTTCGTGACGCCCACCTGGTCCGCCCGGACCGCTTCACGGTCCTCAGCGAGGAGGGCAGCCAGTACGCCCTCCGGATCATCCGCACCCACCGGCTCTGGGAGCGATACCTCGCCGATCGGACCGGCGTGGCACCCGGGGAATGGCACGATCGGGCGGAGGTGCAGGAGCACCTGTTGAGCCACGAGGCGGTGGAAGCGCTGGACGCCCGGCTGGGACGGCCGCGGTTCGATCCCCATGGCCACCCCATCCCGACCGCCGCGGGCGACCTTCCCGCGGCGACGGGCGTCCCTCTCACCCACCTGGACCCCGGGGAGGAGGCCGTCATCACCCACCTGGAGGACCGACCCCGAGCCCTCTACGTCCGACTGGTCCGGGAGGGGCTCTCCCCCGGGATGCATCTCCGGATCAGGGGACTCAAAGACGGGCGCATCCACGTATCGGTGGATGGGCGACCCCTGGCACTGGATGCCGCCCTGGCCAGCAACATCATGGTGATCGCGCCCGAGGGAACGGACATCTCACCCTCCGCCGCATGGGACGGGCTCACCCTGGAGGACCTGAAGACCGGGGACGTATGCCGGGTCGTGGGCCTGTCCCCCGCCTGCCAGGGCATCCAGCGCCGCCGCCTCCTGGACCTGGGCGTGGTCCCAGGAACCCCGGTGGAGGTGGCCTTCACCGCTACCGCCGGCGACCCCACGGCGTATCGGATCCGGGGGGCCCTGATCGCGTTCCGCAGGGAGCAGCAGCGATGGGTTCGCATTCGGCGGACCCAGGAGGCGACGGCCTGATGGGCCGCGTGCCCGCCCCCGCCGTGGCCCCCACCTCGGGTGTCCGTGCCCACCGCCAGGACTCCCTGGTGCGCCTCGGGCTCCACCCCGAGGGATGGGACTACCTGGTGGCGCTCGCCGGAAATCCCAACACGGGGAAGAGCACCGTGTTCAACGCCCTCACGGGGCTGCGCCAGCACACGGGAAACTGGCCTGGGAAGACGGTGGTGAGGGCCGAGGGCGCGTACGGGTACCAGGGGAGGCGCGCCAAGGTGGTGGACCTCCCGGGGACCTACTCCCTCCAGGCCGGAAGCACCGACGAGGAAGTGGCGCGGGACTTTCTCCTCTTTGGCCGGCCGGACGTGACCGTGGTGGTGGTGGACGCCACGCGCCTGGAGCGCAACCTGAACCGTCTCCTTCAGATCCTGGACATCACCGACCGGGTGGTGGTGTGCCTGAACCTCATGGACGAGGCCCACCGCCACGGGATTGCGCTCGACCCCCGCCGACTGGAGACGGATCTGGGGGTCCCTGTGGTTCCCGCGGTGGCTCGATCGGGAGAGGGGATGGACCTCCTGCTCCAGCGGGTCCACGAAGTCGCCACCGGGGTGTACACCACCGACCCGGTGCACCTGGAGGATCTTCCTGCGCCTTTGGAGAAGGCGGTGGACGATCTGGTCCCGGTCGTTCGCGCGGCGTTCCCCTCCCTCCCCAACGCCCGCTGGGTCGCACTGCGCCTCCTGAACGCCGACGCCCGGGTAGAGGAGGCGGTCCGCTCCGGGGAGATCTGCCAGCTGGCACGAGATGCGGCTCCGCCCCCGGTGAGCGGGGTCGGCATCGCGAGGAGCGATCCCGCAAAGGACAGGGAGAACCAGGAGCAGGACGCGCAGGCAACGGCCCGGGTCGGTCTTGACGCCGAGGCGCGGACGGCCATCCTCGAGCGGGCCTCCGGACTTCGCTGGACCCTCCCAGCAGATACCCACGATGGGCTGGTGGCCGCCATCTACCGCAAGGCCGAAACGATCGCCCGGCACGCCGGTTCCACACCGAGGGTCCCGGCCCGCAGCACCTTCGACTGGAAGCTGGATCGGTTCCTGACGTCGCCTTGGACCGGGTTCCCGGTGATGTTGGGGGTCCTCATGGCGGTCTTCTGGCTGACCATTGCCGGGGCGAACGTGCCGTCGGCCCTGCTGGCCACCTTCCTCCTGGACGACGTCCATCCCCTGCTCCAGGCATTCGGGACGTGGGCCGGGTTGCCCTGGTGGCTCAGCGGGTTTCTCTTCGACGGGGTCTACCTGGCCACCGCATGGGTGGTGAGCGTCATGCTTCCCCCCATGGCCATCTTCTTCCCCCTCTTCACCCTCCTCGAGGACTTCGGCTACCTCCCCAGGGTCGCCTTCAACCTGGATGCCCTCTTCCGCCGAGCGGGGGCCCACGGCAAGCAGGCCCTCACCATGGCCATGGGATTCGGGTGCAACGCCGCTGGCGTGGTGGCCACCCGAGTCATCGATTCGCCGCGGGAGAGGATCATCGCCATCCTCACCAACAACTTCTCTCTCTGCAACGGACGCTGGCCCACCCAGATCCTCCTGGCGAGCATCTTCATCGGCGCCCTGGCGCCGGCCCACCTCGCGGGGCTGGTGTCCGCCTCGGCGGTGGTGGGGATCGCGCTCCTCGGGGTCGTGGCCATGTTCCTCACCTCGTGGCTCCTCTCCCATACGGTTCTCCGCGGGGAGGCCACCACGTTCTCCCTGGAACTGCCGCCGTACCGTCCGCCCCGGATCCTCCAGACCCTCTACACCTCCCTCATCGACCGTACCCTCATCGTGCTCTGGCGGGCGGTGGTCTTCGCCGCACCGGCGGGGGCGGTGATCTGGCTCTTGGCCAACGTGGGATGGGGAGGGGTGAGCGTGGCGGAGCACCTCGTGGCCTGGATGGATCCCTTCGGGCTAATGGTGGGGCTCAACGGGGTCATCCTCCTGGCGTACATCGTGGCCATCCCCGCCAACGAGATCGTCATCCCCACCATCCTCATGCTCACGGTCCTGGTGACGGGCGCCATCGGACTGGGAGAAGGGGCGGGCGTCCTGTTCGAACTCGAGTCGTCGGCCGACGTGGGAGCCCTCCTCCGGGACGGGGGCTGGACCCTCCTCACGGCTGTGAACGTCATGCTCTTCTCCCTCCTCCACAACCCGTGCTCAACCACCATCTACACCATCTACAAGGAGACGCGGAGCGTGAAGTGGACCGGGGTCGCCTCCCTCGTGCCCCTGGCCATGGGGTTCTCCCTGGTGTTCGTGGTGACGCAGATGGTACGGCTCCTGACGGGGTAGGGCTCCGCTCGCCGAGGGGCGGACAGGACTCCAGCGGCGCCCCGCTTGACGGTCGTCTGGGGATTCGGGTACCAGGGGCTGGACCACGGACGGACGGATGGCTTCTTGTCGAGCCGGCCCTGGCTCCACGCGCTGATCCTGGTGCTGCTGGACGTGGGAGCCCTGCTCCTGGCGCTGTGGATCTCGTTCGCAGCCTGGAACGGGCGCGGTTCCGAGGGCCTCCTCCAGGCGCGTTCCTGGGGCTGTCTTCCGCCCGATTGCTGGATCCTGCCCCTCCTCGTGCTCCTGCCCTCGTGGATCCTGTCCAACCACCTCCAGGGCCTCTACGAGCCCGCACGTCTCGGGTCGTCCACCCGGATCGCCTCGTCCGTCTTCCGATCCGCGTTCTACGTCCTTTTGCTCGCCTTGGTGCTGGAGTTCCTCGAGCCCGGACCCTCCGAGGGCCGACGCCTCGTCCTGCTGTTTCCGGTCCTGGGCTTCCTTTTCCAGGCCCCGATGCGCCTTGCGTTCTTCCGGGTCCAACTGGCCCACCCCCCTCCCCTCGCGGTCCGGAGGCTGGCGATCTACGGAGCGGGCGACGAGGCGGTCGCTCTGAGGGATCGCATCGGACGGCACGCGGGTCGTGCCTGCGAGGTCGCGGGTTACCTCGTTCCCTCTGGCGACGAGATCGTCCGTGCGCCGCCGGACGAGGTGCTCGGACCGGTGGACGACCTGCCCGGCCTCGTGGGGCAACACGGCCTCGACATGTTGATCGTCGCCACGCGTTCCGCACGTCGGCCGGAGGTCTTCCGCCTGCTCCGACAGTGCGAGGCTCTAGGTCTGCGCGTCCTGGAACTGCCGTACGCGTCGGGGTTTTCGGCTCCCCGCCTGTCCTTCGTGGCCGTCGCCGGCCTTCAGCTCATCGACCTCCAGTCCCTCGCCTACCCGACGTTCGCCAGGAGCCTGAAGCGGGCGTTCGACCTCGTTGTCGTCCTGGTGGGCGGCATCGTCCTCTCGCCGCTGCTCCTCGCGGTGGCCCTGGCCATCCGCCTGACCTCGCCTGGGCCGATCCTCTACGTCAGCCCCCGGGTGGGCCGGGGGGGACACCCCTTCCTGTGCTACAAGTTCCGCTCGATGGTCATCGGCGCCCATGCGCTCCGGACAGCGCTCCAAGACCGGAACGAGGCCGATGGTCGGCTCTTCAAGATGCGCCAGGATCCTCGAATCACCTCCGTGGGCCGCATCATCCGCCGCTGCTCCGTCGACGAACTGGCCCAGCTGTGGAACGTGCTCCGAGGCGACATGAACCTGGTCGGCCCCCGTCCGCTGCCCGTGGAGGACCTGGAGGACATCGAGCGCGACTGCGAGGCGGCCTACTGGTTCGAGCTGCGCAGCAAGGTCAAGCCGGGCATGACGGGACTGTGGCAGGTGTCCGGGCGAAGCGATCTCCCCTTCGCGGAGATGGTCGCGCTCGACATCCAGTACGTCCAGACCTGGTCGGTCTGGCTGGATCTCCTCATCCTGTTCAAGACCCTGCCCGCCGTGGTGCGGGGCGAGGGTGCGGCATGACCCACCGGGTCGACGTGCTGGGCGTCCGGGTGGACGCGCTCACGCGGTCCGAGCTCCTGGATCGGGTCGAGGCATTCGTGGTCGGGGGTCGGACGGCCACCGTGGCCTACCTGAACCTCCACGTGCTCGACCTCGCCAACCGCCATCCGGACCTCGCCGATTGTCTGCAACAGGCTGACCTGTGCTACTGCGACGGAGAGGGGGTGCGACTCGCGGCACGGATCCTCGGAGCGTACCTGCCCGAGCGGATCACCGGTGCCGACTGGATCTGGGACCTGGCGGCCCGTGCCGAGGGGCGCTGGCGGCTGGCCTGGATCGGGGGCGAACCGGGCGTGAGCGAGCAGGCGGCCGCCCGACTCCGGCTGCGCCATCCAGGCCTGGAGATCTCCGCCTTCGAGGGGAACCCGACGGAGGTCGAGACCGGACGGATCCTCGCGTCCCTGGACGCGCTCCGGCCTCAGGTCGTTCTCGTGGGGATGGGCACACCGCTCCAGGAGCGGTGGGTGCGGGATCACCGATCCCGCATCCGGGCGCCGGTGGTCTGGTGCGTGGGAGGGACCGCGGACGTCGTGTCCGGCCGCGTGCAGCGGGGACCCGCGCTCCTCTACCGGCACCAGGAGTGGGCGGCCCGGCTCCTGGCCGACCCGCGTCGACTGTGGCGTCGCACCCTCGTCGAGGCCCCGAGGGTCCTCCTGCGCGCGGTGGCCGCTCGGGTGGCCACCCTCTGAAACATCCGCCTACCGCTGCGCCGGCACGGCCACCGCGAACAGGCCCTGATCGGTGAGGACCCACGCTCCGTCCCGGCCGCGGGGCAGGAGGTCTCGGACCTTGGGCGGCTCTCCGTCCGCGAGATCCACGAGGGTCGCGGTGCTCGTCTGCCCGATGTCCAGGTGCAGGACCTGACCGACGTCGGTGGCGACCCAGCACCCGCCGAAGCCATCGGCCGCCACGGCCTCGGCCCGGACCCGGGTCTGGAGGGTCCGGAGCAACTCCACGACCTCGCCGGAGTCCTTGGCCACCACGTCCATGCCGTCCTCGGTGCCGACCCAGACCACACCGCGATCCGGGTCGAGGTCCAAGGGGGGACGGGTCCTCAGGTAGTACCGGATCGAGAGGTCGGGCCCCAGGGAGGCCACCCGCCCCTCGCTGATCAGCCAGATCGTGCCGTCCGCCTCGGGCACCATCCGGGTCACGCTCCTCAGGCCGGCCACCGGGGCAAACCGCCCGCGCTCCGCCTCGTAGCGGAAGAGCCCCTGGTCGGTGCCCACGAACGGAACCCCGGCGGCCGTCACGATGCCGACCGGCCGACCGGGCAGGTGGTGGAGACGATCCCGCTTGAAGATGCGGTGCTGGAGCACACCCGCTTCTCGGACCTCCCAGGCGGAGCCGCCGGTCCGCGTGCGGTCGAGGAGTCCGGGCGCCACGCGGCGGGTTCGGGGGCCGTCCAGCAGGCGGCGTGGTCCGGCGAACGCGAGGCCGTCGTCTCCCATCACCACGATGCGGCGTCCCGCAGGGGCCATCCGCTGCCAGGCGTTGCCAGCGTGGAGCGGTGCCAGGGGCGCGACCTGTACGCTCCCGGTGGTCGGATCGAGGCGGGCCACGCCCCGTGCGGTGCCGATCCAGACCGACTGCGCGGGCTCTTGGGGGCTGGCGGGATTCCACGCCCGGTCGGGAACCACCTCGTTTACGACCTCCGAGGGCAACCCGTCCGCCGCCGTCCACCTGCGGAGCACCCCCCCTTCGGGGCTCACGGTGACGAGCCCCGCACCCGCACCGGCAACGAGCCAGGCGTCCCCGGCCCGCGCCACCGCGTAGGCGCCGTCCTGGTCGTTTCCGGTCCACAGCGTGCGGCGTCGGCCGTCTTCCAGAAGAACGAGCCCCTCTTGGAGCGTGGCGAGCAAGGCGCCGTTCGAGGGCAGGGGCTCCACGTCGTAGACGTCGATCGTGTCGGGCACGCCCTCGATGGGATCCGCCTCCGGCAGCCCGAGCAGGCCCTCGTAGCCGGCCCATACCCGGCCGTCGGTACCCCTCAAGAGCGAGAACACCGACCACGGCCCGAGGAGCGTAGAGATGGACCCTCGATCCCTCCGGGCGAGCCCCTGGAAGGTGCCTACCCAGAGCGACGGTCCGTCGGCCAGCAGCGCCTGCACGTACCGACTCGGGAGGCCGTCGTGGTCATCGACCACCTCGCTCACCCGCCACGAGCCGGGCACGGGTCCGGGCTCCACCCGTGCGAGGCCCGCGGCGGTGCCCGCCCAGAGACCGTCCGGGGCCGGTGCCACGGCCACCACCCAGTCGGAGGGAAGGCCGTCCCGGGTGGTCAGGGTCACGGGTGCGAGGGTGGCCGGGTCCAGACGGGCCAGGCCGCCGCCGAGCGAGGCGTTCCAGGGCGCGCCCGAGGCGTCCGTCTCGATGTCCACCACCTGAGATCCGACCAGGGCCGGCTGCTTCGCCGAGAGGCGAGCGAGATCCGCCGGGGTCGAGACGGTCCAGGCCTGCACGGGCGTGCCGACCTCTCCGTCCGGCGACACGGTGCGCAGGCGGGTCCCACGGGGAAGCGGAGGGCTGGTCCAGCCCGGGGCCGCCTCTTCGGTCAGGAGGCGCCAGGCGCCCCGCTCCTCCACCTCCACACCGAACCGGGCCTCCCCGTTCCAGAAGAGACGGACGGGGCGGGTCGGGGCGAAGAGATCCGCCCAGGCCTCGGGCGGCGCTTCCACGGCTCGCAGGTGGCGGGGGGTGCTCGCGGTGGCGGTCTGCTGGAGGGACAGGAACAGGAATAGCGTTGGGAAGGGCATCAGATTCGAGCCAGGATGGGGCGGTAGCGGGCGATCTGTCGGGCCAGGCTTCCTGCCTCCCCGGACACCTCCAGGGCGTCGTGAGGGCATACCAGCCAGCAGTACAGGCAATCGAGGCACGCACCGGGTTCGAGGCCGATCTGCTCCCGGGTGCGGCCCTCCGGACATACGTCCTCGCACCGGTGGCAGGATCCGCATCGCTCCGCAAGACGCCGGACGAGGGAGAACGTCGAGTCACGAAGGTCGTAGTGGTCCTGGAGAACCCCGAGTCGGTACAGGCCCTGGGCGAGAAGCGGTCGATGCACGAGCGGTCGGGCCAGCCGCCGGACCGGTCGGAGGGCCCGGTGCTCGGCCAGGACGGCCAGCCGAGGCAGGGGGGGTGCCCGGCGGATGGAGTACACCGTGGGCACTTCGCGCCCGACGGCTTCCACCTCGGCCGGCGTCAGCCAGCCGCGACCGAGCGCGAACGGCAGGCAGGGCACCTCGGGCCAGGGCAGATCCACGAGCCGGCATACCGCGAGGTCGTTGAGCAGCGGGTGGTCGGACGCGGCGACGATCCCCAGGCGGAAGGGGTCGCCGTCCCCAGGGCCGTTGCCCTCCATGCCCACCACACCGTCGAGCACGACCAAGTGGGTGCGGACCGCGTCGTGCAGCGCGACGATGTTGGGCGCGAGGGCCTGGTGGACCCTGCGCTTGTCCTGACCCACCACGACGCCGATGTGGTTCTTGAGCGCCGAGGAGAGCACGGCCCACGCATGGGTCTTGACCTTGGGGAGGGAGATGAGGCACTCGGCGTCCAGTACGGTGGTGGCCACCCGGACACGCGCTCCACCGGTGAGCGGAACCTCGCGGCCCGGGTCGCGATTGAGATCCACCAGGCGCGCACCGTGCGCACGCGCGACGGCGTCCACCTTGAGCCGTTGGGCCACGTTGATCCGCCGTCGGTCGATGCCCACGTTGGGTCCGTCGGCCACGGTGACGTCGGTGAACCCGCGACGCCCGAGACTCGCCAGGACCGCCCAGAGCACCCGAAGGTCCACCGAGTTCCCGGTGAGCCCTACGAGGTCGTTGTTGAGATTGGGCTTCACCACGATCCGGGCATCCCGGTGATCCGGCAGGCGCGCCGCGTGGTGGACGAACAGGGCCTCAACCGCGTCCACGATCTCGGCCCGGGTCCAGGCGACGCGGATCGCCATGCGGCCTCCGAGGATCTCGAGAGCCAGGCCTCCGTTCATGGGCCCGCCTCGACGATCATCTGCTCCAGGAGGGATTCGTAGGCGCTCCAGGTCAGATCCCACGATCTCCGGCGTTCCAGGTAGGCACGGCCCGCCCGGCCGATCGACTCGCAGCGCTCGGGAGCCAGGGCCAGAGAGGCGATGGCTGCGCCGAGCGCGTCCGCATCCCCCGGCGGAACCGGGATTCCCAGACCGCCCGTGGCCTCGCGGACGGCCGCCTGGTCGCTGTGGATCACGGGCCGGCCGCAGGCCAGCGCCTCCACCGCCGAGAACCCGAACCCCTCGACGAGCAGGGTGGGAAAGACCGCGATGTCGGCCTGCTGGTACCAGCAGGCCAGGTCGGGCACATCGAGGTGGAACTCCACGGGAAACCCACGCGCCTGCCGGCGGATCCGGTCGAGGTAGGCAGGATCCGCCACGCTGCCCACGACCTGGAGGACCACGCGGTCGCACAGGTCGGCCGGCAGGCGGGACAGGGCCTCCACAGCCACGTGCTGACCCTTGCCCGGCAGGATCCGGGAGGCGCAGCAGATCACGAGGCGGCTGTCGGCGCGCGCGATCCGGGGGGCGGGGCGGAACCGGTCGAGGTCGACACCGTTCGGGATGGCCACGGTCCGCCCGGCCGGCAGGCCCCGAGCCACGAGGTGCCGCCGCATCGCCTCGCTGACGGTGATCACGCGATCCAGCCGGCGGGTGCGCCAGCGGTAGAAGAGACGACGGCCCGCCGCCCCTCTCTCCCCCCCGAACTCGAGGTCATGGACGATGCAAGCGGTGGGGCGTGACGATGCCGGCACCTCGATGGCGTTGGAGAGCACCGCATCGGGAACGAAGGAACGGATCGTCGCACGCGCGGCATGCCGCATGCGCAGCCAGCCCTGCACCCGGTGGACCTGTCTCAAGTCCACCGCCTCCGCATCCGGGGGCAACAGGGAGCGATCGCGGTGGAATCCCGCCAGCAGGCGCACCTCGTGACGGGCGCGTGCACGCTGCCAGAGCGCCTCGAACGCCGTTTCCGAACCGGAACGGACATCGGGGGGGAACCGGCGGGCCACCATCAGGAGTCTCATGGCCCGGCAGTGTACCCCGAGTCCCGTGGGGCGGCCCGGAGCCTTCGTCCGCGCGATAATGGCCTCTCCCATGGAGCGGCCATGCGCATTGCCACCTGGAACGTGAACTCGGTTCGGGCCCGCCTGCCCCACCTCCTCGACTGGCTCGACGCGACCCGGCCCGACGTGGTCTGCCTGCAGGAGACCAAGGTGACGGACGCCGACTTCCCCCGCAGCGAGATCGAAGCGCGTGGCTTCGGGCTCGCCGTGCACGGGCAGAAGACCTGGAACGGCGTGGCCATCCTCTCCCGGGTGGGCCTCCAGGACGTGCAGTCGGGCCTCCCGGGGTTCGAGGACCCTCGGGCCCGGGTGCTCGCCGCCACGGTCGGCCCGCTTCGCGTGGTCTGCCTCTACGCACCCATGGGCGAGGCGGTCGGAAGCGAGAAGTACGCCTACAAGCTGAACTGGTACGATGCGCTCCTCCGGTGGGTGACCTCCGGGCCCGGCCGCCCGGACGTGCTGGCCGGAGACCTCAACGTGGCGCCCGACGACCGCGACGTCTGGGATCCGGCCCTGCTGGCCGGTACCGTCCTGGTCTCGGAACCGGAGCGGGCGCGCTTCCGGGCCCTGCTCGAGACCGGGTACCACGATGCCCTGCGCGTCCACACCGAGGAGTCCGGGATCTACACCTGGTGGGACTACCGGGCTGCCGCGTTCCGGCGCAAGATGGGCATGCGCCTGGACCACGTGCTCGTCTCGACGCCTCTCGTGCCGCGGATCGCGAACGTGCGCGTCCACCGCGACATGCGGGCACGGGAGGCCACCTCCGACCACGCGCCGTTGGACGTGGATCTGCGCGAGCCTTGAACCCCCGGCCGGCCCTACTGCCAGCGGAAGTGGCGCAGCGCGAGGAAGAAGCAGGCCACCGTCCACACCGACAGGACGGCCAGTTCCGGTCCCAGGGACACCAGGGACGCCCCCTGGTTGAACACCGCCCGTGTCGCGTCGTTGAACGCCGTGAGCGGCAGGAGACGGAGGACGGGGTGCAGGACCTCCGGGAAGCGCTCCCAGGAGAAGAAGGCGCCGGACAACAGGTACTGGGGCAGCATCACCACGTTCATCCAGCCCGCGGCCACCTCGGTGTCCCGAGGTCGCGAGGCCACGAGCAGCGCGAGCCCCATGAAGGCCAGGCTTCCGAGGAGCGAGACCAGCCCCAGCGTGGTCAGCGATCCCCGGACGATCACGCCGAACAGGAGGCGGCCGGCGATCACCAGCGCCACGACCTCCGAGGCCAGAAAGAGCAGGCGCGCCCCCACGAAGGAGAGCAGGAAGTGGGATCGCCGCATCGGCGTGGCGGCCAGGCGCTTCAACAGCCGTCGGCGGCGTGCCAGCACGATGTTGTACGCGGTGCCCCACATGCTGCTTCCCATCACGTTGAGCCCGATGAGGCCCGGGATGAGGAAGTCGATGTACCGGACGCCCGGGGATCGCTCGGGTGCCTCCCGGACCTCGACGACGTCCGTTCTGCCTCGGGCTCGCTGCAGAGCGTCGTCCACGAGGTGCCAGCCCAACCGACCCGCGTCGCGTTCCGGATCGTACCGGTAGGTCACCTCGAGCGTGCCCTCTTCGCGGACGGTCGGCTGGACGACCACGTCGATCCGGCCAGCCTGGAGCGCTCGATCGAGATCGGGTTCCTGCAGATCGACGGCTTCGATCCCCACGCTGCCCTCGAGCGCATCGCGGACGTCCGCGGCGATGGAGGCGTCCCCCGAGATCCGGTACCGCACCGGTTCGGGCGGCCGGGCACGGAAGGCGACGCCCAGGCCGATGGCGAGCAGGACCGGGAACCCGAAGGTCCAGAAGACCGCACCCGGCTCCCGCGCGAACTCGAGCATGCGCGCCCAGGTGAGCTCGAGGAGCGGGTGGGCCGGGGGACGGGCCGGTCGGTCAGGCATCCCTCAAGCCCCGGCCGGTGTGGTGGATGAACACGTCTTCCAGGCTCGCTTGTCGGGTCACCAGCGCGCGCACGGGCACGGCGCGGGCCGCGAGCAGGTCCAGGAGGGCCGGGAGGGCCTCGCCGATCCGGTTCACCCCGACGAGCGGCTGGTCCCCTCGCCGGGCCACCCGCGTCACGCCGGGGAGGCCGCACAGCAGGTCATCGGAGACGTCGCCGTCGAGGGTGAGTTCCACGACCTGCTCCGCTCCGAGGTCACGGATGAGATCCCCGGGTGTGCCCTGGGCGATGGTCCGCCCGTGGTCCAGGATGGCCACCCGGTCACACAGGCGCTCGGCCTCCTCCATGTAGTGGGTGGTGAGCAGCACGGTGCCCTTGCGATCCCGGAAGTCGGCGATCACGTCCCAGATGCGGTGGCGGGCCTGGGGATCCAGCCCCGTGGTCGGCTCGTCGAGGAAGAGCAGTTCGGGATCACCCACGAGCGCGGTGGCGAACGCGAGACGCTGCCTCTGTCCGCCCGAGAGCTGGTGCACGCGCGTGTGCCGGGGGCCGTCCAGCCCCAGCAGCACCAGGACCTCCTCCACCGTCTTCCCGGAGGGGTAGAAGGAACGGAAGAGGCGAACCACCTCCTCCACCTCCAGGTTGTCCGCGAGCTGGGTCTCCTGGAGGGCCACGCCGATGCGCGAGCGCAGGCGGACGTCGCCGTCTCCCCGCCAACGCTGTCCAAGCACCTCCACCGTGCCCGAATCGGGCGTGTTCAGGCCCTCGAACATCTCCACCGCGGTCGTCTTCCCGGCTCCGTTGGGCCCGAGCAGCCCGAAGCACTCTCCCTGGCGGATCTCGAGGTCGAGATCGGCCACGGCCGCGATCGTGCCGTATCGCTTCCAGAGGCCGGAGCACCTCAAGGCGACGCCGTCCAGACCTGCCATGCGTTCCATCCGACACCCGGGCTCGGGTCAACATCGGATCTATCCGCAGTTCCAGGGAGGAGTCCTGTGCACCCCCGGGTTCCGGTGGACGCCACGCGATACAGGATGCCCCCGATGCAGCAGCGTACCTACCGGATCCTGGATCTGCTCGGCCGTGGAGGCTACGGCTCGGTCTATCGTGCCGAGAAGGCTAGCCAAGAGGGCTTTTCCACGATCGTGGCACTCAAGAGGCTCCACCCGGGATTCGTGGGCCCGGGTACGCCGAAGCACGCCGCGGAGGCCGCCCGTAGGCTGCGCGACGAGGCCCGTCTCCTGGGCCTGCTCCGCCACCGGGCCATCGTCCAGGTCTACGACCTCGTGCTGCTCGAGGGCGCCTGGACCATCGTCATGGAGTACGTGGAGGGGTTGGATTGCGGCCGCCTCCTGGAGAGCGGTCCGGTGCCCGAGCGCCAGGCGATGGAGATCGTGGGCGAGGTGGCCAACGCGCTCTCCTACGCCTGGCGCTTCGCCACGCCCAACGGCCGCGAACTCCGGCTCCTGCACCGCGACATCAAGCCCTCCAACGTGATGGTCACGGCCGACGGCGGCGTGAAGGTGCTAGACTTCGGCATCGCCCGGGCAGACTTCGACCAACGAGAGTCCACCACGAGCGCCACCATCCTCGGGACGCGGGCCTACATGGCCCCCGAGCGCATCGACATCGACGGCGACGCTTCGGCCGTCGGACCCGAGGCGGACGTCTACAGCCTCGGCGCCGTGCTGTTCGAGCTCTTGGCCGGCGCTCCTCCTCCGCGGGCGGCCCTGGATCCGGACGCCCACGCGCTCCGGATGCGCCAGGGCATCTCCGAGCGACTGTCCAGCCGGTTCGACCCCCGTGTCCAGCGCCTCGTCGAGCAGATGACCTCCTACAGCCCCGAGGACCGACCCGGCGCCGAGGACGTACGGTGCCTGGTCGAGCAGAGGGTCCGCGACGTGCCGGGCTACACCCTGCGCGCCTGGGCCGAGCGAACCGTTCCGCCCGCCATGGACACCCACCGGAGGGTGCTGGCCAGGGCCTCCGACCCGCTCGTGGGCAAGGTGTTGGACGAGATGAGCGACGTCGTGGTGCCTCCGCCCCCGGTACGGTCGGACGCCTCGGCGGGGCCCGGAGCGGCCCCCCCCCCGGGGGTCACGCTCTCCCCGTACACGCCTCCTCCGCAGGGGGTCACCCTCGCGCCGAACACGTCCTCCCAGCCGCCTCGTGGCAGCGCGCCGCCTTCGTGGACCGGGCACGCCACGTCGGTACCCCGGGAACCCCTCGCGTTCGACGAGAAACCCATCGTGCCCGTGAATCTCGCGTTCGACGACGACCGCACGGGCCCGGTCGCGGGTGTCCGTCTCTCGCTCGACTCCCTGGACAGCGACGAGCGCGCCTCGAAAGACGTCCGGGGGTCGGGCCCTCGACCCCTGCACCCCGACCGCAGGCCGACGTTTCCCATGCGCACCTGGATCTTGGCGGCCGCAGGCCTCCTGGCTGTCCTGGCCGTGGCTGTCGTGCTGTTCCCGAGGTCCGGTGGGCTCAGCGAGGAGGTCCTGCCCGCCGAGGTCGCCCCACCCGGCGGGCCGATGCCTCCCGCGTCGTCCGGACCGCCTTCTACGACCGTCGCCCACGCAAAGGGGGCGTCCGGAACGACGGCCAGCACGCCTGCTCCCGCGAAGGCTCCTGCCCGGGCTCCGGTTTCCGCCAGGGCACCCGAGCGGTCCGAGACCGCCGATCGCGCGCCGACTCCGGCCCCGACCCCTCGCACACCGCCTCCCGAAGCACCCTCCGAGACCCCCGCGCCAGCGGAGGTCACTCCCCCGGCCAGGCCGGCCGAGCTCCCTGCGGATCACTCGCAGGAGCGTCGCTCTGCCATCGAGGCGTTGCGGAGCACGGTGACCGCCGAGCCCGGCACGGTCGCCGTCGAGGGCGACGCCGTCACGGTGCAACTCGCCTCGGGAGGCGTCCGCTTCTCGCCCGGCGATCCGCTCGAGCCGGGTCGCTACGAGATCTGGGCCCGCTTCCCGGGCACGGACACCCCGGCGCGCGCCGGAGTCGTGGACGTTCCCTCGGGGGGATCCGTCGTCGTCCTGTGCGACTCTGCCCTGGGCCTGTGCGCACCCCGCTGACGGGCCCGGCTCGGCGACGCGTTCGGTTCACCGCTCCTCGTGGAGTCCGGCTTCCGAGATGCCCTCGATGTAGAAGTCCGGGTGGTACTGGAACCCCGCGAAGATCGCCATGAGGGCCACGGCACCCACCGCCATCAGCTCCTTGTCCTGGTAGAGATCGGCCAGGCGGCGCTCGAGCTCCACCTTGTCCTCGGGGGAGAACCGGCTGGTGAGGAAACCGTCCAGACGGGATCGGTGCTTGAGACCGGTGACCCTCCGTATGGACTCGGTCTGGCAGTAGACGCGGGCTTCCTCGAGCAAGCGGCGCTGGGCGGCGAAATCCGTGATGTGGTACAGGAAGAGGTGGAGCAGGATGCTCTGGGCCTGGCGCTGGCTCGCGAGGGCCAGGGACTCGAACAGCGCCATGGTGGTGGCGTCGTAGGCGTCCTTCTTCCGAATGCGCAGGAGGGACAGCACCACCACGTTCTTGAAGAGCTGGTACAGCCGCTTCGCACCGTTCATCTTGCCGCGGACCGGATGGCGCAGCCGCTGGTTCCCCGCGGGGCTCGCGACGGCGAACATGATGTCGAAAATGGCCTCGAAGCAGTTGTATCGAGATGCCGCCGTCTGGATGTCGATGGTCATGTCGAGCGTATTGTCCAGGCGGTCGGCCAGCTTCACCGCGATCAGCTCGGGCAGCGACTCCGATGCGTCCAGGATGCGGCCGAGGTACGTGTAGTACCGCTCGTTGGGGCGGCGCGCGAGGACGGAGACCTGTCGCTCCACCTCCCATTCCGGGCCGATTCGGTCCAGGAGTTCGCGGTAGGAGGCCTCCAGGCGGGCCCATTTCTCGGGGCTGTAGCGATCCCGCGTGAGGTCTTCGTCCTTGTCGTGGAGCATGGCCACCGCGAGCTCGTGGAGAATCCGCGCATCCGAGGCGCGGCGGTACAGGGCCGCACTCCGGATGGGATGGATCACCGCGAAGGGTCCGAGGCGACGTTTGTCCCCACCGTAGGCATCCCCCAGCCAGGCGAGCAGATCGACGAGGAGATCGTCCTCCGCGCTGTCGTCGGATCCCACGGACAGGGCGAGGATGGCGGGCCAGTTCACCGGATCGCCGGAGAGCTGGTAGTTGATGGACGCCGAGAGGACCAGGAAGTCCTGCTGCTCGATGACGGGTTTCATGTGTCACCTGTACCGTGCATTCTCACATGATGCGCGGCGGTGGGGAAGCACCCGCCGGTGGAGGGGTCGCACGGGTCGCGTCTCCATCGTCGGCGCCCGGCGGACGACGCAATGCCGATCGGCCGGCCCACAAGGCCGCTGTGAGGCCCATCGCGGCCCCTGCCAGGAGGACCGGGGCCGGGAGCGCGATCCCTGCCGTGGCCACGACCAGGATGCCTGCGTTGGACAGCGCGTGGGCGAGTACGGCGGGCCAGGCGGAGTGCGCGCGGCAGGCGAGCAGGCCGAGCACGGCCCCCTGGGCGACGGCGGAAACCTGTGCGACCCCCGTGCCGTGGAGGGCTCCCGAGGCCAACGCCGCTGCGGCGATCGCCATCCACCCCGGGCCGATCCGCAAGAGCGCGCCGAGCACCACGCCCCGAAGCAGCATCTCCTCGCACACGGCGGGTACGACCGCAGACGCCAGGAGGAGATCGGGGATCGGCGCGGGTGACACGGCGATGGTCGAGGTCGGCCCCAGGAAGAGCGGGACCAGGCCTCCGAGGCCCGGCAGCCCCAGCCCGACCGCGACCGAGGCCAGGAGCGCGCATCCGCTCGGCCTGCCCAGTCCCACATCGAGGCCCCCACGTCGTCCCATCGCCAGGCCGAGACCGGCTGGAATGCCCACGGCGACGAGATCTACGAGAGCCGCGCCCCAAGGTTCCCCTCCCCGGTCCCCGAGGTCCGGACCCACGATCCGAAGGAGCGCAAAGGCCGTGACCGGCAGCGCGAGGGCGAGAAGGGCAGCGCACGTTCGTTCCGGCACGGACCTCATCCTTCATCCACTGCATGAGGGGTTCATTCCCTCGTCGGGGGCCTGACAACATCCCTCGGTTCCCCGGTCAGGGCAAGTGTCGGAGCGTTCCGCCGGGCACCGCCTTCGGGCCGACGATAGCGTGTCGGCATGGCCTCCCCGCCACCGCCCGTCACGCACGTGAGCCGGAATGCCCTCGTCACCGCTGCTGCGGCGTCCGTGGTGAGTGGGACGGGCATCGTGCGAGAGATGACCTTTGCCTCGGTTCTGGGAGCCGGGCTGGCGACGGACGCCTACAACGCCGCATTCCGGGCTGCCCAGTTCTTTCGCGAGTTCCTGGCCGAGGGCTCGCTCGCCAACCTCTACGTGCCGGTGTTCGCGGGCACCTGGCAGGCGGAGGGACGGGAGGCCGCCTTTCGCCTCGCGAGCGCTTTCCTGGGCGTTCTCCTCGTGGTGCTCGGATGCGTCACGGTGGGCACGTTCGTGCTCGCCGACGGCTGGGTGTGGGTCATTGCCTCGGGATTCGCCGAGAATCCGGACAAGTTCGCGCTCTCGGCCCGTCTCACGCGCGTCCTCTCCCCCTTTCTCGCCCTGGTGAGCCTCGCCAGCCTCTCCATGGGCATGCTCAACGTGCGGGGACGATTCTTCTTGCCCGCGGTGGCCCCGGCCTCGGTCCACCTCGCCGTCATCGCGGCGTGCCTGCTCGCCCGTCCCTTCGAGGCCTGGACCGGCGAGCCCGCCGTCGTGGCCGTGGCCCTGGGCGCACTTGGAGGAGGACTGGGCCAGATCCTGGTTCAGATCCCGGCGCTCCGGCGGGAGGGGTTCCGGTTTCGACCCACCTTTCGCGGACACCCGCACCTCAAACGGTGCCTCGCGTTCCTGGTGCCCGCGTTCGTCGGCGTGGTGAGCGTACAGGTCCACCTCGCCGTGGAAAGCCAGATCGCGAGCCGCTTCGGCGACGGTCCGGTTTCGTACCTCCACTATGCCTTCCGCCTGGTGCAGTTGCCCAATTCCATCGTGGCGGCCTCGGTCGGAGTCGCCACGCTCGCGGGTCTTTCCACGCTCGCAGCCCGCGGCCGGCGGGATGCGATGTCCGGAGTGCTCGGCGAGGCCCTCACACTCGATTCGTTCCTCGTCGTGCCGGCCGCGGTGGGCCTCTGGATGCTCGCCGACCCGCTGGTGGCGCTCGTCTACGAGCGGGGTGCGTTCACCGCGGACGACACCATCGCCACCTCCGCGCTCCTCCGCATGTACGCCATCGCCACCTGGGGGATCTGCATCCAGCGGGTGCTCCTGCCGGCCTACTACGCGGTGGGCAGACCGGTCTTTCCCATGACCGTCGCCCTCGCGACGATGGCGCTCAAGCTCCCGGTCGCGCTCCTGCTGGTCTACCCGGCCGGGCTGGGCATCGCGGGACTGCCCTTGTCTCACGCAGTCCTCGTCACGGTCGAGGTCGCCGTCCTGCTCGCCGGACTGCGGTCCCGCATCGGAGCCCTCCCCCGTGTCCTCTGGGCGCACCATCTGCGGATCGGTGCGGCGGCGGGGGGCATGGCGACGGTGCTTCACCTCCTGGGCCCGGTCTCGCACGGCCTCGGCCTGCTGGCCGTCGTCGCGGGTGGAGGGTTCACGTACGTTGCCCTGGCCCGCCTCCTGGGGGTGCCCGCGGCGTTCCGGCTGGCGGCCCACGTTCGGAACGGACCCGGCGGGCCTCCGCCCGCGCCGTAGCCTGAGCCCTCCCCCGCGGGTATCCTGCCCGCCCCGGTGGACCGAACCCGATGAAGGTCGCTCTCGTCAACCCCACGCCGATGGACCACTACGCGCCCTGCATCCGGGCGCTCTCGTCCAGCCTGCGCGTACACGGTCACGACACGAGGCTGATCCTCCTGCCCGCCGACACCTACGGCGCACGGTTCGATCGGGCCCACGTCGCGCAGCACCCCGAGTCGCTCGTGCAAGACGTGCTGGAGAAGGTGGCCGACTGCGATCTCGTGGGGGTTTCCTTCCTGTCCTCCATGTTCGACTCCGCGGTCCAGGTCACCCGGGCCGTGCAGAGGCGGTTCCCCGGGAAGCCCATCGTCTGGGGGGGGTTCCATCCCACCGCGATGCCCCTCGAGGCCCTGGACTTCGTGGACATGGTCTGCGTGGGCGAGGGCGAGGACGCACTCCTCGAGCTCGTGTCGTGCCTGGAGGACGGGAAGGACCCCTGGCACATCCGCAACTTCTGGTTCCGCAGGCCCGACGGACGGGTGGTGGGCAACCCCCTCCGCCCGCTCATCCAGGACCTCGACACCCTTCCCTTCATCGATTTCGACTTCCACGACGACTGGTCCTGGAACGACCGCCAGACGCACCTCGTCCGCTTGGACCGAGCCCGGTTCCGGGACGTCGGACCTCGCTACGTCGATCGATCGGGAGCCCTCCGGCTGGCCTACAAGACGATGGCCACGCGGGGCTGCCCCCACCGGTGCGCGTTCTGCGGCGTGTCCTTCCAGCACGCGCTCTACCGGGGACAGCGCCTCTCGAGGCGGCGATCGGTGCCGCACCTCGTCGCCGAGATCCGCTCCGTGGTGCGGTCCTTCCCCGAGATCGGAATCGTCCACTTCCAGGACGACGTCTTCTTCTCCACCTCCACGGGGGAGATCTCGAGGTTCGCCGACGCCTGGAAGCGGGAGATCGGGCTTCCGTTTCGCGCCCAGTGCTCGCCTGCCGACATCGACGAGGAGACCCTCGCGACGGCGGTGGATGCCGGGCTGGTGTTCACAGAGTTGGGCATCCAGACGGGGTCTCCCGCGATCATGAAGATGTACCGTCGGGACATGACCAACGCCCAGACCACCCGGGCGGCCCGCCTCATCGCCCGGCATGCCCGACAGACCCAGGTTCCGGACTACCACGTCATCCTCGACAATCCCTGGGAGACGACCCAGGATGCGCTGGAGACGTTGCACCTGCTCTGGTCTTTGCCCGTCCCCTACAACCTGCTTCCCTCCTCACTCGTTCCCTATCCCGGAACCCAGCTCTTCCGACGGGCGGTCGAGGACGGGATCGTGACCGACGAGATCGCGCAGATCTACCGCAAGCCCTTTCACACCCCTCAGCCCTCCTACCTGAACTTTCTGTTCTTCCTCACCTTCTTCAATCGATTCCCCAAGGCGATCCTGCGGCGCCTCGCCTCCGATCGATGCGTCCGCCTGTTCCATCGTCGCACGCTGGACGCCGTCTGGGGCAAGGCCTACCAGTGGGGCGAGGTGCTCCGGCAGATCCAACGGCTCTCGGCCTTCGCCGAGAGGGGCAGCTTGTTCGAGATCCCGAACGTGCGGGAGCTGAAACGGATCGCCAACCAGATGAAGTGACCCGGGCACGTGCGACGCCGGCCGACGGGCCGGGGGCCGCCGGGCGGGCTACACGCGTGCCATGACGCGTCACGTTCCCGAGGCGGAGCGACGGCTCCAGATTTTGTCGGCCGCCCGCGGCATCTTCATCGAGCGTGGCTACCTGGCTGCACGGGTGGAGGACATCGCCCGACGGGCAGATCTCTCCAAAGGTGCCCTCTACTTCTACTTTCCCAGCAAACGGGCCCTGTTCGACGCCCTGGTGGACGAGGAGTACGAGCGGACCCTCCAGATCCTGCTCGAGGCCGAGAACGCCGCGATTCCCTCCACCATGAAGCTCTTCCGCCTGGGACGTGACTACCTGGAGTACTTCACCGCCATCCAGGATCCTCCCCGCTTCTTCCTGCTCATGACCGAGATGGCCATCCGTGACGACGGCGTCCGGCAGCACCTGCGCGCCATCCACGACCGCTTCGTCCAGGGCATCTCGCAGGTCGTCGCCCAGGGGGTGTCGGAGGGGCTCATCCGCCCGGTGGATCCCCAGGCGGTCGCGGTCCTCCTCAAGGGCCTCGTGGACGGTCTCTCGGGGCAGGCGGCCGCGGGCATCCGCCTCGACGTGCCACGGCTCGCCACGGATGGCGTGGACGTCATCCTCCACGGGCTCCTCCTCGGAGGTGGCCTTGAACGCTCCTGAGGGAGCCCTGGCCGTACGTACCGCCGTCTCCCACGCGCGCGCGCGCTGGGCCGGTGCCGTGCTCCTCGGACTGGGCATCGTCGAGGTGGGGGTGCTGGTGGGCGTCGCGCTGTGGACGGACGGACGGTGGGGTCCCCCGGTACTCGCCGCTGGTGCGGCCCTCCTGGGCCTCGTGGCCTTTGGCGTCCACTCCGACACCGCCCTGGCGCTCCTGAGAGACCAGCGATGGCACCCGGACGTCCCGCCCGCCCTTCGGCGCGAGATGGACGACGAGTTCCTCCTGCGGCGCCGCGCCCTGTCCGAGCTCCACCCGACGCCGTGCGCGGCCTGGGCGGTCACCGCGCTCTCGTTCCTCGCGCTGACCGGTGCCGTGGCAAGGGCGGCGTGGTAGGGTGTTCCTACCCCGTCTTCTCTCCCTTTTACGGAGGTTTCAGTGACCCTGCGCGAACGTCTCACCCAGGTGGTTTCCGGCCCGGCGAGGAACCTCGTAGAGGAGCGCATCCGTACCGTCGTCGTCGACGTGCTCCACGACCAGGACCTCGTCTCCTCGGGCGAGGTGGAGGCGCTCCGCCGCCGGTTCCAGGAACTGGAGCAACGGACCGCGACGCTCGAGCAACGCATCGCGACGCTGGAGCACCACGCCGAGGAAACCGCGCACGCCCTGGCGGAAGCCCGTTCCCGGGATGCGCGTCCGGCCGTCTCCTCCACCCCGGCGAAGTCCGCCGACGGAGCCGTGTGCCAGGTTCCGGGTTGTGGCGGTGTCTATCGGTCCAAGGGGTTCTGCTCTCCGCACTACCAGCGGTGGCGCCGCGGAACTCTGCCCGGGTTCGTCCGCACGGACGGCACGGTTCCGGACGGAGCCCGCCGTTGGAAGGTCGGCGTCGAGCACGCCGGATCCCCCGTGGAGGTCACGGGCCCCGAGGACGCCCGCGTGGTCCTCGTGCGGGGCAAGCCCGTTCCGGCCAGGGCGGTGTAGGGTTCCCGCGATCCTCGACGCTTCCGACGGCCACGGACCTTTCGATCCATGTCACCGCGACAGCGTTGCCGCACCGCCGCACCTGCCTGGGGCAGGCACGGGGCATTTCCCGGGGCCCCCCCCGGCCGTTTTGATCGGGCCCGAAAGAAGGAGACAGGCCCTTCTCCCTGCCGCCCTCGCGTTCCCTCGACCGATGGCATGCTCCTTGCCCTGGGATTCCATGCGGATTCCCCTCCCCCCATCCCCGTCACCCCGGAGCCTCCCATGCGCGTCCTCACCCGCCTGGCCCGCGAGGATCGAGGCCAGAGCACCGTCGAGTACATGCTTCTCATCTCGGTGATCGTCATCGCCATCGTGGCCGCTGCCTACATCTTCATCCCCAGCTTCCAGGATGGGGTGAGATCCCTCGCCGACGACGTGAAGGAGATGCTGGACAGCGGCAAGATCGGCAGCCTCGGCACGACCCGGTAGCGCCGCGTCCTCTGGGTTTCCATGGGGGACCGCCTACTCGATCCCCTCGAGCAGGGCGCGCAGCGCCGCCTCGTCCAGCACGGGTACGCCCAGGTCCAGGGCCTTCTGGAGCTTGGACCCGGAGGCGTCCCCCGAGACCAGGTAGCTCGTCCGCTTCGAGACCGAGTCGGCCACGCGGCCACCCGCCGCCTCGATCCGGGCGGCGAAGACCTCGCGGGGCGCGGACAGTGTGCCCGTGAGCACGAACGTCCGGCCCGCCAGGGTGCCCTCGGTCCGGTCGGGGACCGAAACGATCTCGTCCGGGAACCGAACCCCGGCCTTCCTCAGGCGCTCGATCTCCTGGCGGACGTCGTGCCGGGCGAAGAAGTCGGCGACCGAAGAGGCTGCATCGCCCCGCAGCGCCTTGACCTGGGCCAGGTCGTCCAGAGTGGCGGCCATCAAGCGGTCGAGGCTGCCCATGGCGCGTGCGAGGTCACGCGCGGTGGCCTCGCCCACGTGCCGGATGCCGAGGGCGTAGAGTACCCGACCCAAGGGGGCGTTCTTGCTGGCCTCGATGGCAGCGAGCAGGTTGTCCGCGGACCTGGGCCCCATCCGGTCCAGGGCCGCGAGGGCGTCGCGGTCCAGGTGGTAGAGATCCGACGGCCGGACCACCATGCCCGTGGAGACGAGCTGGTCCACCAACCGCTCACCGAGGCCGTCGATGGCCAGGGCGCCGCGGCTGCCCCAGTGCTCCAGGGTGGTCCGGATCTGGGCCGGGCAGGAGAGTGTGTCGGGGCAGCGAGCCACGGCATCGGCTTCACCGGTGGATGCGTCCACGTCCCGGACCAGAGGTGCGCCGCAGGAGGGGCACCGGGTGGGAAAGACGATCGGCGGGCGCATGGCGTGGAGGGAGTCCGGCACCACCCGGGCGACCCGAGGGATCACGTCCCCTGCCCGGACGACCTCCACCGTGTCTCCCAAGCGCAGGTCGAGGCGCTCGATCTGCGCGGCGTTGTGGAGGGTGGCCCGGGAGACGGTGACCCCGTGAACCCGCACGGGATCGAGATGGGCCACCGGCGTGACCGCGCCGGTGCGCCCCACCGAGAACTCCACGGCCCGGAGCACGGTGGTCTCGGGCCGCTGGTGGAACTTGAACGCCCGCGCCCACCGGGGGCTCCGACCCTCCTTGTCGGGCATCCGGCGCTGCAACGTGCGGTCGTCGATCTTCACGACCACGCCGTCGGTGTCGAACGGGAACCCTGCCCTTCCAGCGCGGTAGGATCGGACGTAGTCGATCACCTCGCGGACCCCCTCGCAGGGTTGCTCGTGCCCGGTCGTGGCGAACCCCCACGCCTCGAAGGCCTGGATCACGGCCCACTCGCTGTCCGGCTCCCCCTCCCCTTCCCAGGCACCCAGGGAGTGGGCGTAGAACCGCAGCGGCGCATCCCGGGCGGCGCGGGCGTCGAGCTGCCGGACCACGCCCGCCGCGGCGTTGCGGGTGTTGTCGAACGGCGCTTCGCCCCTCTGCACCCGTCGGTCGTTCCAGGGTCCGAAATCGGCCTTGGGGAGGACCAGTTCACCGCGTACGACCACGAGTCCGGGCGCGGGACCCGCCAGCCTCCGGGGCAGGTTCCGCACCGTCCCGACCGTGTGGGTGACGACCTCCCCCACGACCTTGTCGCCTCGGGTGCGGGCCTTGACGAACGCGCCGTCCCGGAAGAGGCACTCGATGGCCAGACCGTCCAGCTTGGGCTCGGCGACGAACCGGACCACCTCGGGCATCTCGTCCCCCAGAAATCCCTCCCGGTTCTCGTGCAGGGTCCGGTTGAAGACGTGGATCCAGTGGGGGTGGATGTCTGGATCGTCCCACGAGGCGTCCACGTAGTGGAGGTCGAGGGAGAGCATGGGGGTCTCGTGGGGCTCGCTCACGAGCGCCTCGAGCACCGTGCCCCCCACCTTCCGCGTCGGGCTGTCCGGGGACGCCAGATCGGGGAAACGCGCCTCCAGGGCCTCGAGCTCCGCGAACAGGAGATCGAAGTCCTCGTCGCGGATCTCCGGAGCGTCCAACGTGTGATAAAGGTAGTTGTGACGCTCGATCTCGCGCTTGAGCCCGGAGATGCGGGTCGGGGCGTCGCGGGGGGAGAGCGCCGCCACGCGGGCCTGCATCCTCCCAAAGGCGTCGGATGTCGTAGGATCCATGTCGAACCCTGCGCGGCGCCCAGGGCGCTCGTCAATCGGCACGAAGCCCTAACCCGAGGCCCCTCGAGATTCCGGCGCTGCAGGAGGTTCGTCGTGGACACCTCCCGAAACGCACTCGGAACCTTGCTCTCCGCGGTTGCCGCCGACCCCCGGGACCACCGCTCCCGCGTGGAGGCCGCTGGACTCGCGCTGGATTTGTGCCTCGACCTGGGGGATCCCCACCTCGCCGACGTGGCCGAGGCCCTCACCGCCGACGTGCCCGATCGCATCCCCGCGGACGTGAGCGCGTCCCTCTCCGTGCTCGGGGAACGGGCACGCGCCGCCCGTCGTGCCGTCTGCCTCGCACGCCGTCAGAACCACCAGACGCCCCGGGCCCTGGCCAGCGGCCTGGCTTCGGACCCCTACGCGCTCTCGCAGGAGGTCCGCAAGCTCGCCTCCCGCGACCAGGAGGACCTGGCCCGCGCCGTGCTGGAGATCGCGCGGGTCCGCTTTCCCCGAAACCCCGAACTCGAAGCGCTGAGAAGGTGGCTGTCCGGTTCGCACGGCACCCCCCGTCCTGGGGAGGGCGGCCGCCGCAGGTGACCCGTTTTGGGGAACGCACCGCGTTGCCCCCTTTCGAAACGTGAACAGGCCGCGGAACGGCTGAAGGTGCGACGGGCAGGGGTCGGGCGGCATCGTTGGCGGCCCGGCCGCGCCGCCCTCTCCGCGGGTGCACCGAAGGTGGGGTCACTCCAGCCGGGGAACGCCCTCGACGGGCGCCCTGCGCGGTGGGATGATACGCGTCTTCCTCCCCTCGTCCCCCCTGCGCCTCCCCCCCGCGCCACCGTCCATGGACAGCGTCCTCCTCGACCTCCGCTCCCGGTCCACCGCGGATCTCGTCCAGGCAGCCGAGCGCTTCGGGATCGAACGCCCCACGAGCCTGTCCCGCCAGGAGCTCGTGTTCCAGGTGCTGACCCACAGCCTCGAACGCGGCGCCATGTTCCGCGGCGAGGGCGTTCTCGAGACCCTTCCCGACGGCTTCGGGTTCCTCCGCACCGCCGCGGCGTCCTACCTGCCGGGTGCGGACGACATCTATGTCTCTCCCTCCCAGATCCGGCGCTTCCACCTCCGCACCGGCGACGTGGTGGAGGGTCGCGTCCGCTCCCCGAAGGAAACCGAACGGTACCTGGCCCTCTACAAGGTCGAGCGGGTCAACGGCATCGACCCGGAGGTCCGCCCTCGGCCGATTGTGTTCGAGCACCTCCCTGCGCTTCCTCCCGACCGGCCGCTCCACCTCGGACGCGGGGGCCCCGGAGGCCGGATGCTCGATCGCTTCGCCCCGGTGGGACTGGGAGATCGCGCCCTCGTGCTGGCCCCTCCTCGAACGGGTGCCACCTCCCTCCTCCTGGAGGTGGCCCGCGGGATGCGCCTGGGCCAGCCCGAGATCGTGCGGGTGTTCCTCTTGATCGGCGCCAGGCCCGAGGAGGTATCCGAGATCCGCGAGGCCGCGGATTCTGAGGTCGTGGCGACCACGTTCGACGAGGATGCCTCTCGCCACGTGCAGGCCGCCGACATCACCATCGAGCGCGTGCGCCGGTTGGCCGAGGCGGGTCGTTCGGTCGTCCTGCTGGTCGACTCGTTGACCTCGCTGGCCCGAGCCTCCGGCGAGTTGAACGGCGAACTCGGCCAGGACCTGTCTCCGAGTGCGCTCACTCGACCCCGGCGCCTCCTGGCCACCGCGCGCCGGCTCGAGGGAGCCGGAGCCGTGACGGTCGTGGCGGCGGTGACCACGCACCCTCAGAGCCGGTTGGACGATGCCCTCGCCGACGCCTTCCGGCCCACCGCCGGAACCGAGATCGTCCTGAACGAGGGCATCGCCCGGGCCGGCCTGTTTCCCTCGATCGACCTCCTCCAGACCGTCACGCCCCGTCTCGGGCGCTTCCTCGATCCCGCGGCCGCCCGGGCCGTCGCCTCGGCTCGGGCGGCCCTGCCTTCCGATCCCTTGGCCGCCCTGGAAACCTCCCTGGCCGATCTCGAGGGCTCAGGCGAACTCCGGGGCGAACACGCCACGGGCGCAGCCAGGGGCTGAACCGACCGGACCCCATGGCCCCCTTCCCCGTCCGGGCATCCGGAGAGACGCGCCGAGGGGGTGCGGGGCCCGGGAGGAGGAGGCGCGCGTCAGTCCAATCCGAAGACAGCCTCGGGCTCGGGAAGAAGGAGGTGCGGCTGGTCCTCCCGTGCCAGGAGGAAAGGGCCGATCGCGAGGTCGTCCATGGCCGTGCGCATGAAGCACAGGAAGGCCTCCTCGGGTGTGCACACGATGGGCTCCCCGCGCACGTTCATGCTGGTGTTCACGACCACCGGGCACCCGGTCCGCAGGCGGAACGTCTCGACGAGATCGTAGTAGAGAGGATCGTCGTCACGTCGGATCGTCTGGATGCGGGCCGATCCGTCCACGTGGGTGATGGCCGGTAGAGCCATGTGGGGCTTCACCTGGGCGACCAGCAGCATGTAGGGGGAAGGCCGGTCCAGGTCGAAAACCTCCTCGACCCGCTCCTCCTGCACGGTCGGGGCAAAAGGCCGGAATCCCTCGCGCTTCTTGATCTTCCAGTTGAGCGTGTCGCGCATCTCGGGGTCGCGGGGATCCGCGAGGATGGAGCGGTGACCGAGCGCCCGCGGGCCCCACTCCATGCGTCCCTGGAACCAGCCGACCACGCGCCTGCGATCGATGCGGTCTGCCACGGCGTCGAGGAGTTCCTGCCGTTCGCACCGACGGTACACCGCGCCGTGGTGGTCGAGGGCCGTCCGGATCTCGACGTCCGTAAAGCCCGGACCCAGGTAGACCGTGGGCAACCGAGGGAGGCGAGGCTTCCGGAGGAGCGCGTGCCAGGCCCACAGTGCCGATCCCATGGCGCCTCCCGCGTCGCCGGCCGCGGGCTGTACGTAGAGGTCCTCCACGGGCGCGCGGCGCAGGATGTGTCCGTTGGACACGCAGTTCAGGGCGACGCCCCCCGCCAGGCATAGACGCGGAATCCCCGTCCGCTGCACGATCCCGGTGGCGAGACGAACCATGACGTCGTCCACGACCTCCTGGAGGGAGCGTGCCACGTCCTTGTGGAAGGCTTCGAGCCGGCCTCCCTCCGGCGACCGCGGGGGCTGGCCCAGCAGGGCCTCGAAGGACGGGCTGCACATCCGCATCGCGTGGTCCCACTCAAAGAAGCGCATGTCGAGGCGAAAGGACCCGTCGGGCGCCACCTGGATCATCTGCCGGATCCGATCCACGTACCGAGGCTCACCGTAGGGCGCGAGTCCCATGACCTTGTACTCGGCGCTGTTGACCTTGAAGCCGAGATACCAGGTGAACGCCGAGTAGAGGAGGCCGAGCGAGTGGGGGAACCGGATCTCGCCCTGGAGTGCGATGTCGAGGCCCCTGCCGGTGCCCCACGTGGCGGTGGACCACTCGCCGACCCCGTCCACGGTGAGGATCGAGGCCTCCTCCCAACCCGAACAGTAGAAGGCGCTCGCGGCGTGCGAGAGGTGGTGGTCCGCGTAGAGGATGGGGCCCCGGTAGTCGAACTCCCGCCTGAGCAGGGCTGGGAGCCTGAGCTTGGTGGTCACCCAGTTGGGGAGGCCGTGGAGGAGCGAGCGCGCCCCACGGGGGAAGTGGTGGACCTGGGAGGCCATCAGGCGCTCGAACTTGCGCATCGGCTTGTCGTAGAACGCCACTGCCGTGAGATCCGAGGCTCGGATTCCGGCCTCGGCGAGCACGTACCGGATGGACTGGACCGGAAGGCCGGCATCGTGCTTGACCCTCGTGAACCGCTCCTCGTTCGCGGCGCCCACCCACTCGCCGTCGCGCAGGAGGGCGGCGGCGCTGTCGTGGTAGAAGGCTGAGAGGCCCAGGACGAACATCCCGCCCTGCCTATCGCCGTCCCCGGATGCCGGCATGGGCTGGGCGGCGCCGGACGCGGGAAGGCAATACGCAGGACGCTCCGGTCGTAGGACCGGTCCGCCTTGCCCGGACAGGAGGTGCCATGCGTTCCGCCAAGGACCCCGCTCTCGCCGCCGTGCTGAGCCTGCTCGTACCCGGGGTGGGTCAGTTCTACACCGGTCACTGGGTGTGGGGCATCTTCTGGCTCATCGTGACGCCCGGCCTGTGGCTCGGATCCGGAGGGCTCCTGGGGTGGATCTGCCACATCCTCGCCGCCCTCCAGGCCAACGCGCAGGCCAAGAGATAGGTGCACCCAACGCCGTCTCTCCTGCGGATTCCGGGCCGGCCCGTACCGCTGCTCGCCGGGCACCTGCCGGGTTGGCGCCATCCCGAGGCCCTGGGTTCCGAGTTCGACCGTCTCGTGGACCAGGGCGTGCGGCGGCTGGTCTGCCTGGTCCCCTCCGAGGATCTCGAAGACCTGTGGAACCTCGCCGGCTACCTCCCGGCAGCGCGCACCCGCTTCGGCCGGGACTTCCTGCACGTCCCGATGGAGGACGGCGGCATCCCCTCGGAAGAGGCTTTCTTCGACGCTGCGGTGGAGCAGGTGGATCGGGGCCTCCTCGCAGGCGAACCTGCCTTCGTCCACTGCGTCGCCGGGTGCGGCCGCACCGGCCTGTTCGCTGCATGCGTGCTGGTCCGGGCCGGGCTGAAGCCCGGCGAGGCCATCCGGGTCTTCCGGGACGTGCGGGGCTGTGGGCCCGAAACCGCCGACCAGGTGGCCTGCGTGTTCCGGTACGCCCGCCGCAAGGCCTTGGACGAACCGTAGAGGCTCCTGCCAGGGCAGGTTCCCGTTGACGGTCGCCTCGGGTCGCGACATCCTGTGGGTGAGGAACGAAGGGACACGGACGGCGCCTCCCCTGGAGGTCCCATGCAACGCTTCCTCCTCCTCTTCCTGCTCGGGGGATGCACCTCCGACCCCGAGGACACCCACTCGCAGGACACCTCCGACCCCGAGGACGCGGTCCAGGCTGGCGACGCCCTGGCCCTCATGGCCGCGGCCGAGGACATCGCGCGGGTCACCTGGCCCGATGCCGTGCTCCTGGACGCGGCGGGCAGGACCGGTGCAGCCGGCACGGCGGGGTCGACCCTCGCAGAGGACTTCGACACCTGGATGCTCGCCCTGCTGGCCAACGACGGGGCGGACTGCTCGAGCATCGAGATCGGGTGGACCGTCGCGGAGGGCTTCGCCGAGCCGATCTACCACGTCGACCCCTATTACGGGGTCCTGGACGAGCCCATCCCGCGCACCATGAACCTCGGGGACGCGCTCGAGATCGTCGAGGAGGCCGGCCTGCTCCAGCCCTTCAACGCCGTGTCGGTCAACACCCCGCTGTGGCCGATCGCGGACGTTCGGTACGCCTTCTCGCACCCGACTGGGCACGTCTTCGTGGACATCGCCACCGGAGTCGTCACCGAGGACTGACCCCCCAGGCCTACCGCAGATCCGCCGGATCCCAGGGATGTCCGACGAAGAGGTACGCCGGGAGCACCGTTCCTCCGTACCCCTCGAACCACTCCGTTCGGAACGACGGGCCGGACACCTCGTACTGGATGTCGGGATCGTCGGGATCGGGGTGGGAGTCTCCGCTCCCGTTGCAGCTGTAGTAGCGGAGGCCCACGATCCGGTCCCTCTGCCACACCCAGTCCACGAGGATCACGGAGTGGCCACTCCCGGTCGAGCGGGACAGGTTCACGAAGTCGCCCGTGACGGCGGTGTCCCACTCGTCCGGCTGCAACAGCACACCGATGCCCGTGACCTCGAAGGCCTGCGCGGCGCTGGCAAAGTCGCCGGCGCCGAACCCCTGCCACCACTGGTAGAACACGCCCACGTCCACGTCGTCCACCGTGAGCATGCCGTAGGGATCGTCGATGGGCGCGTCGTTCTGGCCCTGCCAGCGCTCGTAGGCGTCCAGGAAGATCTCCAGCGTGTGACCCGAGCAGAAGCAGTCGCCTCCGCCGGGGAACAGGTCCATCCCGAGGTAGGCACCGCCCCAGATCATGCCCCATGCCGCGCCGCAGTCGTCGCCGTCGTGCGACCAGCAGTAGGGCCAGGTGCCGTCCTTGGGGTACAACGAGGTGTCGTTGATGGCTTCCACGACGTACCGGTTGAAGCCGGTCTCGGGGGGAAGCCAACCCTCGTCGGGGATGAACGCGACCGTGTCGCGCGCCACGATTCGTCCCTCGGCGTCGTGCCCCTCGAGCACCACGGTCCGGGTGCGGTTGGCGCCCAGGAAGTCGTAGGTGAAGGCGTGACTGCCTGCCTCGACGGGGATCGGGGTTTCCTGGAGACCCCACCCCTCGCAGGAGAAGGCCACGGTGACCGCCTCCTCGGTGGTGAGGTACCGGAACGTCACGGGGTTCTCGGCCACGTCCCCGTCCGAAGGAAAGAGGATTCGGACCGCGTCCCCCATCTCGAAAAGACCCGTGTCGTCGGGAGGATCCCACACGTCGGAGTCGAGCCAGCAGCCGGGCACGAGGAGGAGGGGCAACAGGCGCAAGGGGCGCTCCGATGTGGATCCTACCCTGGAAGGAGCAGCCTTTGCAGGAGTTCGTCGGCTTCTCCGGCCCAGGCCACGGTTTCCACCTCGGCGCGCGTACGCGCCCCCCGCATCTCCAGGCAGAGGTGCCGGGCCACGAGCCGCACGCCCACGCAAGCGGCTCCGAGACGGAGGCGGAGGTCCGAGGCCAGCGTGGCGCCCAGGCGCTCCTGGATCTGGGTCCTCAGCGCGTGGTGATGGAGGAGACGGACCATGCCACCCAGCCCCGCGATCCGACCCGCGGGCCGCACCGCGATCGTGGCCGTGCCATGGAAGGGCACGAGGTGGTGGGCGCACAGGCTCTGGAAGGGGATCTCCCGCAACACGACCGGATCCGTGGACTGGGTCGTCAGGATCTCGAGTTCGGGCGCGGCTCGGCCGGGGGCGAGACCGGACAGGAAATCCACGAACCCGGCCGCGCTCCTGGCGGCCTCGGGGTCCGTGTCGAAGCCGAGGGCCACGAGGACCTCGGCCATGTGGGCTTCGGGCGTCCAGGTCGCTGTGGGCGGGTGCTTCGGCCCCACGAGTCCTCCGGTCAGAGACGTTCGAGGGATCCGCTGTAGAAGGAATCGAGAAGCTTCCGGTACCGCCGTTCGACCTCGCGCCGCCGGACGCTCATCTTGGGTGTGAGCTCTCCGCTCTCCTGGGTGAAGTCGTGGTCCAGGATGGCGAACTTCTTGATGGACTCGTAGGAGGCGAGTTCGGCGTTCACCTCGTCCACCGCTTGCTGGACGAGGGCTTTCACCTCCGGACGGGCGGCGAGCGAGGCGTAGTCGGTGAAGGGAATCTGCTGCTCGCGGGCCCAGCGGGCGGTGCTCTCCTCCTGGATCGTCACGAGCGCGGTGCAGAAGTTGCGCCGGTCGCCGTGCACCACCACGTTGGAAACGTAGGGGCACCGGTTCCGAAGCATGTTCTCGATGTTCTGGGGCGCCACGTTCTTTCCGCCCGCGGTGACGATGATGTCCTTCTTGCGGTCCGTGATGACGAGGTACCCGTCCTCGTCGAGGAAGCCGACGTCGCCGGTCCTCAAGTACCCGTCCTCGGTGAACATGGAGGCGGTGTCCTCGGGGAGGTTGTGGTATCCACGCATCACGCCACGGCCCTTGATGAGGATCTCTCCGTCGCTGTCGATCCGCACGAGGGTCCCGGGAAGCGTCGGTCCGACGGTGCCGAACTTGAAGCGGACGAGCCGGTTGACGAACGAAGCCGCGCTGGTCTCGGTGAGGCCGTAGCCCTCGAGCACCACCAGTCCGGCAGCGTGGAAGAACTCCGCGATCTCCCGCGACAGGGGCGCTCCGCCCGACACGAAGAACCGGATGCGACCGCCGAACCGGGCGCGGAGCTTCGAGAACACGAGTCGATCCGCTACGCGGTATCGGGCAGCCAGGAGTCCCGTGGGCTCCTCTCCCCGCTGCCGGATCGCGCTCACCTGGCGCCCCACTCCGACCGCCCACTGGAACACGGTCCACGTGACGCGTCCCGATTCCCTCGCGTTGGCCACGGCCTTGTTGTAGACCTTCTCGAAGATGCGGGGCACCGCGGCCATGAACGTGGGCCGGACCGAGGCCAGGTTGTCGATGAGGGTGTCGAGATTGCCGTCGAGCACGGTGGGAATGCCCATGCGGATGAACGCGATCTCGACGACCTTCGCAAAGACGTGGGCCAGCGGCAGGAACAGGTACTGGACGTCCGTGGGCTCCAGGATCTCGGTTCGCTCCATGCCCTCACCCTCGTACACCCAGGCATCGTGCGTGAGGACGACCCCCTTGGGCTTCCCCGTGGTGCCCGAGGTGTAGACCAGCGTCGCCACGTGGTCCGGACCCACGGCGTCGCCGATGCGGTCGATCTCCCCGGGGTGGGTACGGTCCCACTCGGCTCCGGCCCGTTCCAGGTCCTCGAGCGTCATCACCGTGTCCTCGCCGGGCGAGTTTCCCGTGAAGAGGACGATCCGGCGCAGGTGGGGAACCTCGGCGCGGACCTGGAGAACCTTGCGGGCCAGGTCCTCGTTCTCCGCGAAGAGCAGGACCGCTCCGGAATCCTGGATGATGTGGGCGCACTCCGCGGGGGTGTTCGAGGGGTAGATGGAGGTGGTGGCGGCCCCTGCGGTGAGGATGGCCATGTCCGCGAACACCCATTCCGGGCGGGTTCCGGACAGGATGACGACCCGATCGCCCTCCTCCACGCCCAGGGCCTTGAGACCGCAGGCCTGGGCCCGCACGCGCCTCCCCACCTCCCTCCACGTCAGGTGTCCCCATCCCTCACCGGTCCGGTGCAGAATCGCCCGGCCGTCGGGCGTGGAGCGTACGCGTTCGCGGAACATCTCGACCACGGATCGATAGGACGGCTCGGTCACGAGACTCTCCCGGGTTGGGGCGGCGAGCGTTCTATCACGAAGCGAGGGGGGGGCCCCCGCGGCGTCAGGGATCCCCCTCGGCCTGGGAGGGATCCCGCACTGCCTCGGGGGGAACCCACCAGCGCTCGAGGCGTCCCCAGGGGCTGGCCAGGTCCACCCTCGTATCGCGAAACCGGCGATGTACGGCCACGATCTCGTCGGCCCAGTAGAGGAACGTGCAGGGCTGGTCCTGGTAGATCAGGACCTGGAGTCGTCTCCAGGCCGCTCGCTCCCGCTCTGGATCCGCCTCCGACGATGCCGCGTCGAGAAGGGCGTCCACCTCGGAATTTGCGTAGGAAACGAAGTTGAGGGTGCCGGCGGCTTTTGAGTGCCAGTGCGCCGAGAGGTCGAGAGGCAGGGAGGTGGACCAGGCTCCAAGCACTGCCTGGAAATCCCGGTCGCGGAGACGTTCCTGGAAGATCGTGGGCGAAACGGAGTCCAGCACGGCGTCCACGCCCACCTCCTGCAGGTCCGCTCGAACCCGGGCGGCCACCTCCCCGCGCGTCTGCAGGCCCGACGGCAGGAGGAGGTGGAAGCGGAAGGGGCGGCCCTCCCGATCGAGGACGCCGTCGTCGTTCCGATCGATCCAGCCCGCTTCGGCCAACGCGGTTCGGGCGGCCACTGGATCGTACGGAATGGGCACGATCTCGTCCGCGTGTGCGCCACCGAGCGCGGGCGTCACGCTCCCGACCGCCGGTCGACCGTACCGATCGCCCGTGGCCCGGGACGTCAGCAGCGTGTCCACCAGGCCGTCGCGGTTCACCGCCGTGGTGAGCGCCCGTCGGACCCCCGGGTCCGCGAACAGCGGTACCTCGAGGTTCCAGCCCACGTAGGCCAGCGTGCGCCATCCCCGGCGTCGAAGGGCGATCTCGGGTCGGGTCCGCACCAGGCGGTCGGCGTCCTCCACGCGGAGGTCGCGCACCACGTCCACCGCCCCGCTCTCGAGCGCGTCGAGCCTCGCGTCGTACTCGGGCAGAACGCGGAACACCACGTGGGTCAGGTGCGCCGCGTCCTCCTTCGGACCGGTGAACCGTCGGTTGGCCTCCAGGACCAACCGGTCGCCCGGCCGCCAGCGCGACACCCTCCACGGCCCGCACACGAGCGGTCGCCCGTTCGCGTAGTGGTGCGCCAGCGCGGCCCGGTTGGCCTGCCCGAGCACGTGGTGGGGCAGCACGGGTACGCTCGCCAGCACGGCGAGTGCGGCCTGGAGGGGCCGGGGGGAGAGGAACCTGAAGGCCACATCGAGATCGCTCACCACGGCCGGCCGGGCGAGCGGATCGATGGCGCGCAGGCCGTCGGCCAGACGGCTTCCGACCGCCGGATCCGCGGCGAGGTCGAACGAGAACGCCACGTCCCGACTGGTGACGGGGGCCCCGTCCTCCCAGGTCACTCCGGGGCGCAGCGCGAGGTGCACGGTCCGACCGTCCGGGGCGAGCGACCAGGACTCGGCCAGCGCCGGCTCCCAGGAGAGTTCGCCGTCGACTGTCGCCCACAGGAGCGGCCACGTCACGGTGTCCAGGATCCAGGCATCCGACGGAGCGCGGGAACGCACGGGCAGCAGCGAGGGTACGTCGTCCGGGATGCCTATGAAAACGGCATCTCGAAGGTCCCCCTCGACTGGGTCCCCTCGGGAGCAGGCCGACAGGAGGCCGGCTGCGGCGAGCAGACATCGCAGGCGGGGGAGGGTCATGCGGACTCCGGTGCGGTGCCAGCAGGCGGACCTCTGGGCGATGGTGCTACACTTGCCCGTCGCGCGCAAGGAGCCCCCGTTCCCGATGGCGCCTACCCGGCCCCGCCCCGTCCACCGATCGGCCCGCCCGATGCGTACCCCTCGCGTGCTCTTCGTGAAGTACCACGAGGCCGCGGACCAGCAGCCCATGTCCCGAAGAGCGGCGGAAAAGATGGGCCTCTTCCCGAGTCTCTCGCTCGGCGGGCTGGCTGCGCTCCTGAGGCGGGAGGGCTACCCGGTGGGCATCCTCGACCTGCACGCCGAGAACCTGCTCGTCGACCAGGCCGAGGATCGCGTCCGGAGCTTCGATCCCCAGGTGGTGGGGATCACCTGCAAGACGCTCGGCTGGCCGGCGGTGATCCAGGTCGCCCAGATGGTCCGGAGGGCAGCTCCAAAGGCGATCGTGGTGGTCGGTGGACCCCACATGTCCATCTACCCCGAGGAGACGCTCACCTGGGACTGCTTCGATCTCGCGGTCGTCGGTGACGGAGAGGAGACGCTCCTCGCGATCTGCGACCGCGTGGCGCACGGAGGAGAACCCTGGGACGTCCCCGGTACGCTGGCCCGGAAGCCGGACGGCGAGGTCGTGAGGAACCCCCCCCGTCCCTGGGTGCGCGATCTGGACGCCTACCCCTTCACGGCCTTCGACCTGATGCCCATGGAACGGTACCACGGCCTCACGGTGCTCGAGCCGTTGGCCACCATGGTCACGAGCCGTGGCTGTCCCTGGCACTGCGGCTACTGCTCCCAGGTCTACTCGGAGAAGTTGAGGTTCCGATCCCCGGAACACGTGGTCGAGGAGATGGCCTGGCTCGAGCGGCGGTTCGGAGTCCGCGAGATCATCATGTTCGACGAGACCTTCACCATCGGGAAGGCTCGCATGATGGCCTTCTCGGACGAAGTGCTGCGCCGGGGCCTGAAGGTCAAGTTCAACATCCGCGCGCGCGTGGACACCGTGGACGCAGAGGTGCTCCGCGCGCTCAAGCGAGCGGGCTTGAGGTCCATCCACATGGGCGTGGAGGCCGGCACGGACCGCCTGCTCAAGATCATGAACAAGCAGATCACGCGGGCCCAGGCCGAGCAGGCCTTCCGGGAGGCCCGCGAGACCGGCATCGAAACCCGTGGGTACTTCATGATCGGCTACCCCGATGCCACGGCCCACGACATCGAGGAGACCATCCGGTTCGCGTGCGGTCTCGGGCTGGACTGGGCCTCGTTCTCCGTGGCCACCATCCTCCCCGCCACCGACCTGTACCGGATCGCCCGGGAGCGGGGCTACGTCCAGGGAGACCCGTGGCGGGAGTACACGCTGGACGGAGGCGGACCCATCCCTCAACTGGAGACCGAGACCTTCACGGCCGAAGCGCTCCGGCGGTACCGGACCCGGGCCTACGTGTCGTTCTACCTCCGGCCCGAGCTCGTCCTGCGCAAGATCGCGCGATCGGAGGACTGGCGGGAGATCCGCGAGATGCTGGGCGGCGCCGTGGTGCTCTCCGAGATCGTCAAGTCCACGGCCTTGAGGCGGGTGCCCCAGGCACACGTGGGCAAGATCGCCACGGTGTAGGCGTCCCCTGGTCTCGGACGGCACGGTCCGCGAGGCTATCGTCGCGCCTGGAGCACCCGATCCCTCCCAGCCATGTCCGCGTGCAGGCGAATCTCCGAGAACCCGGCATCCCGGGCGATCCCGAGTGCGCTGGGTCCCTGGTCGTGTCCGATCTCGACCAGGGCTCCGCTACGGGCGCGCACGGACGACCGCGCGAGGACCCGTCGGATCACGTCGAGTCCGTCGGGCCCGCCGTCGAGGGCACGGCGGTCCTCCCAGAGGGAGACCTCGGGTTCGAGGGTGCCGATGGTCCGGGTGGGGATGTAGGGCGGGTTGGACACGACGAGGTCCACGGGGCGATCCTCTGGGATGGCGTCGAGGCCGTCCCCTCGGATCAGGGCCACCCGGTCCTTGACGCCGAGGTCCCGTGCGTTGTCGTGGGTGCACGCCAGTGCCTCGGGGGAGAGGTCCACCGCGTACAGGCGGACGCACGACCGTTTCCGGGCCAGCACGAGCCCCACGCAGCCGGTCCCGCATCCCACGTCGGCCACGTAGAGCGGGTCGGAACGGTCGATGGGGATCTCGTCGAGTGAGCGGTCCACCAGGGTTTCCGTGTCGGGACGGGGCACCATCAGGCGAGGTCGGACGCGGAACGAAATCCCGTAGAATTCCTTGTTCCCGACGATGTGGGCAACGGGCTCGCGGGCCGCCCGGCGCCGGAGCAGCGCCCGGATGGCAGCCAGCTCGGGCTCGGCGAGCAGCCGCTCGTGTTGGAGGTAGACCTGTAGCCGTGGCAGGCCCAGGGCGTGTCCCACGAGGACCTCGGCATCGAGCCGGGAGGGCGTCACCCCCCGGCGCCCGAGGAACCGGGAGGAGAGGAGGAGGATGTCGCCGAGCGTGCGCACGGCGGGGTTCAGGACAGGCCGCCGTCCAGGTCCTGGTCCTGGAGACGCTCGGCCTGGTGCCAGGCCTGGAGCGCGGTGACGATCTCGTCGAGATCTCCCTCCAGAACCCCGTCGAGCCGGTAGAGGGTGAGGTTGACGCGGTGATCCGTCACGCGGTTCTGGGGGAAGTTGTAGGTGCGGATCCGCTCGGAACGGTCTCCCGTTCCGACCTGGGCTCGGCGGTTCGCAGCCTCCTCGGCCTGCTGGCGGTCCCGCTCGATCTGCAGCAGGCGGGCGGCCAGCACCTGGAGGGCCCGTGCCTTGTTCTTGTGCTGGGACTTCTCGTCCTGGCAGATCACCACGAGCCCCGTGGGAATGTGCGTGATGCGGACGGCGGAGTCGGTGGTGTTGACGGACTGACCCCCCGGACCTCCGGCGCGCATGACGTCGATCCTCAAATCGCCGGGGTCGATGTGGACCTCCACCTCCTCGGCCTCGGGCAGGACCGCCACGGTGGCGGCCGAGGTGTGGATCCGCCCCTGCGCCTCGGTGAGAGGTACGCGCTGGACACGGTGTACACCGCTCTCGAAACGGAGGAAGGCGTAGGCGGTTTCCCCGGAGATCCGGCAGAGGATCTCCTTGTACCCGGTCGAGGTGCGTCCGCCGCCTCCACCCACGAACACCTCGTGGAGCGAGAAGACCTCCATGGACCAGCGCTTCGCCTCGCAGTAGTGTCCGTACATCCGGAAGAGCACGCCCGCGAAGAGGGCTGCCTCGTCGCCTCCGGTGCCGGCGCGAATCTCGAGAATGACGTTGCGCCCCTCGTAGGGATCGGGGGGCAGGAGCAGGCGCCGAATCCGTGCCTCGACGGTGGGTATCCTGGCTTCGAGCGCTTCGATCTCCTCCTGGGCGAGATCGTGCATCTCGGGATCCCCCTGGAGGGTCCGGGCCTCCAGGAGGCTCCGTCTGGCCTCCTTCCACTCGGCATAGGCCTGGGCCAACGGCTTGAGGCGGGTCAGCTCACGACCGAGCGTGTTCGCTCGCCGGCGGTCGCGTACGACCTCGGGGGTGGCGAGGAGGCTCTCGATCTCTTCGATGCGGGGCTGGACTTCTTCTAGGCGCTCGAACACGGTGGGGGTACCGGGACACGGGGAAGGATGTGGAACGGACGCGCGATGGCCGAGGCGCCGGTCCGGAAGGCCTCGCCCTCGATTCCGAGAACGTCTCCGGGAGCGGACGCCTCGACGGCCAGCGCCGCGTGCAACGCTGCGAGCGCGACCTCGATCTGTTCGTCGTCGGGCTCATCGGTGGTGAGGCGCTGGAGCGCGAGACCCGGCGCAGCGAGCCACCGGGCCGGGGCGAGGTGAAAGAAGCGACTCGACAGGCGGAGGAGTTCGTACGACACCGAGGCCACGGGCAGGAGGAGGGGCAGCTTCACGGCGACCTGGACGAGGTTCCGGAGGAATCGGGGCTCGAGCGTGATCCGGGGGAGCAGGGGGAACGCCGCTGCGAAGACGAGGATGGACACGGCCACGACGATGATCAGGAACGAGGTGCCGCAGCGCGGGTGGAAGCGGGATCGGGTCCGCACGGCGTCCACCGTGAGGGGGAGCCCGTCCTCCCAGGCGTAGATCGTCTTGTGCTCCGCTCCGTGGTACTCGAACACCCGCCGGATGTCGCGGCTGCGCCGGATGAGGGCGATGTAGGCGAGGAACACCGCAAGCTTGATCACGCCGTCCACGAGGTGGAATGCGGGCCTTTCGACATCGAGCGGCACGCCCGAGATGCGACTGCCCCAGTCCGTGGCGAGGTGGGGCAGAGCGACGAAGAGGGCCAGTCCCAGGAGCACGGAGACCACGAGCGTACCGCCCATGGCGGCCTTCTCGCCGGCCGTCCCCTTGCGAGCCTCCGTCCCCGACGGCTTGGGGCTCGCTTCGGGGGGCACGGCCTGTTCGCCCGACCAGGAGAGCGCGGACCACCCCAGGCGGAGGGATTCCCAGAGCAGGAAGATGCCCCGGATGAAGGGCCATCGGGCGAATTTCAACCGCTGGTAGAGCGGCATCCAGGGGTCGGAACGCACGCGGATCGATCCATCCGGGATCCGGACGGCCACCGCCAACGAGCGCGGGGCGCGGAGGAACACGCCCTCCAAGACCGCCTGTCCGCCGATGTAGGGACGAGGCAAGGAACCGGCCCCCGGGGAGCCCCTAGGCGCCCTTCTCCTCGGAGTGGATGCCCCACTTGCGCATGAACCGCTCCACGCGGCCCGCGGTATCGATGATCTTCTGCTTGCCTGTGAAGAAGGGATGGCACTCCGAGCAGATTTCGATCTTGAGCTCGGGCTTGAGCGAGCGTGTCTGGAACGTGTTTCCACACACGCAGGTAACGGTGCAATCTACGTATTCGGGGTGGATGCCCTTCTTCATGGCGGCTCCCGGGGGCGCGTCGGTGGGTGCCGGCCGGCGCGCGATTCGTGGACCCCCATGTATTGCCAATTCTGAGCCCTCTGTCAAGGGCCTTCGCAGGCGGGAGCGGACCCGCTCCCTCCAGGTGCGGGGGGAGGGCCGCGCCCACCACCACCGCCCATGAACCGGGGAGACGCACCTCGCCCGGTCCTCCTACAGCCTACAATCCATCCTCGGCCCCGGCCTTCCACCCGGCGTGGATGGCCGCGAAGGCATTGGAGACACGCGCGGCGTCGCCCACGGTCGTGAACGGGATGCCCAGAGCCTCGAGATCCGCCGCGAGATCCGCGACGGACACGGCGCCGACAGCCAGCACCACCGTGTCGGCCGGAACGACCTCCGAACCCGCGGGCCCCTCGACCTCGAGTCCACGCGGATGGAGCGCGACCGCGCGCATCGTGGTCCGCAGGCGGACCTGTGCGCGCTCGACATCCTGCATCAGGGTCCAACGGGTCGTGGGCCCGAAGTCCTTGCCCATGCGCCCTGCTCGTTCCACCACCGTGACCGCCCGCGTCCCTCGGGCGGCGAGGCGTACCAGGTCCTCCGGATCGCCCGCGCCGTGGAGCAGGAGGAACTTCAACACCTCGGCCGGGAGGGATCCTTCCGCGGCGAGGTAGAGGGCGGTCTCGATGCCCACGGCATTCCCTCCCACCACCACGGCCCGGCGTCCCACCTGCGCGCGGCCCTCGAGAACCTCCCAGGCCTGGACCACGGGCGGCCCCTTCCCGGGCAGGTCCAGGGTGGCCGGACGGGCACCCGTGGCAAGGACGACGTACTGAGGGCTCTCCGTCTCCAGGACGATCCGATCCACCGGAGATCCCGTGACGAGGCGCACACCAGCCCGTTCGGCCGCTACCGTCAGGTCGTCCGCGAGGCGGTCGAAGGTACGGCGCCCGGGCACGGCCCCGGCCAGGCGGAGCTGGCCGCCGAGGCGTACGCCCCGCTCGTGAAGCGTCACGTCATGCCCGCATTCGGCGGCGGCCCGGGCCGCGGCGAGGCCTGCTGGCCCTCCCCCCACCACCAGGAGTCGCCGCGGGGTGTGCGTCGCTCGGAGCACCCTCTGCCCCTCGTGCCCGGCCCTGGGATTGGCGAGGCACTCGACCCCCTGGAGCCGAAAGACATTGTCGAGGCATCCCTGGCCGCAGGCGGTGCAGTGGAGAATCTCCGCCTCCCGTCCTTCGAGGGCCTTCCGGGGGAGATCGGGATCCGCGATGAGCGCGCGCCCCATGGCCACGCCATCGCAGGCTCCCTCCCGGATCAGGCGGCGGGCCACCTGGGGATCGTCGATGCGGTGACCGGCGATCACGGGCAGGCCCGTGGCTTCCCGGATCGAGCGAGCGAGCCAGGCGAACGCCCCGGCCGGCACTTCCGGGACGACCTGGGGCACACGGGCCTCGTGCCAGCCCACGTTGACCGAGATCGCGTCGACGCCGGCATCCACGAGGAAACCGGCCCAGCGCAGGAGATCCTCCCGAGAGGGACCCTCCGGCGTGAACGCGTCGCCGTTGGTGCGCGCGAGCAGGGCCACACCCGGACCTGCCGCCTCGCGCACGGTCCGAATCACGGCCAGGCCGAACCGGGCACGGGCCTCGAGAGAACCGCCCCATCGATCGCTGCGCAGGTTCGTACCCGGCCCGAGGAACTGGCTCACGAGGTACCCGGTGCCGGTGAGGACCTCCACGGCGTCGAACCCGGCCTCTCGGGCCCGTCTCGCGGCCTCCCCGAACCGTCGGACGAGGGTCTCGATCTCCTCGTGGGTGAGAGCTCGGGGTGTCTCCCGAGTCAGCCGGCTGGCCACCGCGGACGGTGCCACCGGCGTCCGGCCGGCGAGCAGGAAGGAGGAGTTGTAGCGTCCCGCGTGGTTGAGCTGGAGCGCGGCTCGGGCACCCCCGGCGCGCAGCACGCCGGCCAGCCTGGCGAGGCCGGGGACGAAGCGATCGTCATGGGCCCCGATGTTGCCCGGGTTTCCGCTGTCTTCGTCCACGGTGGCGTATCCGGCCACGATCATCCCCACTCCACCGGCCGCTCGAGCGGCGTAGAAGTCGCACAGCGGCGTGCTGACCTCGTAGTCCCGGGCGAGCGCGAGGTGCATCGCAGGCATGCAGATCCGGTTGCTCACCTCCATCGGACCGATCCGGAGGGGCTCGAACAGGTCCGTCATGGGCACGCTCCATCAGAGGGGACCGCTACGGGGGACGATGCTCCAGGACGTGGGCGCGGCGATCAGCCTGCCGAGCAGCCGGGACAGGTCGGCCGACGAGGAGGCGACGGCCGCCGTGAGGGACTCGTGCTCCAGTGCGTCGGTCGCCAGGCCCGCGGCGAGGTTGGCGACCAGTCCGAAGGCCACGATCGGCACCCCGGCGTGGGCAGCCGCGATCACCTCGGGCACCAGGCTCATGCCCACGACATCTGCACCCAGGGTGGCCAGCATGCGGACCTCCGCGGGTGTTTCGAAGGCAGGCCCGGGCATGGCGGCGTACACGCCCTCGGGCAGGGCGATTCCCAGCTCTGCCGCCCAGGCGCCGACCTGGGCGCGCAGCGCGGGCGTGTAGGCCGACTGGAGATCCGGGAAGCGGGGGCCGAACGCCGCGAGGTTCGCTCCCTGGAGAGGGTTCTGGCCCAGGAAGCTCAGGTGGTCCCGGATCAGGACCAGGCTGCCCGGTTCGAGTTCGCGGCGGAGACTGCCCACCGAGGCGGTGAGCGCCAGCCCGCGGACGCCCCATCTCACCAGGGCGCGCACCCCCAGCACCGCGCGATCGGCCGGGCAGCCCTCGTACAGGTGCGCCCGTCCCGAGAGGCAGGCCACCCGGCTACCGCCGAGGCTGCCCACCACGAGCTCGCCCGCGTGACCGGGGACTGCCGGTTCCGGTATGCCGAGCTCGCGGTACGGTACGGCTCGCCGATGGTCGAGCCGGTCGGCAAAGCCTCCGAGCCCGCTGCCCAGTACCACACCCCAGCGGGGCGCCTCGGATCCGAAGACACGGACCACGGCATCTCGCACGGTGTCCACGGAACGCATGGGATCGGTCATGGGACCACCGCGTCGAGGAGCCCTGGGGAGGTATCGGGGCCCTTCGGCCCAGTCAACGCCCGAGGCAGGCGTAGACGTCCTGGGCCGCCGCACGGGACGCCTGGAGGACCTCGTCGTCCAAAGCGGTGCGATCCAGCACCGACAGGAGCGCCTCGACGCGCATCCCCTCGTGCCTGAGCGCCGATCGGAAGCGCTCCAAAACCGGAGCCAGCCCCAGGGGCGCGGGGTCCTCGATCCGACCCTGCCAGGCGAGGTACACCGCCACCGCGGTGCGTAGGGTCCGACCCGCGGGGCCGGACAGGCAGGGTACCACCTCGTCTCCATCGGCGTGCTCGATGTCCACGACCCTCGGGTCCACGTGTTCCCGGGCTTCGAGGTCCAAAGCGAGGTTCCAGGCCCGGGTGGTGGCGTCGGTCCAGTTCGCCGCGAGGTCGGGCCGGGCGGCCACGAGCCGCCTCAAGTGCCGGTACCAGGCTGTGTCCACCGCCACGTGGCTCGCCCAACCGGCCAGGAACGCCGACGCGCCCCGGGCGGACGGGAGCGTCACACCCAGCGCAGCGAGCAGGTCCGCCGCGCGCACGGGACGTGGAAGGCCATGGGCGTGCGTGATCGCACGCGACACGGGCCAGACCTTGTCGACGTCCGGGGCCAGGGCTCCCCACACCAGGCGGTCCCGGTCCGGTCCGGGCGTGGGATGCGTGCCCAGCGCGTAGTAGAGGTGCGTGAACCACATCGCCACGACGAACCCCCCGGCTTACTCCCCGTTCGGGGGCATTCCGTCCATTTCCTCCATGGGAGGCGGCTGGGCTTCGGGCCACTGGGGGAACTCCATGCCCTCCTCGGGGTACGGCGGCTCCTCCTCCGGATAGCGTTCGTCCTCCTCGTACTCGGGCAGCATTCGATCGTCGGGCTCCTCCATGGGGGGAAGGTCCTCCTCGTCCTCCCAGTCGGCCGGCCGACGCATCCTGGGCCCGTCGAGGGCGTCCTCGGGCATGCCGCGGTCGCGCTGCTCCGCGTCGCGACGTTGCTTCAGGCGCTCCCGCCGCTCCTTGAGCCGCTCCTCGCGCTCGCGGCGACGGTCGTCGTCGGGGGCCTTCTGGTCCCCGAACCCGGGGCCGAACTCCGGCTGGGGCCCGGGTTCGAACCCGGGCATGCGGCCTTCGATGCGTCGGGAGGGCCGGACGTTTCGGTTGTGGTTGCCCCGGATGGACGGATTCAGGAGCGTCCCCGAGATCACGAAGTGGTAGGTCCCCTCGTCGTCTCGGGCGTTCCGTGCCGCCGGCAGGATCTGGAGCAGGTCGTCGATCGTGTCCTGGAGGGTCAGCGTGAGTTCGAGCCGCAGCCGGGAGCGGGTGAGCTTCCGGTTCAAGGTCAGGTCGCCATCGACCTCGGCCTCGCCCAGCGACGAGGCGAAGACCCCCTCGGTGACGCTGCCCTTGCCGTTCTTGAGATCGACCGCGAGCGACGCCCGCGTGAAGGTGGTGTTCTCGGGCAGGTTCATGCCGGCGACGTTCCCGGAGCGGATCGCCAGGTCGTTCACCCAAAGCTTCAGGCTGCCCTCGGAGGCTCGCGTGTCCTTGGGGTCCAGGTCGAGGTCCACCTCCATCTTCACCTCGCCTTCCGCATCGACCGTCCAGGTCTTTCCCCCGATGGGGACGCGTGCCAGATCGACGTCGTCCACCTCGAATGCGAGCACGGTGCGGTCCTGCGAGACCCTCGCGTGACCGGACACCTCGCCTCCGTAGAGATCGGCGGCAAAACCGATGTCCGGCGTTCGGCGCAGCAGAGAGGAGATCCGGAGCCGGGCGGCCAGGCGGTCCAGCGACAGGATCGGCTTCGCCGTGGCCTCGGGGGGTTCCTCCTCCTCCTCGGTGCGGATCCGGCTCCTGCGGGAGGCGCGCTTCTTCTCGATGGACAAGATCCGGACGTCCGACAGGGAGAGCCCGACCAGGCGCCAGGGCGAGGCTTCGGCGGCTTCCAGGGCCCACTCGCCCCCGGAGCGCTGGTCGACCTCCCAGCGGATCCGCTCCAGGGCGGCCTCGGAGGGGAAGAAGAGGTGAAGGCCGACCAGGAAGACCGCGACGGACCACGCCGCTGCGGCCAGGACGTGCAGGACGGTGCGGATCACGTCTCGTCTCCGGTGATGTCGTTCTCGATGATCTTGAAGGACGAGAACTCCAGCGTGACGTCCAGGAGCTTCTGCCCGGACACCACCACGGTCTTGATCTTCGCGGAGAGAACACGAAGCGGGTAGCCCGCGGTCTCCACCTCGTAGAGGAACCCGACGAGCTGTTCGAGACTGACGCGCGAGAGCGTGACCGCGAACTGGCGCTCTTCGAGGGTGTCGGTGGTCGAACTGGACAGCTCCCTGACCTGCTTGAGGTTGTCCCGGAGGGACACCCGGTCCGCGCTCTTCTCGAGGAAGGCCGAGAAGCTCGTCTCGGCGTGCGCGCTCACCTTCTCCTCCAGGACCGCGAGGGTGTCCCGGTCCTCGTTCCAGGCCTGCTTCATCTCCTCGACCATGGCCAGCTGGTTCTTCCGAGTCTCGATCTCGCTCCTCAACCCGTTGATGTGGGTACGCAGCCCAATCCCACCCAGGACGAACGCGACCACCACGCCCGCGATGACGAGGAGGTTCAACAGCATCCGATCCCGAGGGGTCATCCCCTCGAGGAGGGACTGCACGCGCGCCCGGATCGGCCTCACCCGACGAGTCACGGGGTCGACGACCCTGAGGATTCGTTCCTTCCAGGGAGCCATCTCAGCCCTCCTTGGGATCGGGTGAGCCCTCGTCGTCCTCGGACGAAAGCGGTACGGTCACGCTGAACAGGATGTGATCCCCGGTTTTCTTCTCATCCCCCTTGGTGGCCCCCTCGAACCGCGACGACCTCTGCAGGCTGGCTTCGATCCGCGCGGCCGAGTCGTAGCCGTCGGTCTCGGCCTTCATGCTCAACGCATTGGCCGAGATGGTCAACTCCTTGACGTCGATGCGGGCCTCTTCGGGCGGCGGCATGGCCTGGGAGAGGTCCTTGAGCAGCACCAGGGTCGGGGGCTCTCCCAGGACCGCCTGCCGGAGCGCGTCGACCCGCTCGGCGGTGGCGAGCGCCCGCTCCTGCAGGATCGCGACCGCCATGGAGGGGTCCTCGAGCCTGGAGGGCTCGATGTCCGGGAACGCCTGTGCGACAGTATCCGTGATGTTCTGCTCCACCACGCGCTTCTGGCCTCCGAGCCGCTGGTGCTGGACGGCCCAGAGCACGCCGCCCGCGAGGAGGAAGAACCCTGCCGCGGCGAGGCCGTAGGTGGCCAGGGTACCCAGGAACTCGACCAGGCCGCCCCGTGCGAAGGATCCCCTCCGGAGCTCGAGCGGTCGACCGCGCTGGAGGTCGGCCGCCCTCAGTCCCGCGGCCACGCAGAGCCCGTAGCGCTGGGGGGCGTCGAGCGCTGCCACGGCCGGAGGGAGCGCCACCGCGCGAACCGGGACGCCGAGCGCAACGGACAGGGCCTCCCGAAGACCCGGGATCTCCGACGAACCCCCGGTCGTGAGGATCTCTCCGACCTCCACGCCGAGCCGATCCTCGAAGGCCAGCAAAGAGGCGCGCACCTCGGAAACCAGGGACGTGAACCACTCCCAGGTCATGCGGTCGAGCATGCGCCGCGTCTCGTCGGCATCCCGTGGGACGGCGACCGGGACGGCCGGTTCTCCGACGGTCGGGGGCGTCCCCTCCTCGGGGATCACCACGCGGGCCGCGAGCATCCAGGCGTCGTCGGAGTTCTCTTCCACGCGCCAGGTGCGCTGGATGCGTCGAACCAGGTCCCGCCCACCGACCTCTACGGCGCGTCCGCTGCACGCGAGGCCGTCCACCACCAGGGAGACCACGCTCCGGCTCCATCCCAGGTCCAGCACCGCCTGGACGCCGCGCGGATCGGCCAGTGCGGCCAGCAGGTCGCTGTCCGGCACGAGATGTCGGGGTTCCAGGCCCAGCGCCTTCATCCCCTGGAGGAGTGGAGCCACGGCCTCGCGTTCCACGAGGCAGGTCAGCACCCGGGCGCCCGACTCCGTGCGTCCCACGAGCCGGTGCTCGAGGATCATCTCCTCCATGTCGAAGGGTACGTGGTTCTCCATCTCGAAGGGAAGGGTCTTCTCGATCTTGGCCCGGTCGGAGAAGGGGAGGTCCACCACCCGCATGCTCAGGTGCTCGCCGGGCCAGGCCACGGCGATCGTGCCCGCGCCATCGATGCCCTCTTCGTTCAACAGCGTTCCCAGCACGGCGAGGCGGGCCTCGGTATCGGGGAGTTCCTGGGCAGGAGGAACCGGCCGATCCACGACCCGGACGAGCGAGTATCGCCCGAGAATCCCCTCGAACACGGCGACCTTGACCGCGTGGGCCCCGAGGTCGATGCCGAGTGCACGTGCCATGGCGACTCCTAGTCCACGCGCCAGTACTTCGTGATGCCCAGCGGCGAGGAGGAGTAGTCGAGCACCGCGGTGAGGGTCACCGTGGTGGTTCCGACCACACCCATGCTCGTCACCGTGAACACGGAACTGGAGGTGGTGATCACGTTCTTCAGTTCGTCCGACACCTGGATCCCCTGGGCCTCGAGGTAGGACGTGAAGTCCTTGGTACTCTGGAACGACGTGACCATGGCGTACTGGTCCAGCAGGTCCACCATGGTGTTGGCCAGGTCGTCCGAGGTGCTGGCGTAGGCCCGGAGCAGGCCCACCAGCACCTCCCGGTCCGCGGTGTTGACGTTGATCTTCCCCGATCCCCAGACCGTCAGTCGGTCTTCGTAGCGGTCGAAGACCTCTCCCTCCCAGCCGGCCACGAGGCGGATCTCGTCCTTGGTGTCAAAGGACGCATTCTTCGAGAGGTACGGATCCTCGAGGCGGTTGTAGAGGTCGTCCTCGTACCCGCCTTCGAGACCGCAGCGGGTCGTGTCGGCGTCCACCCAGTCGGCCAGGTTGGCGATGATCTCCCAGCGGTCGATGTTCCGATCGTAGAACCACTGGTCGTTCTCGATGCCGCTCATGAGCCCGTACAGCGCCTGGGCGGTGACGTTCTCCTGCAGGGCGGTGGCCGTGCCGCGTCGGGCGAACGCGTTCACGTTGATCTTCCTCTCCTCGTCCACGATCTGGGCGCTGAAGTCGCCCTCGAAGTCGAGGAATCCCTCGTCGGAGAACCGGCTCTTCTCCCGAGAGGCCTCGGCGATCTCCTCGCTCACGGTGCCGCGGGTCCGGAGCTCTTGGGCATCCTGCTCGTCCAGCTCGTCCGCCGATCCTCCGGACACGAACACCATGCGCATCAGACCCGAGGAGAGGAACGGCACCGCTTGCCAGAGCGCGTCTCCCATGTTGACCCCGGTGGCCTGGCCGACGGTCTGCATCACCGAGGACTGCTTGAGCTGGTAGTTGCCGGTGAGGATGAGCCGGTAGATGTTGACGCCGGTGCACGCGAGCCAGTAGGCCTGTGCCTGCTGGAGCTGGTGGCCGGACAGGAGGAAGCGGACCCGGACCTGGAAGGCCATCTCCGAGACCACCGTGGTCATCACGACGATGGAAGCGATGACCACGACGAGCGCTACGCCGCTCCGGGACCCGCGTGCACGGTGGGCCAGGCGGTGGAACGGGTGGACCGGCCTCCCCCTCGGCTGGACCAGGAATCGCCAGGCACGGGCCGGAAGGGACGTCACGGGCTCACTCCCGCATTCGACGTGCCCTGCCCGCCCCGGCTGAAGAGGCTGCGCGTCATCGGCTGGGCGTAGTCGAGCAGCACCGTGGTGACCCAGGTGCTCTCCTCGAGCAGCTCGTCGTCCTCGGGATCGGGCGTGGCCAGCACGAGCACGATCTTCACCGCGCGAGGCAGCCGCGCGGGGGTCTCGGTCCCGATGGAGGACCACTCCTCCCGCCACTCGGCCGTCCGTCCGTCCAGGAAGCGCAGGTCGAACTGGCGGACCCCGTGGGCCAACGGCAGGATCGTGCCTCCCTTGTCCGGCTCCTCGTCGATCCTCAGGGACTCTCGATGGAGCAGGACGAGCCGTCCGGGCGACTCGGGGTCGTCCTCGGCCCAGAGGGTGATCTCGGACTGGTCGCACTCGTGGGTGTTGGCGTACAGCCTCCGGTGAGCGAGTGTGGCGAACCAGAGGGCATCGGCCGGATCCTCGTTCCGGGCCACGAAGACCGTTCGGAAGGTGTTCACCGCGCCGGTCTGGGGGGTGAGCCAGGCCAGCCCCAGGTCTCGTGTCAGGCGGGACAGCACCGCCCTCGCCGCCTGGTTCGCGACGTCTCCCGCGGCCAGCATGTCGCGGGACTTGATGGTGTTGCGGACGGTGGTCATGACCACCGTGCCGATGACCACCAGGATGGCCACCGCGACCATGACCTCGAGGAGCGTGAAGGCGCTCCTCGAACGGCGCGGGCCCCGACGTCTCACGGTCTGCCCCCCTGGCGGCTCGACCCGGACGACATGGAGCCACCCGATCGGCCCCCACGCTTCATGGAGGTCGATCCTCCCTGCGCTCCGCTCTTCCCACCCTGCGCTCCGCTCTTCCCGGCCGCACTCCGGCCGGACCCCCCCTCCTCGGACCCGGCCTGGGAGGTGGAGGCGCCCTCGGCCCCGGTGACCACCACCCCCGATGGGTTGATCACGTGGGTCACCAGCTCCACCTGCTCACTGCCGTCCTCGGCGTCGCCCCACCACACGACCACGCGGAGCTCGCGGATGTAGTTCCCGAGCATCTCGCCGATCATGTCCGGGCTGAAGCCGATGTCGGACAGATCCCGCCCCTTGTCCGACATGCTGCTGGACCCACCTCCCAAGACCTCGCTCTTCTCCTCGTCCGTGGCCTGCTCCCCCCAGTACCCCTGGCTGGCGAGGCTGTCGGTCATGCCGCCCAGATCGCCCCCTCCTCCGAGGGAGAGGTCGATCTTCCGCAGCGTCCAGGCCCATGCGTAGTCGGCGTACTGATCGCCCAGATCGAGGTCCTCGAGGCCCGAAGTGGACCCGTCGTCCGAGGCGGACCCGAAGTCCGAGAAGTCTCCCTCCTCCTCCAGGTCGGTATCTCCGAACCCCTCCAGTTCCACCAGGACGAGAACCTCGCCCATCTTCTCCCTCGCCAGCATCGAGGCCTCGAGGATGCGCCCCGATTCGCGGGAGGTGATGAGGGCCTGGGCCTGGGAATCCACCAGCACGTAGAGCGCACCCACCAGGATGGCCAGTGCGACCATCACCTCGAGCAGGGTGAAGCCGCGGGATCGGGCAGGAGAGGCCGTCACAAGGGCATCTCCGGGGCTTCGAGGGGCAGCCAGGCGAACAGGGCTTCGGGCTCGACCTCTTCGGCCTCCATCTGGATGCGTCCGGTGAGCGGCTCGACCACCAGCGTGTAGCCGTCATCCGGATCGCCCTCGGACACGATGCGCACCACCGCAGCCTCGAGCTGTCCGTCGGGGAAGACGTGGAGGTACACGACCCGGTCGTCGGCCGGATCCTCCGGGGGCACGGGAGAGGGCCTGACCGGCTCCTCCCACTGGGACGTCCAGATCCACCCGAACTGCGTGCCGCCCGGCAGCTCCTGCACGGTGTCGAGGCTCACCTCGCTCATGTCCTCGAAGCGTCCGGTCTGGTCCAGGATCTCGTTCGCGGCCCCCTCCTCGATCTCCCGCTGCGTGTAGCGCGCCAGGCGGTCCTGGAGGTCCCGCTCCCAGGCCTCGCGCTCCTCGGGCGTCGCGAAGATCGTGGCGTCGGGAGCGCCTGCCTGGACCTTCCAACTCCCCCGGTCGAGGTCGAAGGCCACCCGGAACGTCACCCCGCGCAGGGTGGCCTCGTCCCTGAGGAACGCGATGGTGCCCGCCAGCTCTCGGGCCACGGCGTGCTGCTCCAGGGCCAGGACGTTGTAGAGCGTGGGAACGCTGATGGACATGATCCCGATGATGATGGCGATGGCGACCAGGATCTCCATGAGGGTCATGCCCCGGGTGCCCGCACGGATCCATCCGAACCCTCCGGGTGGACGGCTAGAGATCCCAGAGGCGCGAGCCAAGGCCACGACAGCTACTCCTCCTCCTCGTCCAGCGCCCAGGAGAGGATGTCGGCGTCCGCGTCCTCGCCGCCCTCCTTCCCGTCCCGGCCGAGCGAGATGATCTCGTACTCGTGGTCCCCGTGGGTTCCCGGGGAGAAGTACTGGAACTCGTTGCCCCAGGCGTCCTTGGGAACCTCGCCGGACTTGGGCATGTACTTGGCCGCGGCCGCCAGCCCGTCACTGGTCGCGGGGAACCTCCCCTTGTGGCGCATGGCGTACATCTGGAGGCCCTGCTCGACCTGCCGGATCTGGATCTTGGTCTGGTCCCGCTGGGCATCGGCGAGCCTGGAGAGCACGGTCACGGACAGCACGGCCATGAGGCTGACGATGATGGTGATGACCACCATGATCTCGACGAGCGTCATGCCCCGGCGGTCGCCCAGGACACGGTGGAAGGAGTGTGCGTTCATGAAAAGCCTCCTTTAGCGGCGGGTCCTACCGGCCCGCGAGGTTGGACATCTGGAGCATGGGAAGCAACAGAGCGATGGCCGTCGTGCCCAGCACGCCGCCCATCACCACGATCAGCATGGGCTCGAGCAGCGAGGCGAAGGCCTGGAGCGAGCGCTCCACGGTGCGGTCGTACGAGTCGGCGACCTTCTCCAGCATGGGCTCGAGATCTCCCGTGCGCTCCCCGATGGCGATCATGTGGGTGACCAGGGCCGGGAACTCCTTGCTGGCTCTCAGAGGCGCGGCGATGGAGTGACCCTCGGTGATGTTCCGGGCCGCCTCGTCGATGGCGTGTGCGAGCACGTCGTTGCCGACCACACGCCGTACGATCTCCAGGGACGTGACGATGGGGACGCCGGACTGGAGCAGCGTGGCCAGCGTACGCGAGAAGCGGCTCACCGCGATCGTTCGGAAGATCTTGCCGAACAGGGGGAGCCGGAGGAGCATCCGGTGGTACTGCATCCTTCCTTCGGGCTTCTTCACCCAACGCCGGAAGAGGAAGACGGCAGCCGCCCCCAGGACCACGAAGAGCCACCACCCGTCCGCTACGACCTCGCTCGTGCCCAGGAACGCACGCGTGAGCAAAGGCAGGGTCTCCCCGAACGAGTCGAAGAGCCGGCGGACCCGAGGCACGACCACGATGAAGATGCCGGCGAGCAGCCCGGTTCCGATGAGCGCCATGATGGCGGGGTAGATGAGGGCCGAGATGAGCTTGCCCTTAAGGTTCTGCATGGCCTCCGTGTGGTCCGCGAGGCGCTTGAGCACGAGGTCCAAAGCGCCGGACTGCTCGCCCGCGGCCACCATGTTCACGTAGAGATCGTCGAAGACCTTGGGATGGGCCCTCAGCGCTCCGGCCAGGGACGATCCCTCGTTGACCCGCTCCTTCACGTCGGCCAGGACCACCTTCAGGGGAGGCTTCTCCACCTGTTCGAGCAGGGCCGTCAGGGCCTCCACCATGGGGATCGCCGCTCCGACGAGGGTGGCGAGCTGGGCCGTCGCGTTGGCCACGTCGGAGGCTGAGATCCTCTGCACCACCCGGGAGAGGTCCACCTTCATGGCGAGGCCCTTGCCGGTGCGCTTCCCGCTGCGTTCGGGGTGGGCTTCCTGTTCCTCCACCTCGGTCGGGAACACCCCCTGCTTCCTCAAGCGCACCCGTGCCGTTCGCGGGTTCTCCGCGTCCACGATGCCGCTGACCTCGCGGCCCCGGGCATCGACTCCCTTGTACTCGTAGACCGGCACGGTGCGTCGTCTCCAGTGCCGCCGTCTGGGCGGCGGAGGGCTACTCGAGGGCCAGGACCTCCTCCTGGGTGACCCGGACCACCTCGTCGAGGGAGGTGACCCCCTCGAGGACCTTTCGGATTCCGTCGTCTCGCAGGGTGGCCATCCCGTTCGCCACAGCCACCTGTCGGACCTGACCCGCGTTGGCCTGCGCGGTCACCATGGTGCGGATGTCGTCGTTCACGACGAGCAGCTCGTAGATGCCGGACCGACCCTGGTACCCGGTACCCAGGCAGGTGGGGCAGCCCCTGGCGCGGTAGAGGGCGCCTCCGGCCTCCATGGAACGGACGAGGGCGTCCACGCTCGCCGGGCCCAAACCCAGGTGTCGGAGATCCTCCTCCGAGGGGCGGTAGGCCTCGCGGCACTCGCGGCACAGACGCCGGACCAGACGCTGGGCCAGGACCGCGATCAGGGACGAGGAGACGAGGAACGGCTCGACGCCCATGTCCACGAGACGGGAGAACGCCGTGGGGGCGTCGTTGGTATGGAGGGTGGAGAACACGAGGTGGCCGGTCAGCGAGGCCTGGACGGCGTTGTCCGCGGTCTCCCGATCGCGGATCTCGCCCACGAGGATGATGTCGGGGTCCTGGCGCAGGTGGGCCCGTAGCGTGCTGGCGAACGTGAGGTCGATCTTGGGATTGACCTGGGTCTGGCCGATGCCGCGCAGTTCGTACTCGATGGGGTCCTCGATCGTGAGGATGTTCTTGTCCGGTTCGTTGATCTCGGAGAGCGCGGAGTACAGGGTGGTGGTCTTGCCGGACCCGGTGGGGCCGGTGACGAGCAGGATTCCGTGGGGCAGCCGGATCATCTTGCGGAAGGACTGCAGCGTGTCCGGCCCCATGCCGACCTGTTCGAGGTTGAACACCGTGCCCTTCTCCAGGATGCGCATCACCACGCGCTCCCCGTGTCGGACGGGTAGCGTGCTCACGCGCAGGTCGATCTCCCGGCCGGCCATCCGCGTCCGGATGCGGCCATCCTGGGGGATCCGCTTCTCGGCGATGTTGAGGCCGGCCATGATCTTGACGCGGCTGACGATCGAAGCCTGGAGCCTGGGCGGGGGCTTCACGATCTCGTAGAGCACCCCGTCGATCCGGAACCGGACCACCAGTTCCTTCTCGAACGGCTCGATGTGGATGTCGCTGGCTCGATCCTTGATGGCCTGGGTGAGCAGCGAGTTCACGAACCGGATGATCGGGGCCTGGTTGGGATCGTCGAGGAGGTCGGCGTCGAGCGTGAGGTCGTCGTCGGCCTGCGCCTCGGTCTCCTCCCGGATCTCCTCCATGACCGCCGACGCCGTGCGGCTGGCCCGGTCCCAGGCGGTGTTGGTGGCCGTCTGCAGCACGTTTCTCGGCACCAGGATGGGGCGGCAGCGGCGACCGATCAGCACCCGCAAGTCGTCGAGCGTGTTCACCGCCGAGAGGTCGGCGATCGCCACGAGCATCGTGCCGTCCTCCTCGGCCCAGAGGGGCAGGACGCCCTTCTCCCGCGCGAGGGCGAGCGGGATGACGCGCACCAGGTCCGGATCCAGCCGGTCCGGATCGATGGCGGACAGCAGGGGGATCCCCGAGAGGTCCGAGAGGATCCGGGCCAGGGCCTCCGGGGCCACCTTCTCCGAGTCGGCCAGGGCCTCGGTGAGGCTCTGGCCCTCGCGCTCCGCTTGGGTGCGCACCTCCCGGAGGATGGCCGGATCCACCCCGTGCTGGAGGAAGCCCTCCTCGATGGAGAGACGCCGGATGGCCATCTCAGGGCTCCTCGGCAGCAGGCGCGTCGGGGGTGGCTTCGCCCTCGGCGGCGGGGGCCTCGTCCGTCTCCTCGGCCGGCGAGTCCACGGACGCCTCGCCCACCGGGACCGGCGTGTCGCCGCTCCCCCCGATGGTCGCATGGGTCTCGCTGGCAATCTTGGTCCGGTAGAGGCTGGGTTCGTCCACGAGGTTCATGGAGCCCTGGAGAAGGTCCTCGAGCTCCTCCTCTTGCTGCTCGCGGCTCTTGCCGTAGAAGCGGCGAATGAACTCGTTTCGCTGGGCCACCTTCACCCGGTAGACCTCCTCGAGATCCTCGGGTTCCCCGATCACGTGAGGCGTGAGGAAGATGAGCAGGTTGGTCTTGCGGCTCTGCTTGCGCGTGCCTCGAAAGATCGCGCCCACCAGGGGCAGATCTCCCAGGACGGGGATCTTCGTCTCCACCTCGGTCTCGGTGGTGGAGATCAGACCCCCGATGACCACGGTCTGGTTGTCCTGGACCACGACGGTGGTCTCGGCCGATCGCTTGGAGGTGATGAAGCCCGCGGAGTTGATGTCGAGCCCCTGGGAGTCCTCCTCGATCTCCTGGACCTCCTGGAACACCTCCAGCGTCACGAAGTTGGACTCGTTGATCTGCGGGGTGACCTTGAGGGTGTTGGCGACGTCCTCGCGCTGGTAGGAGATGATCGGGTTGTTGTTGGAGTCGCGGCCCGTGGAGATGGGGAACGGGATGTTCCGACCCACGATGAACTTCGCCTCCTCGTTGTCCATGGTGAGCACGTTGGGCGTGGCCACGATGTTCACCGCGGAGTTCGACTGCAGGGCGTTCAGGGCGACGCCGAACGCGGGCACGGACATCGTCGTGGTGCTGCCACTGTCCCCCGTGACCGCGACCTCGATGGACTTTCCGAACACGCCCATGGCCATCCCCGAGAGCAGATCCGAGGCGGACAGTCCGAGGGAGTAGGCGTTGAGCTGGGTGGAGATCGCGCCGTAGGAGCCCTCTTCGCTGGTCGATCCGGCATGGTAGCCGATGCCCCAGTCGAAGGTGTCGTCGCTGGCCATCTCGAGGAGGACCACCTCCACGAAGACCTGCTTTCGCCGGATGTCGAGCTTGTCGATGACCTGCTTGACGATCCGGAACTCCTCGGGTCCGGAGATGATGACCAGCGAGTTGGTGTTCTCGTCCGAGGCGACCTTCAGGCCCGACTCGAAGGCGGCCACCGCTCCCCCCTCCTTGGCGGCGTCCGCGGCCATGTCCATGGGCCCGACCTGTCCCGGAGGCATCCGCCCCTGGCGCTGGGTCTGAGTGGTCCTTCCGGTCGTTCCGGTCCGGGTACCGGTCCGGGAGGTGCCGGCGAGGTTGGCCAGGACCTGGGCGACGTCCTCGGCCTTGGCGTGTTCGAGGTAGACGACGTGGATCTGGGCCCGACTGGCCGGATCCACGTCCACGTCCAGCTTCGCGATCAGGTCGGCGATGGAGACCATGGCCTCCTCGTTGGCCTGGACGATGATCGAGTTCGTGCGCTCGTCCGGAAGGATCTTGGAGATGTACGTCCCCTCCCCCACCTGCGTGGCGGAGGTGTCCTCGGCCGGCTCCCGTTCGCGGCGCGTGCGGCTGGTGCGACGGGCCCGGCTCGCTGCGTCGGTGCCCGCGGACGTGGAGGAACCGGACGTGTCCTCGACCCCGTAGATCTCCTTCACGATCTCGGCGAGATCGCTCGCAGTGGCGTACCGGAGGGGAAAGATCCGGAGCGTGGACTTGGGCGCTGCGACGTCCAGCACGTTGATGATGTGCTGGATGCGCCTCAGGTTGGTGGCCGAGTCCGTGAGGATGAGGGTGTTGGTGGGGGAGTAGGCGATCACCCGCCCGGCCGAGGACGACAGCTCCTTGACCACCGACGAGATGTCCTTGACCAGCACGTTGTCGAGTTGGAGGATCTGGGTGACGAAGTTGTCGGTGTAGGGGACCTCGCCGTCGTAGACCCTCAAAGGCACCTTGGCGGCCTCTCCCGACTTGACCACCTTGGTGGCCTTCCCAATGGTGACGGTGGTGTATCCGGTGACCTCGAGAGCCGAGAGGAAGGCCTCGTAGGCCTCGGCCACGGTCACGGGCTTGTTGCTGATGATCGTGATCTTCCCCGAGAGCTTGTCTCCGAGGATGAAGTTCCTTCCGGTAATCTCGGCCATGTAGCGGATCACGTCCATGACCTCGGCGTCCACGAAGTCGATGGTGACCTTGGCGTTGGGGTCCATCACCGGCGGCTTCTGGCGGCCTTCCCCGAGGCCGGTACCGGAGACGACCTGGGCCTCGTCGCCGGGGGTTCGGGCAGCGGGCCCCGGGCCAACGGGCCCCGGGCCAACGGGCCCCGAGCGGTCACCGGACTCGACCGAACCGTCGTCCATGTCCGCGCGGGCCTCGGGCTTGTCGCCCTGCGGGTCGGACAACCGCACGACCCCGGGTCCGGGCACGCCCGTGCGCATCGGCACACCCGGGGTTCCAGGCCCCAAGGGTCGCAACCGGGGCAGGCGCTGCTCCAGTTCCGCCTTCTCCTCTTCACTGGGAGGCCCCTCTTCGTTGGATCGGGGAGGCATGTCCTGCTGCGCGACCGAGGCGGCCGGGTACGAGGTGCCCGCGACGAACCCCGCGAGGAGTCCCAGGGTCACCTTTCGAGTCCAGATGCCGTTCATGCGATGTGGCTCCGGCGGGTTGGCCCGCTCAACGGACCTCGTAGTCGAAGGTCTGCTTCTGGTTGCGGCGCGTGATCTCGAACTTGAAGGACCGCTCGTTCTGGAGGGTCTGGAAGGCCCCCAGCGCGTTGGCTGGGTCTGTGAGCGACATGCCGTTGACCGCGTGCACGACGTCGCCGTTCTTGATGCCCAGCTTCTGAAGGAGGCTGCCTCGCCGGATGGCGGAAAGGCGGTACCCGTCGATCCGACCGTCGGATCCCATGTGAGGCGTGGCCCGGACCTGGGTCATGAGCTGGTCGAGGTTGCTCAAAGCCCCCTCGAGAACGCTGCTCTCCACCGAGTACGAGGTCTCGCTGTTCTTCGTGATGCCCTCGGCTCCCTGGGCGCCGTCCGACTTCTCGCCTCCCTTGGCCAGACGGCCGGGTTCCCCGTCCATGTCGAGGTACTCGAGGGATCCGTCGCCACGCCGCACGTAGACGCGCTTGCGGGTGATCTTCACGATGGTCGCGTCTTCGGCGAGCTGGTCGCCGATGCCGTACCCCAGGGCGTGTCCGTCCGACCCCTCGCCGGACAGGATGAGGGCCGTTCCGTACTCGCTGCTCACGCGTTCGATGGCCTCCAGGCACGCATCCGTCTGCAGGGCGTCGTCCGAGATCACCGGGCAGCCGTCGGGCCACGCTGCGATGGTCGCAACGAGGGTGACGCCGAGATCGGTCCGTCGCTCTCCGGTCGTGGCGTCCGCGTCCGTCTGGGCGGTCAGGCCCACGGCCGTGGAATCGAAGATGTTGCGCCGGAGGATCGGATCCGCGTACACCCGCTTGGAGAGTGCAGCGGACTTCAGGTCGGGGACCGGGGCCTCGGCCGTAGACGTTCCGCCCTCGGCCGAGCCCGGGGCGGCCTCCAGGATCCGGGCGACCGTGATGGAGGCACCCTCCGGGAGTGCGAGCAGGTGTTCCACCAGCTTCGAGGCCCCGAAGGACGCAGCGATGGCCCCCACGGTCACGAGCGAGACGACGACGGCAAACCGCCTGGGATTGCGGATCCACCTGCGCATGGGAGGTTCCGTTGCTTCCACTTGGAGGCTCCCCTGGGTTCCGGAGAGGTCTAAGCAAGTAGCATGCCAACCTCGTGAGCGCATGGATGCGGTCGGGAACGGGGACCTCGACCGTCGCGGGCATCGCGCCTCGGACACCTTGTCACGGGCGCCGAAGGGGGCTGCGATGGCCCTGACATCCTGTCATTCGGGAAGAACGCCCGAAGGTCGAACCCCCGGCGGGCCTTTACGGCCCCGGACCCACACACTAAGTTGGCGCCCTTCGCATCGCTGTAGAGCGCCCTTCCCCACATCCGGATCGTCTCCGTGTCCACCACGACCCGCACCGTCGTCTTCACGGACCTGGCGGACTACACCGCCTCGGTCTCCCGTGCGAACCGCGAGGCGCTCCGGGATCTCCTGCACACACACGAAACGCTCGTCGTTCCGCTGATCCGGCGCCACCAGGGGCGGGTCGTCAAGAACCTGGGCGATTCCTTCATGGCCCTGTTCGACGCCGCAACCGACGCCGTACGGGCCGGGCTGGACCTGCTCGAGCGCGCCCAGGGCGTGGGCCTCTCCCTCAAGATCGGGGTCGCCACGGGCGATGTGGAGGAGATCGAGGGAGACGCCTTCGGAGATGCCGTGAACCTGGCCAGCCGGGTGAACGCCAGCACCCCTGCCGACGAGGTCTGGTTCTCCGAGAGCACGCTCCTTTGCATGAACCAGGCCGAGATCCCCTGGGATCACGCGGGCCTCCACACGCTCAAGGGGATGAGCGGGGAGGTGCCCCTGTTCCGGGCAGTCCCCCCTCACCGCGCCTGGCTGCCGGGACCCGTGATCGCGGCCGCGCGTCACGAGCGGCTCCTCGTCGTCGAGAAGGGCGCCGCGCTTCCCGGCGTCCCGGTCGATCCCGTGGTGCTCCTCAAGGGCTTCACGCCCGGGAGCGACGCCCTCGCGGAGGCGCTCGCCGGCCTTCCGGTGCTCGACCCCACGTCCATCTGGCTCGTGGCCTACCACCTGGCTCCCCTCGATCGCTACGCCTGGCAGCACGAGGCCGGCCATGGCCTCGTCATCGGGACGCCCCGCGCAGTGGACGAGGCCATCGGCGATCTGCGTCGCGTCGTGGTGCGCGACCCCGGATCCGACACGATCATCCTGGAGACCGGCCTCGAAGCGGCACTGGACCTGGCCATCGTCGGCCTGGCCCTTCCCCGCGTTCCCCTCTCGGACGTGGTGGCCGGCTACACCTACGACCTCCTCCAGGACGGCCGCTGGGTCAACGACTCCGAGCGCTCCGTGGCCCGTCTGGAGGTGACGCCGGGTTCAATCGTGCTCTTCGCGCTGTCCCCCGGGGTGGTGGCGGACGATCATCCGGTCACCGCAGGGGAGCACGTCCTGCTCCAGGACGGCCTCGTGTTCCAGGTCGGGGAGACGCGCCACGAGTTCCATGCCGTGCAGAACGGCCCCTATGAGGGGTTCATCCTCACGCGGGCGTCGCTCCGCCTGCCGGTGGCCCAGGATCAGCGGGCCGAGTTGGGCCGTGAGCCCGGGCATCCCGGGCTGGCCCTGCCCGATCGTCGGGGGCAGGAGAACATCCGGTGGTGTGGTGGGCCCCGAGCGGCCCGTGCACGGGAGGGCGGGTTCACGATCGACCGCGCGCTGGTCGGACGGCGCCAGGCCGCCGTCCACGTGCTCCAGGGCACGTGCGAGGTCGAGGCCCTTCACGAGCGCTGCCCCACCTGGATCTGGCACCCCGACGGTCCGCTCGACCGGGTGCAGGGGCGCGTGCAGGCCGCATTCGGCGATCACATCGTCGCGGGAACCACCATCGTCGCCCTCAGGGCACCGGGATCCTGATCCGCGACGAGGCGCTTCCTGGGAGGCCCGGTGGCGCGCACCTTTCGACCTCAGGCATCCGTCGTCCGGGTCAACGGTCGGTCGGCCGAGTGGCTCCATCGCGGATTTCCCTGGGTCTACCCCGTAGAGGTCCAATCGCGACCCCCGTCGGTGGCCCCGGGGGACGCGGTCCGGATCGAAGGCCCGGACGGACGCGGGCTGGGAACGGGCCTCTGGGACGACGGCTGGATCGCCGTGCGGCGGTTCCGTACGGACGACGGCCCGGTGGATCCGCCGTTCCTCGCGTCCGTCCTCGAGGCGGCGCTCCGGCGCCGAGGAGCGAGCCCCGGCTCGCCCGGCTCCCTCGTGCCTCCGGCGACGAACGCCTGGCGCCTGTGCAACGCCGAGAATGATGGGCTGCCCGGCGTTCGCATCGACGTGTGGGGTCCCGAGGCGACGGTGCGCCTCGACGCTCCGGCGCTCGCTCCGCTCCTGCCCGGCCTCGTCGCTTCGCTCCAGGACCTCCTCGCTCCTCGTGCCCTCTGGCTCGGCTGGAGGCCGGACGGTCGCGACCGGGGACGAACGTTCCCGGCCAGGCAACCCCTCCTCTGGGGCGAGGACACCGGTCCGGACGTCGAGGTCACCGAGCGGGGCGTACGATTCGTCGTCCGGCCCCGCGCCGGTGCGGACGCAGGCCTCTTCACCGACATGCGGGACAACCGGGCCTGGCTCGATCCGCTCTGGTCCGGCCGACGCGTGCTCAACCTGTTCGCCTATACCGGTGCCTTCTCCGTGTTCGCCGTCCGCGGCGGGGCCGAAGAGGTGCGCTCGGTGGATCTGGCCGATTCGGTCCTGGCCCGCGCCGCGGCCAACTTCCGGGCCAACGATCTGCCCGCACCCGTGCTCGAGTCCGACGACACCTTCCGGGCGCTCGACCGCCATCGCCGCGCCGGTCGCACGTTCGACCTGATCGTGGCGGATCCGCCCTCCTTCTCCACGGGACCTTCCGGCCCCTTCTCGGTGGAACGAGACCTGGCCCACCTCACGGCGGCCTGCCTCAGGGTGCTCGCGCCCGAGGGTTTCCTCGCGCTCTCCTCCAACCAGGGGTCCCTCTCCCCCCGCGCCTTCCAGGAGGCGGTGATCCGGGGCGCCCACAAGACCGGACGCGATCTGCGCTGCGTCCACCAGGGCACCCAGGCACCAGACTTCCCCTCCGCGGTCACCTTCCCCGAGGGGCGCTACCTGAAGTCGATGGTGTACCAGGCATGATCCGCCCCGCCCTGACCCACCTCGCCGTCCCGGGCACATCCGCCCGGATCCCTCTCCTCACGCTGGACACCGGTCGGCCCGGTCCCCGTGCCTGCGTGACCGCAGGCATCCACGGCGACGAGCCGGTCGGCGTGGCCACGGCCCACGCGCTCGTTCCCTTGCTCGCAGAGGCGCTCGTCACCGGCTCGGTCCGCATCTTCCCCGCCCTCTGCTCGGACGCCCTGCTGGCCCGCACCCGCGTGGCCCCCGGCGAGCCCGTGGACTTGAACCGGGTGTTTCCCGGAGATCCGCGCGGGGGCCTCAACGAGCGGGTGGCACGGATCGTGTGGGAGGAGATCGTCGCCTTTCAACCGGATCTCGTCGTGGACGTCCACGCCGATTCCACGCTGTCCATCCCGTACACCCTCCTCGACCGGCCCCTGGGCCCCCAGCGCGCACGGACCCGCGCGCTCTCGAACCTCGCGAAATCGACGGGCCTCACGGTGCTCTGGGACTACCCGGAGGACCGGTATCGGGCCTGGCACTTCGACCAGTCCCTCACCGGCGCGCTCGTCAACCGGGTGAACCTGCTCGCCCTCACGGTGGAAACCGGTCCGCGTCAGGTCGTGTCGCCCACCTCGGTGGACACCGCTGTGGGCGCGGTCCTCGGGATCCTGACGCATGCGGGCCTGCTGGATCGCCCGGCCCCCAACCATGCCAGCCGGGTACCGGGAGGCCCCTGGCGCCGGGAGTCGGGGCCTCCGGCAGGGCATAGGGGCATCCTCGTACCCCGCGTGGAGGCGGGTCGGGTCGTGGAGGCCAGGGCCGTCCTCGGAGAACTCCGAGCGCCCTCGGGCGAGAGTCTGGAGATCCTGCGTGCCCCCGCCCCGTGCTTCGTGCTGGCCTGGGCGGACCGTGGGGTCATGGACGTGGGCGAACCCGCCTGTACCCTCGGCGTTCCCGACCGGTAGGGCGAACCGGAGGGGCGCGGGTCACCCGAGCACGGCGGCAAGCACCACGAGAAAGGCCCGGACGAGAACGTCCGGAGGAGGCGCACGATCTCCCGAGGGGATCGGGCCCAGGTCCAGCACCGCCACCGGGCGCCGACCCGAGGGTGGAACCGCAGGTTCGTCCAGGCGCTGGTGCACCCAGGGGATCCGGCCGTCTCCGGGAGGCAGGGAGTCCGGGAGGAGACGGGGCACCACCATCCAGGGGACGCTGCGTCGAAGCTCGGTGTCGAAGCCCTCCTGGGAGAGGTGAGTGTCGTTCCATCTCCGACGCTCCTCCGGAGACAGGCCCTCGGGGGACTCCCCTGGCACACCCCCGAGCGGACAGCCGTGCAGGAGCACCGCAGCCGTCCGGTCGCGCAGCGTCGGATCGCGGTGGAGGGTTTCCAGGAGCGTCGGCCCCGTGTCTCCGAGAGCCAGGGGGACGACGCGCCGGGCGGGATGGTCCAGCGCGGACCTCAAGGCCTGCCCGAGGGTGTCGGCATCCTGTCCGAACGACGCCGGCAGCACCTGGACCTGCCCGGGTTGGCCGAGCGCCGCGCCCATGGCCGCGGCCAAGCGCCCGGCCGCAGCGTGATCGGCGTCTCCGGGGATCCAGACGAACCTGAGGTGCCCGAGGCGGACACCCAGGCTCTCGATCACCGCGGGCGTCCAGGCCGCCACCGCGTCCCAGTTGCAGGTCGGGCCGAGCCAGCGAGTCGGGTCGTAGGCCGTACCCAGACGGTCCGGATCGGCCAGGAGCGCATCGCGGGAGAAGGCGTCACCACCGAAGAGGCGCTCGAACCGGGGGAGCCCGGGCGGAAGGCGTGCCAGGTCCTCGACGAGGGTGCGTTCTCCGGGCAGGGCCGGCACGAGCTGGGTCCAGGTCTGGGGGCGTTCGATCTTGGCCCATCCCTCCCGTCCTGCCGGGTGGAACAGGACGCTCGACAACACCCGGCGGGCCCAGTCCTCGGCCTGACCGCCGCGTTTCTCCACCTCGCTTCTCAGGAGCAGGGCCTGGGCGGTCTTGAAGAGGTGCTCGGGGTCGAACGCGGGCGGACGCGGACGCGTGACGACCACCGCAGCGACCGCGAGCGCGATGGCCAGTGCGAAGAGCGCGAGATCGAGGGACATGCGTCCCGGGTAGCCTGCCCGAAGGCTCCGGACGATGCCTGGAGGCCTATCGCTCGCGCACCAAGGGCTCGACGATGATCACCAGGCCGGGTTCGGGCTTGGCGACCGTGAACGTGCCGCCGCGGGGGTCCACCGACTTCTGGAACTTGTTGACCCGGGCGTTGGGGGCGACCGGCAGGGAGGGCCAGAGGTTGATTACGATGTCGATCGGGGTGTCGGGCGCCTCGGAGGGGACGAGCGTGAACTCCCACGCCGTGTTGGCCCATGCGAAAATCTGGTGGCAGACGTCCTTCTCCGAAACCTCGCAGGGCACCGATGCGAGCTGTGTGCCATCGGGGGCGGCCAGGGTGAGCGACCAGGAGTCTGCCAGGACGGCCGGAATGGCGAGGAGCAGCAGGGAGAGCATGAGGTACCTCCAAGGAGTCCGGGGAACGGAACGGGCCGACGCCTCTCTGTCGACACGATATCGCCCTTGTCTCGTCCCTGCTACGATTCCGGATCAAGGACCGTCCATGCCCGACTACATCACACCGGAGGGCTACCGCCGCATGACGGACGAGTACGACACCCTCCTTCGGGTCGAGCGCCCGCGGATCACGGCCGAGGTGGCCTACGCCGCCTCTCTGGGGGATCGATCGGAGAACGCCGAGTACATCTACGGGAAGAAGCGCTTGAGGGAGATCGACCACCGGCTCCGCTACCTTCGGCAGCGAATCGAGTCCTTGGAGGTGGTGGACCCCAGCCAGGTGCCGATGGACCGGGTGCGGTTCGGTTCGATTGTCGAGGTGGAGGACGAGGACGGTACGCGGCACACCTACCGGATCGTCGGAGAGGACGAGTCCGACCCCCGGAGGGGCCGGGTCTCCTACCAGAGCCCCCTCGGGCGAGCGCTGCTGGGACGTACGGAGGGGGAGGAGGCCGTCGTGGAGGCCCCGGGAGGGCGCCGCGTGCTGGAGGTGGCGTCCATCCGCTATCCCTGACCCCCTCCGAGCCTGCCGACCACGGTGTCCCACACGGCCGGTAGCGGAGCCTCCGGGCTGGTCCAGCCAGGGCCCACGTCCCCGATGTGGTGGAGCAGGAACGGCACGGGAGGATGCCCGAGCCGGTCCGCCAGGTCTTCGGGGAACGGATGCCCCCCGTAGGCGCGGTCACCCGTCAGCGCGAGGCCCACCCAGGCCGCATGGAGGCGTACCTGGTGGGTGACCCCTGTGCGGATCCGGGCCTCCCACGTGAAGGGTCCGAGACGTCGGAACCAGGTCCGTGCCTCGTACCAGCGTCCCCGGTGCGGGGTGGCGGCGCCTCGCCGGGGCACCATGCGTCCCCTCCGGTGCCGGTCGTGACCGAGAGGCACGTCCGTGACGTGCTCCTGCCAGGGCACCGTGCGATCCGTGACGAACCGGTAGGTCTTGATCACCCGCCGTGCCGCGAGGTCCCCCCGGAACCGATCCAGCGCGTCGAGATTGCCGGCCACGACCACCAGGCCCGAGGTCCCGTTGTCGAGCCGGTGCGCGATGCCGCCCTCGAACCCCTTGGGCCAGGACTCCGCCTGCGATGCGGGCAGCAGGGCCCGTACCGCGCCCAGCAGGCTGGGGGACCCGGGCACGTCGTGCTCGAGTGGGTAGACGGGCATGCCCGGGGGTTTCCAGACGAAGACCAGTCCGGCCGCCTCTCCGAGGATCCTCGGCTCCACGCGGTTCTCCTGCGGGTTCGCTGCTAACCCGGGAAGGGTGTGCGGTCGGGGTGCCCGGCCCGCCTCCGCCTGACGAGGCGCAGGTCGGGCGGCCGGGCGCCGTGCTATGAGCCCGCTTCCAAACCCCCTCCCTCGCGACGCTCGAAGAGGATCCTACCATGCCCCACGTACCCGCCGATTTCCTCCCCCTGGGTGAGGCCGCCCGCATCGAGACGCAACGCGCACTCTCCCCCTTGGCCCTGGGCCTCGAGGATTCCATGATTCGCCACGTGGCCGCGGAGGTCTGGGCCCTCCAGGCCGAGGGCCAGGAGGTGTGCAACCTCACCATCGGCGACTTCGCCCCGGCCGAGTTCCCCGTGCCCGCGGCCTTCCTCGATCGCCTGGAGCAGGAGTTGAGAAGCGGCCAGACGAACTACACGCCCAGCGACGGCATCCCTGAGCTCAGGCGGGCGGTGGTGGACCTGTACCGTCGGGAACTCGGACTCGAGTTCGCGCCCGAGGCCGTGGTGATTGGCGGGGGGGCCCGGCCGGTCATGTTCGCGGTGTTCGCGTGCTTCCTCACCGCGGGCGACGGGTTCGCGTACGGCGTCCCCTCCTGGAACACCCAGTACTACGTCTACCTCATGGGCTGCGAGCACCTGGCCATCCGCACGCAGGCCGCCTCGCGGTTCCTCCCCACCGGAGCGCAGGTGGCCGAGGTGCTCCCCCGGGCCCGGCTGCTCATTCTCAACTCGCCCCTCAATCCTACGGGCACAGCGTACCGGGCCGAGGAGCTCCAGGCCGTCTGCGAGGCGGTGCTGGCCGAAAACCGCCGCCGGCAGTCGGACGGGCGACCGCCGGTGATCCTCGTCTACGACATGGTGTACTGGACCCTGACCGGCCCGGGCCAGGCCCACGTGCACCCGCTCGCGCTCGTCCCCGAACTCTCCCCGTGGACCGTCTATGTGGACGCCATCTCCAAGTCGCTCTCGGCGACCGGCCTCCGCGTGGGCTGGGCCGTCGCACCCCTCCACTTGAAGCCGGCCCTCAAGTTCTATGTCGGGCACACCGGAGGGTTCGCGCCCCGCGCCGAGCAACGCGCCGCGGCATGGTACTTCGGCCAGCCGGACATCCTGCTCCAGGATCGCGCGGTACTCAACCGCGGCATCCGGGAACGCCTGGCCATGCTCGTCGAGGCGATGTCTGCCTGGAAGGCCGCAGGCCTGCCGGTGGACTTCATTCCCCCCGAGGGAGGCATCTACCTCTCCACGCGGTTCGCGCTCCATGGCCGCACGGTGGACGGGGTCCGCCTCGCGACCAACGAGGACGTCCGACGCCTCCTCCTCCAGAAGGCCGGGGTGGCCGTGGTGCCGTTCCAGGGGTTCGGGCTCGACGAGGAGTCCGGCTGGTTCCGCATGTCCGTCGGAGGAGTGGGCCGCACGTCTCTCCAACGGGGCCTGGAACGGCTTCAGGCCCTCCTGACATCGATAGGGTCGTGACCGATCGGGCCGACCGCCGGACACGTACAGGCTGGTGGCTCGCGCTGACGGCGTCGGCCGTCGTGCTCGCCGTCCACGTCCGGTCGGCCTGGCCCTACCTGTGCGACGATGCGCTGATCTCCCTCCGCTACGCGGATCGGCTCCTCGCGGGCCAGGGCCTCACCTGGACCGACGGCGAGCGGGTCGAGGGCTACTCCAACCTGCTGTGGATCCTCGCCACCGCCGGCCTGGGCGCCCTGGGGCTCGACCTCGTGACCGCTGCCCGCGTGCTGGGTGTCGCCGCGACCGGGGCGGCGTTGGTCCTGCTGCTGCTTCCCTTCGGGCGGGCCCCGTTGGGGGCACTCGCGGCCGGGCTCGCCCTCGGCTCGAGCGCATCGGTGGCCCTCTGGACGATCGGAGGGCTGGAGCAGCCCCTCCTGGTGGCCGCAATCGCAGGCGCTCTCGCGATCCTGGCCCCCCGCGTGGACACGGGCCAGGCGGGACGTTGCGATCTCGTGCGGGTCTCTGCGCTCCTCGGCATGGCCTGCCTCACGCGCATCGATGCGCCCCTGCTCGCGTTCGCACTCGCGTTCGGTTGGTTCCTGGCCTCGGGCCAGGACCGCCGTGCGATCGCCGGATCCGGAGTGCTGCTCGTGGGGCCGGCCCTCGCGGTGCTCGGCCAGATGGCCTTTCGGCTCGGGTACTACGGCGACTGGCTGCCCAACGTGGCCCGCGTCCGAATCGTCGTCTCGGACGCCCACGTGGACGCCGGGGCCGTCTGGCTGGTCCAGGGGCTCGTCGCCCACTGGGCCCTCGTCGCGCTGGCCGCCCTTGCCGCGTTGGTCCCCGCTCGGAGCGAGCGACCGCGCATGCGCCTTCGGCTGGTGATGCCGATCCTGCTCCTCTGGCCGGCCTACCTCGTCTGGGTCGGAGGAGACATCTTTCCCGCCTTCCGGCAGCTCGTACCCATCGTGCTGGCCCTCGCGTTCCTCGCCGGCTCCGGCGTCCAGGGCCTCGTGGAACGGGCGAGCGGCCGGTGGCGGACCGGGGCCGGCGGAGTCGTGGCCCTGGCGCTGGTCGCCACGTTGGGCCTCCAGGCACGGCGGCAGCACGCCCACCCCGAGGTCTTCGTCGCCCGGTACGAATCCTGGGTCTGGGAGGAGGGCCAGGCCGTCGGCCGTTTCCTCGGCGCCGCGTTCTCCGACGCGCGCCCCCTGGTGGCTGTGTCCCCGGCCGGGTGCGTCCCGTTCTGGTCGCGCCTGCCTTCCCTCGACATGCTGGGTCTGAACGATCGGTTCCTCGCGACCCACCCGCCTGCGGATCGAGGTCGGGGGTTCGTCGGGCACGAGTCCGGGAACGGAGCCTACGTCCTCTCCCGGGAGCCGGACCTCGTGCTCTTCTGCGGGCCCCGAGGGGGCATGGACCCCTGCTTTCCGTCCGAGAAGGAGCTCGCCAGTCTCCCGGCCTTCCGGAAGGGCTGGAGGCTCGTGACGCTGTACGCCTCGGATCCGGTGCCCGTGGACGCGCGGGTGTGGGCCCGGCTGGACAGCCCCCGCATCGGAGTGCGCCGTGCGAACGGCCGGATCCACGTACCGGCCCTGTTCCTGGAAACCGACACGCCGGCGGTCTTGAGCCCCGAGAACACGCTCGTCAGGCGGCTTCGTGCGGGTTCGACCCTCCGGGTGACCGGTCTGGATCTCGAGCCGGGCCCGTGGCGATGGGCCCTCCGGATCCTAGGGGAGGAGCTCGCCTGGGAAGGGGTGTTCGACGGAGGAACCGACGTCTCGATGCAGGTGATGCGCGACACGGTCGCAACGGCTCTGGTCCTGGAGAGGGCGCACGATTCCCCCGCGAGACGACGCACGCCCGGAGCGTGATAGCGAGAACCCGATCCCCCTCGAGGAGGTGCAGGATGAGCGAGCGAACGCACGTGGTGGTGGTCGGGGCCGGACCGGGCGGCCTCACGGCCGCGATGCTCCTGGCGCACCGGGGCTTTCGGGTCACGGTCTTCGAGCGGGAGGCCGAGGTCGGCGGGCGAAACGGGGAAATTCGCCTGGGCGATTACCGTTTCGACATCGGCCCCACTTTCCTCATGATGAAGTTCCTGCTGGACGAGGTTTTCGAGGCCACGGGGCGCCACTCGGGCGACTCCCTGGAGTTCCTCCGCCTGGATCCCATGTATGAGCTCAGGTTCGCCGATCGCTCCGTGTTCCCGCGGGCCCGTACGGAGGACATGCGGGCGGAGGTCGCACGCGCCTTCCCCGGCGAGGAATCCGGCTTCGAGCGGTTCATGGAGCGGGAGCACCGGCGCTTCTCGAAGATGTACGCCTGCCTCCAGCGGGACTACTCGACCTTCGGCAGCCTCTTCAACCAGCACCTCGTGTCCGCCCTTCCCCACCTCGCTTTGGGCAGCTCGTTGTACGACGTGCTGGCCGGCTACTACAGGCCCGAGGATCTACGGCTTTCGTTCACGTTCCAGTCCAAGTACCTGGGCATGTCCCCCTGGTCCTGCCCGGGCGCGTTCGCGATCATTCCCTACATCGAGTACGCCTACGGCATCTGGCACGTGCAGGGGGGCCTGAACCGCATCTCGCACGCCATGGCCAAGGGGGTCGAGGAGGAGGGCGGCACGATCCGTCTCGAGACTCCCGTCCGGCGGGTCATCGTGGAGAATGGGCAGGCCAAGGGCGTGCTCCTGGAGGACGGAACCCGCGTGGAGGCCGACGAGGTGATCCTCAACGCGGACTTCGGACACGCCATGACCACGCTCTTCGAGCCGGGCGTCCTGAAGAAGTACACGCGTCCGAACCTGGAGAAGCGGGACTTCTCGTGTTCCACCTTCATGCTCTACCTGGGCGTGGACAAGACCTGGGAGTCCCAGGTCCACACCATCTCCTTTGCCCGCGACTACCACCGGAACCTGGAGGACATCGCCGTCCGGAAGGTCCTCTCGGAGGACATGTCCTTCTACGTGCGCAACTCGGTCCGGGTGGACCCGAGCTGTGCTCCCGACGGCCATTCGGCCCTCTACGTGCTGGTGCCCGTGCCCAACAACTCCAGCACCATCGACTGGACCAAGGAGGCGCCTGCGTTCCGGGATCGCGTGCTCGACGCCATCGAGGCGCGGTCCCCGTTCTCCGGGGTGCGCGAGCACGTGACCTGCGAGCGGATGGTCACGCCCGCGGACTGGGAGGGCCCGTACCACGTGTACCGCGGAGCGACGTTCAACCTCGCCCACAACCTGGGGCAGATGCTGTACTTCCGCCCCCGCAACCGGTTCGAGGAACTGGACCGCGTCTGGCTGGTGGGCGGCGGGACCCACCCGGGGAGCGGGCTGCCCACTATCTACCAGTCGGGCCTCATCTCAGCCGATCTCGTGTGTCGGGATCACGGCGTGCCCACGCGGCGTCCGAGGACCTTCTCCGAGATCGAGGATCTCCTGCGCGGCACCTGACGGCGTCAGGGCTGCAGCGTGCGCTCTACGCGCCCCGTGTCGTACCCGACCCCGCCCAGACGACCGAGGAGGGTCTGGTAGAGCGTCGGGTCCATCCGGGGCTGCCGGGCCAGGATCCACAGGTAGTCCCGACTCGGGTGGCCCACGACCGCCCAGGTGTAGTCCGGGGCCAGATCGATGATCCAGTAGTCTCCGGAGAACGGCCAGAAGAAGGACACCTTCAGCTTGGCGTTCGTGGACGGATCCACGATCCAGGCCCGGCCGTTCGCGACCTTGACCTTGCCGTCCAGGCCGCCCTTGCGGCACTGGTTGAGGACCTTGAGGGTGCCGTCGTCCTGGAGCGTGTAGGTGGCCGTGGACGCCGTGCAGCCGCGCTGGAACGACTGCGGGATGGCCGCGATCTCGTACCAGGTGCCGATGTAGCGCTGGACGTCGACGTAGGGCACGACCTCGAGCCCCTTGGGATCGGGCAGGCTGGCGTGGGCGGGCAGCACGGCGGCGAGGAGGACAGAAGCGAGTCGCATGACGGGCGCTCCGAGGGTGGAACGAACTGGATGCGTATCGCCTCCCGGGTGTGACGGACCGCCTCCGGCACGCCGGGTGCGACTTGCGGGGGTCTCGGACAGGAGGCACGTTGGAGCCATCCCCCGCCCCGAGACCCTCCATGTCCCATTCGCTCGTCCTGTCCCTTCTCTCCCTGTCTCTTGTTGCGGGCTGCGGGGATCGCCTCGCGCTCTCCTGCCCGGAGGGCACACGGACCACCGGGGGATCGGCCCCCGAGGGCGCGGCCGCCTGGTGGACCCTCTCCGCCTCTCCGGACGAGGTGGAGGGCCTGGCCGAGGCCTGGCCCTTTCCCGCATGGGGTGCCATGGGGGCGAACGATCGCGCGCGCTGGTGCGCGGCGCCGGGCGAGCCCCCGAGCGGTCCGACCCTCCAGATCCGAGCCCCACGCGAGGCCGGACACGGTGGCCTCGTGCAGGGTGCCTTCGACGATCTGGGCCGCCCGGACGGGGAATGGACGGCAACCTGGCGCACCGAGGACCGGTCCGGCGAAGACGTGCTGGCCTTCCAGGGGGCCTACGACCACGGGTTGCGCTCGGGGGTCTGGTCCTTCCGAGACGTCCAGGGCGTCGAGGTCGCCCGTGGGGCCTTCGAACGAGGTCGGCCTCACGGCATGTGGACGATCCGGAAGCCGGGGTCGCGGCTCGAGGTCCGCTACATCTACGGGACCCTGCACGGGACCTGGCACGAGACCTTCGAGGACGGTCGCGAGATCCGCGGGCACTACTTCGACGGCACCCGGAACTACGAGTGGGAGTTCCTCGCGCCCGATCCGGTCACTCAGAAGCCCTCTCTCGTGTCCGAGGAGGCCTGGAAGTATGACACGTTCGTGGCACGCTGGGTGCCCGGCCGGGACGCGGATCCCCGGCCGGGGCTCGACCTTCCCTTCACGCCCATCGGCCCCGAGGGCGAGGGCATGTGCGAGGTCCACGCGCGTTGCGCCTCCAACGCCTACCTCACGGTCATGCTCACCGGTGCGGCCGCGGATCCGGACGCGCTGTGGTTGAACCCCGTGCTGGTGGACTACTCGGATCCGAACGCCCGTCCGGCGGACGCTTCGCGGGTGTACCTGGTGGACGACTACAGCCTCGGCGAGGTCCGGACCGACGACGCGGGCACCTCGGGGGAGGCCGAGATCCTCCTCCCGACGCTCTGCATTGCCGGAGGGCCCGAGGACCCGGTGGTGCCCCACCGCGAGACCATCCGCCGCACGCTCCAGTGGCGATGGGAGCACGACGTCTGGCGCGTGGTGGAGCCGCTCCCGGAGGTGTACGTCCGCTTCGACGCCTTCTTCGCCAAGGCCCGGGAGCGGGATCCCGCCTGGGCCGAGCGGGTCCGGACCGTCTGCCGAGGTCGTTAGGGATCGGGCAGGACCAACGCCTGCTCGCAGGTGCGCCGGGCGTTGGTCGAGGCGATCTCCTCGGCGGTGAAGGGATGGGGGCCGTCCTGCACGACGTTTGCCATGAACGCCTCGGTCACCGAGCGAGCCTCCGCACCCCAGTCGTTGTCGTTGCGATCCAACCAGAACTCGAGGAGGGCTCGGCGCCGCGCCTCCCAGGTTTCGAGGAGCTGCGTTCCCTCGAGGGGGATGCCGTGGTTCCACAGATCCTCCAGCGCCACCGGGAGGTCCTCCCCGAAGCGGAGGCCCCGGTTCCGCTCGAGGATGGCTGCCTCGTACCGGTCCAGGGCCGGCTTCACGGCCTCCAGCACCGCCTGCTTCTGCCACTGGAGCTTGCGCTCGCTCACCACGAGCCCGCCCAGGTGGATGCAGGCGGTGGGTTGGACCACGCAGACCAGGTAGCCCAACGGGCCGCGCCAGATGCCCTCCAGTTCCGGCTTGGAGAACGTCACGGGGGCGCGCTTCAGGATCATCCAGCCGTCGTCGTCCACCACGACCCACGGCTTCCAGGGCGCCTCGTTGGCGTAGTAGTCGCGCCCCTCGCGCGTGCGCTTCTTCCGGTAGCCGAGATCGCGCAGCACCAGGCCCACCTCCTCCCGGGCCCGGCGCACGGCCTGCTCGTCTACGTAGATGACCTCGCCCGGCGTCGACCCGTCCGCCGTCTCGGAGGGCGGGGCGGGTTCGGGAGGCGGGGCGGGCGGCGTGTCCCCGGCGGCGAGAACGGCCAGGAGCGGGACGAGGAACGGGCTCATGCGCTCGAGCCGCTGAAGGATAGGTCGTCGAAGCAGAGCGTGGGTACGCGCCAGGCTCCGAAGGTCCAGGGGTCGTCGGCCGCCTCCAGAAACCGCGGCAGCAGGTTCAGGAGGTTCCCGGCCACGTTCATCTCGCCGACCGGGTGCACGACGCACCCGTGGGAGAGGAGCGCGCCCCGAATGCCGAAGGAGAAGTCTCCAGTGGTGGTGTTGGTGCTTCCGCCCAGGAAGGACTCCACGTAGATGGCCCGAGGCAGGTCCGCGGCGATCTCGGCCACCGAGCGGGGCCCGGGGGGAAGCACCACGTTCGAGGGTGCGGCCGTGGTCGGATCCATGCCGAGTCGACGGGCATGGTACTGGCCCAGGAAAAAGGTCCGGAGGACGCCGTCCTCCAGGATGGCGCGCCGGACCGCGGGGAACCCGTCGGCGTCGTAGGTCTGGGAACCCAGGCCCCTTGGGACCAGGGGATCGTCCCAGAGGTGGAGGCCTTCCGGTCCGATACGCTCGCCGAGCCGGCTCGACAGGCAGGATCGTCCGAAGTGCAGAGCCGTTCCAGACAGCGGCCCGGTCAGGACCTCGAGGAGGCGACCGGCCACCCGGCGATCGACCAGGAGCGGGTACCGCCCGCTCGCAGCCGGGCGACTGCCGAGTCGGGCGGTCACCCGTTCCCACGCCTCCCGCGCGATCTGCCTCTCCGAGGGCAGTTCCGGAAGGTGTGTGCATCCGTAGGAGGACGACGCCTCGGGCAGGCGCCCCTCTTTGTCCTCCACGGAGATCGAGACGGCCGCGCCGACGGTGGAGGCCTCCCGCGTGCCCTCGAACCCGTTGGAGAAGACCGTGGCCGAGGACTTGGATCCGTCGCTCCACCAGGCCGTGCAGGATCGCATCGGCACACGATCCTCGGCGATTCGTACCTCCTTCTCGAGGCGGGCCACCCGGTCCCGTCGCGTCTCGAAGGCAAGCGTCACGCGCGCCGGATCGACGAGATCCAGGTCCACGCCCTCCGCGACCCCGCAGGCCTCCTTGGGAGGCAGGGCCCGATCCGGATCGGGCTCCAGGCAGCGGGTGACCTCCACCGCCCGCCTCAGGAACGCGGACAACGCTTGCGGTCGGAGGTCCGAGGTGGCGTGCGTGGAGGAGCGATCCGCGACCAGGAGGCGGACCGAAAGGGAAAGGGACCGGGACTCGCTCACCTGCTCCAGGCGCCCGTCCCGCTGGGCGAGGTCCACGAACGTGGATGCGATCACCGTGACCGCCACCTGGTCGGCGCCGGCCTCGTGGGCATGGGCCACCCCCTTGTGGGCCAGCGCCAGGAGGCGGGCGGTGGATCCGTTCATGCGCCCCCCACCACCAGCGAAGACACCAGCACCGTGGGAATGCCGTGGCTGACCGGCACGCCCTGGCCCTGCTTGCCGCACGTCCACCCTCCGCTGTCGAGCAGGAGGTCGTTTCCCACGCGCGTGATGCGCTCCAGGGCCATGGGTCCGTTGCCCACCAGGTTGGCGTCCTTGAGGGGTCGGGTGAGGCGCCCGTCCTCGATGAGCCACCCGGTCCGCATGTAGAAGGCGAAGTCGCCCGCCCCGATCTGGACCTGCCCGTTGCCGAACGTGGCACAGTAGATTCCGCGCCGGACGCCGGCCACGATCTCCCTGGGGTCGTCGGGTCCGCCCTCCATGAAGGTGACGCGCATGCGTGGCAGGGGGGGGTGGCGGAACCCCTCCCGCCGGCCGGACCCGGTGGGGGCCACGCCGAAGTGCCGGGCCGAGATCTCGTCGTGGAGAAATCCTTTGAGCACGCCGTTCTCGACGAGCACCGTGCGCTGGGGGAGGTTGCCCTCGTCGTCCACGCCGATGGACCCCCTGCTGTGGGGCAGCGTGCCGTCGTCGACGATGGTGACGTGCTCGCTTGCGATCCGGGTGCCGACCCGGCTGCCGTACAGGCTCGTGCCCTTGCGCACGAAGTCCGCCTCCATGCCGTGACCGATGGCCTCGTGCAGCAGGATGCCGCTGGGTCCGGCGCCGAGCACCACGGGCATCTCCCCAGCGGGAGGAGACCCGGCGGAGAGCAGGAAGGTGGTCTGGTCCACCGCCTTTTCGACCATCTCCCGGCCGGGGGTCGGGTCGTCCCAGAACTCCCGACCCGAGCGGGATGCGACGTTTGAGGAGGATGTTTCTCTCCTTCCTCCCTCTTCGGCGGTACAGGAGATGGAAGCGACCGTCATGGGCTGGTGATCCTGGACCACGCGCCCGTCCGGCCGCACCACGAGGAGGACGCGCTCGGTGTCCAGCAGGGAGATCTGGACCTTGACCACGCGTGGATCCCGCGCGAAGGCCTCCTCCTCCCAACCGCGCACGAGCGGCACCCGTGCCTCCATGCCCTCGGCATCCCAGCGGCGGTTCGCAGGGTAGAGGTCCAGTGGCGCCCGCACCGCGAACGGCGCCCGGATCCTCGGGCTGGAGGAGACGGCGATGCCCGAGGCGATCCGTGCGGCCTCGCGCATGGTCTCTGGCTCCAGCACCTCGGTGAAGGCGTACCCCACCTGGTCCCCCACCACGACGCGCACCCCCAGACCGAGGTCCACGGAGGTGCTGGCCCGGTTGACGGCTCCGTCCGACACAGAGAGGCGGGTCGCGACGGCGTGCTCGAAGAACAGGTCTGCGTCGTCCGCACCGCGAGAGAGGGCGGCGTCGAGCACGGAAGCGAGGATCGCTCCGTCCACTCCGAAGCGCTCGAAGTACCCGGAGGGCGAGCGGTCGGACGGTAGGGGTACGTCGCGGATGAGGCGCTCCAAAGGCGTGCTCCTCGTTCCGGAAGGCAGAAGGGAATTCCACCTCCCGAAGGGTGTAGCACCGGCAGGGTCCTGGGGAAACCCGCACCCGTGGCCCCGCATGCCCCCGCACGGGGCCCTCGTGCGCTCCGCTCCTCACGCGAGGGTCCGGATCCAGGCCTCCAGCACACCGGCCCTCCGCTCGATCTGGAGGGCCAGTGCAAGCTGGCCCCGGGCCCGCAGGAGGTGGTGCTCCCCCGGCCCCTCGGCACGGGCCGGGTCCCATGCGAAGTAGGTTTCGTAGAGGGCATCCGCGCAGAAGCGAGCGGAGAGCTCCAGCGCGATCCTCGAGATCCCTGCGGGCAGGAGTTGGCGTTCGGCGGGTTCCACGACCGGCGCGGCCGACAGGTAGCCCTCGATGGCAGCCTCGAAGATGGATCGGTCGAACAGGACGCTCCGGGCGTCCTCACCCCCGGTGTTGCACCAGGAACGGAGCGCGTCCCCCAGTTCGAGAGGCAGCGGCAGGCGTCCGAGCGTGTCCAGGTCGATGAGGCAGACCGCCTCCCGTCCCTTGGGATCGAAGCGGACGTTGGAGATCTTGAGGTCACCGTGGGAGGGCCGCATCGGCAAGGACGGCCAGGGGAACCGGATCCGGTCCCAGGCGGCGAGGATCTCGGCTCCCGTGGCCCGTATGTCCTCGGCCAGCCTGTGGCCGCCGCATCCGTCCACGGCCTCTTGGAGGTGCTGCATGTGGAGCGTGGTGTCGTGGGCCCAGGGGCGAAGCGGGGTGAGATCGCAGGGCACGTCGGACAGGGCCGCATGGAAGCGCGCCACCAGGGTCGCGGCACTCCGAGCGTGGGCCGGACCGGGTACCCGGTCAAAGGTCGTGCCCTCCACCCAGGTGAGCAGGCGCCAGGAGGTTCCGTCAGGGCCCGGAAGCACCGGCGCTCCGCCCGGAGCGCGGACCAGTCGCGGCGTACACAGGCCACGTGCGGCGAGGTGGTCGGTGACGGCCGCCACGCGGGCGTGGGTGCCGGGTGGGAAGAGGGCGTTCACGTTCTGGAGCGCGAACCGGGGAGGCTCACCCACGGACCAGGTGCGGTTGACCAGGCCCGAGCCGGCCAGGAGCCGGCTGGGCAGGTGGCCGAGGCCGTGGACTGCGAGGGCCTCCTCCGGTGTTGACGCGCTCGAAGCGAGGGTTACCACCATCTACCTTCCCTCAGATCCACTGCCGACCCTCCGGTCCGGCAGCCGGGACCCTAACCCGACGATGGAGTTCCCATGAAGCCCCGCCTGATCGTGACCGTCGTGCTCGCCTTCACTCTCTCCTTGGGTGCGTGCAAGAAGAAGCCTCCCGAGGATGTGTTGCCCAGTCCGCTTCCCGCGGGGGAGGCAGGCGAGGTGACGGCCGTGCGGGCGGAGGTCCCCCAGCACGTCCAGGACATGGCCACCAACTTCGGGCGTGTGTTCTTCGATTTCGACTCGGCCGACCTCACCGATCCCGGCCGGGACGCCCTCCGGGACAACGCCGGGATCATGGGGACGTACGCCGACGTGAAGGTCGAGATCCAGGGGCACGCCGACGACCGGGGCACCACCGAGTACAACCTGGCCCTGGGTCAACGTCGCGCGGACGCCGTCTACAAGTACCTGGTGGCCCAGGGTGTGGCCCCCGGTCGCCTGACCGCCGTCTCGTTCGGAGAGGAGCGCCCGCTGGACCGGTCCAACACGGAGATCGCCTGGGCCCAGAACCGGCGTGCCGAGTTCCGAATCACCTGGGCCTCCTCCAACGTGCAGGGCACGACGGAGTAGTAGGCTGTAGGCCGTAGACTGTAGGCTGTAGACTGTAGACTGTAGGGAGACGGTAGACTGTAGGGACGGGGCTCTCCCGGTACGGGAGCTCGTCGAAGGGTGCGCCCTTAGCTCCGAAGCCGAAGACCTGCACTTCCTCGACGTCGCCTTCGCCTGGGGCCGGGTGCATCGAGACGGGGAAGGTCCTCGCCGGCATCCTGCGTACCCTGCGGAAGGTGCGGCTCCTTTGTGCTCGCCCCTACAGCCCACAGCCTGCAGCCTCCTACCCCCTCGAGAACCGATCCTCCGCGCAGTCCCGGCCGGGGTGGCGCACGACGCCCCGGTTCCCGGCCGTGGCGAGACGCACGAGGATGCGCCACGCCTCCACCGGGTCCACGCCCGCTCGTTCCGCCAGGTCGAGCGCGGTGGCCGGCTGGGTGAGCACGGCCAGGAGGTCGGCCTGGGCCGCCAGGATGGCCGCCATGGCGGTCTTGCCCGCCTCCACGCCCGGCTGGTGGTAGGCGTTGACATCGATGCACTCGGCGTAGATGCCCACGGTGCGTTCGTAGAGGGCGACGAGTGCCCCCAAGGTCGCGGCGTCGAGCGTGTCGAGCGTGATCGTGAGGCTGCGCTTCCGATCGGCCGACAGGGCCCGACGCGTGCCCGCGAGACACGCCGCGAGCGCGTCGCCTGCCGTCTCCTCGCCGTGGAGCGCCGGATCTGGACCTCCGGGACGGAAGACCTGGACGAACGTGACGAAGAAATCGTCGGGGCCGTCCCTCAACTGCTGCACGAATGCGTGCTGGTCGGTGGACCCCTTGTTGCCGTAGACCGTCAAGCCCGCCCGGATCTCCAGGCCCTTCCGATCGTTCCGCTTGCCCAGGGACTCCATCACGAGCTGCTGGAGGTACCGGGGGAACAGGGCGAGTCGGTCGGCGTAGGGAAGCACCACCATGGACCGGGGTCGGTCCAACTGGGAGGCGAACCACGCCGAGGCGAGCCAGGCCGCCGGATTGCGGTCCACGGGCTCGCGGGTGGCCGCGTCCATGGCTGCGGCACCGGCGAGAAAGGCATCGGCGTCGATGCCGAGAAGCCAGGCCGGCAGGAGCCCCACGGGTCCGGTCACGCTGGTCCGGCCGCCCACCCAGTCCCAGAGAGGCAGCCGCCCGGCCCATCCCTCCTGGCGCGCCTGGCCGTCGAGCGCCGATCCCTCCTGGGTGACGGCGACGGCCCGGGGGGGGAGCGGCGTGCCGGTTGCCGCATAGAAGCGTCGAATCCGGAGGAGCGCATTCCGGGTCTCCACCGTGGTGCCCGACTTGCTCACCACCACCACCAGCGAGCGGTCGGGGTCCACGCCGGCGAGGTGGCGTTCGAACCCGTCCGGATCGGTGTTGTCGAGCACCCGGTAGTTGCACCTGTGCACCCGGCCCCCGGGAAGGGACGGCTCGAGCGCATCCGCGAGGAGTTGGGGTCCGAGCGCACTGCCTCCGATGCCCAGGTGGAGCACGTGCGTGGGGTCGAAGGCCCGGCGCAGGCGATCCGCGAGCGAGGCGGCCTCCCGGCGCATCGCCCGGATCGCCTCTCTCGAGGGGGCATCCACGGCGAGATCCGGGGTTCTGAGCCAGTAGTGTCCAACCTGTCGACCCTCGTCCGGGTTGGCGATGGCTCCGGCCTCGATGTCGGCCATGGCACCGAGGGCGCGATTGAGGGCGCTCCTCCAGGGCTCCAGGTCCGCCATCTCCATGGCGGACAGGTCGAGCGTCAGGCCCGTGCCAGGGACGGGGAGGGTCCAGCGGCAGAACCGGCTCCAGGGATCCATGAGGCTCCCCCTCTGATGGCCTAGGGTCGGGGCCGGCACTCGACGGTCACAGCGAAGGGGGCGGTGACACTCCCCTTCCCGTCCACGACGATGAAGTACGTCGCCGCCCGTGTGACCGTCTCCACGTGGACGTGTCCGGTCCCCTTGTTGCCGGCGTCGGCCTCGCACTCGGAGATGGGGTGCGCGGTCCCCGGGCAGGCCCCATCGAAGCCCCACCGGAACGCGAAGAGGTCGAGGTCGGCGCACTGGCCGTCGAGGTAGATCTCGGCCTCGGTCTGCGGGGGGAGATCCAGCAGGTAGACCCGCTCGGGGCCGTCGTAGCCTCCGAAGGACGGCAGGCAGTACTTGCCGCGGTAGAAATCGTCGCTGTACACCGAGGTTCCGCCGGCCGTGGTGCTCTTCACGGTGTCGCTGCAGGCCAGCCGTTTGCTCACGCAGTCCTCCCTGGGAGGGCGGCCCTCCCGTGTGGAGCAGTCCACGTCGACGACCTCGCTCTGGCGGTCGGGGCCTTGCGATCGCCCGTGTCCTGGGAGCCACGGAATCCGGTCGCAGGACAGGAGCATGGACAGCCCCATGAGAAGGGTTGCGGATTGCATCGGAACCTCCGGCAAGAAGGTTCCTCTATGCGTTCGCTCCCCGAGGCGCGAGCAACAGGCGCCCGGTGGCTGCGTTGAGCCCACGGCACCAGGCGAGGGTGGCCGCATCCGGTCGCGGTGCCCGCCACCTCCAGTTGCCCTCCCGCGTGCCCGGCACGTTGATCCGCGCCCGGCCTCCCAGGCCCATCAGGTCCTGGAGCGGGATCACCGCCAGGCTCGCAGGGGTCTCGAGGGTGACCCGGACCAGTGCCCCGGCCGGCGTCTCGCCTGCGGCTCTGCGGGCAAAGGCATCGAACCTCTCGCGAACCTCTCGCGACGCACGCTCGTACCAATCCGCCGCGGGAGGCAGGTCGTGGGTACCGGTGCAGGCACACCACCGATCCCCCTCGATGGCATCGGGGTGGTGGGGATTGTCGGGTTGGCCGTCGAACCCGAACTGGAGGACCTTGGTGCCCGGCAGGCCGAGCCGCTCGCGCAGCGCGACCACGTCCGGCCCGATGACACCGAGATCCTCGAGCACGACGGGCAGAGATTCCGTGTGGATCCGCCTGCCGGAGGCTGTCGCGAGGTCCTCGGCGAACGCCTCGAAAACCCCGGCGCCCGGGCCCGGGTACCACCGACCCTCCCTGGGCGTGAGGTGCGAGGGGAAGGCGTAGAACTCGACGAAGCCCCGGAAGTGATCCATCCGAATCTCGTCGGTGCACCGAAGCGCACGCCCAAGGCGCTCCCGCCACCACCGGTGCCCCGTGGCCGCGGATGCCTCCCAGTCGTACACGGGGTTGTCCCACCGCTGGCCCTCGACGTTGAAGGCGTCGGGCGGACAGCCGGCGACCAGGTCCTCCCCCTCGGGGCCGTCCACCCGGAAGAGCGCGCGCTTCGCCCAGACGTCCGCGCC
>JAFGLY010000165.1 GCA_016927815.1 Deltaproteobacteria bacterium | reverse complement strand
CCTCGGCGGTTGCGTGGAAGGTCATGGCCACCACCGCCTCGCCCACGAGATCGGCCGCGCGGGGCCCGGTGATGTGGACGCCCAGGATCTCGTCGCTTTCCGTGTGTGCGAGGATCTTCACGATGCCGTCCACCTCGCCGCCCGCCCGCGCCCGGCCGCTGGCCCGGTAGAAGGACCTTCCGACCTTGAAGGTCACGCCGTCGCGCACGAGCGCCTCCTCGGTGGACCCCACCGAGGCTACCTCGGGCCACGTGTAGACCACGGAGGGGACGAGCCGAGGGTCGATGCGCGGCGCCTGGCCCGCGATCCGTTCGGCCACCGCGATCCCCTCCTCCTCGGCCTTGTGGGCGAGCATGAGGCCGCCCACCACGTCGCCGATGGCCCACACGCCGGCCGCCGGGGTGCGAAGGTCCGCGTCCACGGGCACGAACCCCCGCCGATCGATCGCGATCCCCACGGACTCCAGCCCGAGCCCTTCGGTGTACGGGCGGCGACCCACGGCGACGAGGCAGAGATCGGCCTCCACGGCCACCTCGGCGTCGGCCCGGTCGCGGGCGTGGACCACCACGCCGGTGTCCGTGACCTCCACCCCCGTGACCCGGTGGGAGACCCGCGCATCGATCTTCAGGTCCCGCCTGAGCACGCGGTGGAGCTCACGGCTGCAGTCGCGGTCCATGGTGGGCAGGAGGGTGTCCAGGTATTCGAGCACGGTGATCGACGTGCCCAGGCGGGCGTAGATCGAGGCGATCTCCAGGCCGATCGCGCCGCCTCCGATCACCGCCATGCGCCGGGGCACCTCGGGCAGCGAGAGCGCCTCGGTGGAGGCCATCACGCGCTGCCGGTCGATCGCCACGCCCGGCAGCGTGGAGGGCTTGGACCCGGTCGCCACGACGATGTTCGGAGCCTCCAGGGGGGTGAGGGTGCCGTCGGCCGCGGCGACCTCCACCCGGCCCGGGCCCACGATGCGGCCGGTGCCGTGCAGCACGTCCACCTTGTTGCCCTTCATGAGCAGGGCCACCCCGCGGGTGACCGCGGCCACCACCTCGGCCTTGCGCTGCTGCATGCGGGGCCAGTCCAGCTCCAGGCCCGCCACCCGGATCCCGTGGTCGGCGAAGCGGTGACCGGCCTCGAAGAACCGCTCCGAGGAGTCGAGGAGCGCCTTGGAGGGGATGCAGCCCACGTTGAGGCAGGTGCCGCCGAGCGTGGCGTACCGCTCCACCAGCGCCACCTTGAGACCGAGCTGGGCAGCACGGATCGCGGCCACGTAGCCCCCGGGCCCGCTGCCGATCACCACCACGTCGTGCGTCGTCATGTCGCAGGTCTCCATGCGCCGGCGCCCGGCCGATCGCCAGGTGGGGCGGCTACGGAGCGGGGCGAGCGGCCAGGGCGGCCTCCAGGCCCGGAACCGCCGCGGCGCCGGCGGGCACCGAGATCGAGGACCCGGAGAAGTCGTTGCCCACGGGCTCGTAGGCACCCCCGAGACAGACCGACAGGAACGCCTCGGTGATGGCGTTGAAGGCCAGGTTGTTCTCGGGACGGCGGAACCCGTGCCCCTCGTCCGGGAAGAGGACGTAGGTCACCGGGATCTCGCGGGCCTGCATGGCGGCGACGATCTGGTCGGACTCGGCCTGCTTCACGCGCGGATCGTTGGCGCCCTGGCCGATGAGGAGCGGCCTCTGGAGGGCGTCCACCCGGGAGAGCGGCGAACGGGCGTTCAGGAACGTACGTCCCTCCTCGGTGCGTGGATCGCCCACGCGGGTGGCCCACATCTCGATCATGGGCTTCCAGTAGGCCGGGATGGTGTCCAACAGCGTCGCGAGGTTGGAGGGACCCACGATGTCCACGCCGCAGGCGAAGGTGTCGGGCGTGAAGGTCAAGCCCACCAGCGTGGCGTAGCCGCCGTAGGATCCGCCCATGATCGCCACGCGATCGGCGGGGGCGATCCCGCGGTCCACCGCCCAGCCCACGGCATCGATGAGATCGTCGTGCATCTTCGCGCCCCACTCGTGGTCCGCGGCGTTCACGAAGCGCTTGCCGAATCCCGTCGAGCCTCTGAAGTTCACCGAGAGCACCGCGTACCCTCGGTTGGCCAGCCACTGGTGGTAGGGGTCGAAGCCCCAGACGTCCCGGTGCCAGGGCCCGCCGTGGACGAGGAGGACCATGGGCACGGGCGAGGCGGGGACACCGTCGCCGTCCGGATCCGAACCCCGGGGCAGGGTGAGGTAGGAGACGAGATCCAGGCCGTCGCGGCTCCGGATCACCACGGGCTGCATGGGTGCGAGCGGAGCCTGCTCCAGGGCAGGCCGATTCGTGAAGAGGAAGGTGGCCTCCACCTTGTCACGGTCCCAGGCGTAGTAGCGGTACGGCCCGGTGTCCATCTCATAGGCCACGATCCAGGTGCGATCGTCGAGGCTGCGGCTCACCACGGCCAGCTCGCCGTCGGAGACCTTCCCCAGGGCCTCGAGGTCCGGGCGCACGTCGTCGTCGAGCACCACCCAGCGGCGGCGGTCCCAGTCGAAGGCCACGGCCTGGATGGTGTGCTCCCGCGGGTGGAGGAGCACGTCCGCCAGGTCTGCGCGCGAGTCCTCCGCCAGGAGGGTGGCCTTTTGGGTCGCCAGGTCGATCTGGTAGGCGGCTGCGGTGTCCCGACCGCGGGAGTCCATGAGGTGGAGGTGGGTGCCGCTGCGGTCGAGACCGAACGGACCCGTGGTCATGGAGTCCTCCTGGCCGACCGTCAGGAAGGGGGTGAACTTGAAGCCACCCTTCGGGTCGGGCACGACCTCCAGGTACTCGTTGCCGCCGTCGGCGGTGGGTCGGCCCACCATCCGGAGGTTCAGCGCATCGTCCGCAAGGAAGTCCATGAACCCTGGATTCTCCAGGACCTTGGTCCGTTTCCCGGTGGTGATGTCGATGCGGTAGACGTCGTGCAGCTCGGGCACCCGGTCGTTCAAGGCCACGAGCAGGGTGTCCGGGTGGTCGGGGCTCAGGTGCAACAGCCGGGTCTGGACGTCGGGCAGGGGCGTGAGGTCGGTGTCCACGAAAGACGCGAGGTCCACCACGTGCAGGTGCCAGTCCTCGTCGCCTCCGTCGTCCTGGACATAGAGGATCCGGTCGGAGGCGGGCGACCAAGTGTACATGCGTACGCCGCGGCCGCGATCCTTCGTGACCGCCCGTGCCGCGGACGGCTCGCCTAACGGCGCGACCCAGACGTTGAGCACGCCCTCGTCGGGGGCCAGGAACGAGAGGCGGGCCCCGTCCGGGCTCACCTGCACGTTGGCCCGCTCGGGATTCCCGAAGAGCGCCGCCCTGGGGAGGAGCGCCGGCCCGGCGGCGACGGATTCGGGAGGGGCGGTGTGCGGCGCGCAGGACGCGAGGGCCAGGAGCAGGGCAGGGGAGTGGAGACGCATGGGATCCTCCAGGGGTTCGATCCGGATCCTGAGCAGTGCCCGGACGACGGGGAGTGTATACCCGGTGCGCGCGGCCCGGAATCCTAGTCGCCGCCGAACGGCCGGTCCGACACCCACGCGGCGAGCATCTGGAGGTTGGGCACGTCGCCTACGCGATCGGCGTCCTCCAGGTAGAAGAGGCACTGGCCGATGATCTGGGGCACCCAGGGCGAACTCGACGCGCGGAACACGACCATGGGCCCCACCACCCAGCTCCGATCGGGCGACTCGATCGCGAACCGCTGCCGGAACGTGCCACCGGTCCAGAAGAGGGGCCGCTCGCCGCCCGGCAGGAACTCCCAGGCCACCGCGGCCTGGTGCTCGAACGCCACGTCCTCCCAGGCGAGGAGCAGGTCGCGGTAGGGCTCGTAGACCCACGGCGCCTCGATGTCCTCCGGCTGGTCGAACCGGATCCAGGATGCGCTCCAGGAGTCGAAGGCCACCACGTGCCCGAGCTTGATCTTGAGCGAGGGCGAGGCCGTGACCACCCACGCTCCCGTGCCGAACGCGTCGTCGGGCCGCTCGTAGCGCGCCGACAGGGTCTTCCCGCCGATCTCGTCGAACGGCATCAGGCTCCACTTCAAGGGGAGGTACCAGGCACGGGAGGCCTGGATCTCGATGTCGAAGACGTCCACGGGCGCGAGGCTCAACCGGGGACCCACGTCCACGAACGCGGGGCTGGCCAGCACCCGGGCCCCTGCGCCCGCAAAGGTGTTCCGGAAGAGCATCGACTCGGACCGGTGGAGCGGGGTCCGGGCCTGGACGCGGGCATCGGCGAGGATCCCGGTGGGCCAGCCGGCCAGGCCGAAGGCCTCGCGGGTCCAGAGGGAGGGTTCGTCGGCGGCGAGGGCTGTGGCGATGGCGAGCAGCAGGATCATGCGACCTCCGGGGTGGGCCGATTCTAGGACCTCGTGCGGATCCCGTCCAGCCGTGGGGGTCGATTCCCCTCGTTCGGCGCATGAAAGGAGGCCAGCACGTCGAGCAGGCCCGGCACGGCCCGGGGGGCCTCCGCCGCCAGGGGCCCGAGCGCGACGAGGATGTCCCGGGCCACCTGGCCGAGGTCCGGCCGATCCGCGAGGCGGGACGCGCCGAGGAGCAGGCCCGCCGCCAGGGCGTTGCCCGACAGGTGCGCCCCGTCGAGATGCGGCTTCTGCCGGATCACGAGGTCGGTCCGATCGGATGCGGCACCCAAGCAGGCGCCGCCCGACGGATCGGCGAAGCGCGCCACCAGGCCCTCGGCCAGGAGGATCGCGGCCTCGAGCCAGCGGGTGTCGGGATCCGCCTCCCACAGGTCGAGGAACCCGGCGCCCATGGCGGCCTGGTCCTCCAGCACGCCGGGGCTGCCCGCCACGCCCTGCCTCCAGGACCGCAGCACGACGGATCCCCGGACCATCTCGGCGAGCAGGAAGGAGGCGGCCCGCCGCGCCCGCGCGAGCCGGCCGGGATCGCCCAGGACCAGGGAGGCGCGGGCCAGGGCCGAGAGGGCGAGCCCGTTCCAGCACGCCACGACGGTGTCGTCCCGCCTCGGCCGAGGCCGGGTGGCCCGGACCTCGCCGAGCCGGCCGAGGAGGTGTGCGAGGCGTGCCTCCAACGCCTCGGGTGCGAGACCGGACCGGGCGGCCAGGTCCGCAGGCGTGTCCACCCGGTGGATCACGCTGCGGCCGTCCACGTGGCCGTCCGGGGTCACGCCGAACGCCGCGCAGGCCAGGGCGCCGTCGTGGGGGCCGAGGACGGTGTGCACCTCGGCCGGCGTCCAGGTCCGGGAGCCGCCCTCCACGCCCTCCACGTCGGCGTCCTCGGAGGCGTGGAACCCGCCGGCCGGATCCGACATCTCCCGGTCCAGCCAGTCCAGGGTCTCCGCGGCCAGGTGGGCGTACCGGGCGTCCCGAGTGGCGCCGAAGGCCTCGAGGAAGGCCAGGGACAGAAGGGCGTTGTCGGGCAGCATCTTCTCGAAGTGGGGCACCACCCAGCGCGTGTCCACGGCGTACCGGGCGAACCCCCCGACCCCGTGATCCCGGATGCCGCCTGCTGCCAGGGCGTCCAGCGTGCGGATCGCCATGGCCCGTGCCTCGGCGTCGCCTCGTCGAAGGAGCAGGAGCAGCACCGCCGGCTGGGGGAACTTGGGAGGCGGACCGAACCCGCCCCACACGGGATCGAAGGCCTCTCCCCACGCCTCGATCCCCTCCCGGACTGCCTCGGGACCGGGTACGCCGGCCGGCTCCGGAAGGCGCTCCCGCCGGGCGAGGGACTCGGTGAGGGCCGCGGCGTGGGCCACCACCTCGTCCCGGCGCCCCTCCCAGAGTGCGGCCATCCGACCCAGGAGGCCCAGGAAGCCCGGCAGCCCCCGGCCGTCGTCGCGGGGGAAGTAGGTGCCTCCGTAGAACGGCCGGAGATCGGGCGTGATCCAGACCGAGAGCGGCCAGCCGCCGCGCCCGGTCAGGGCCTGGACCGCGGCCATGTAGAGGTCGTCGATCTCGGGTTTCTCCTGGCGGTCCACCTTCACCGGCACGAACCGGCCGTTGAGCACCGCCGCGACCTCGGGATCCTCGAACGACTCCTCCGCCATCACGTGACACCAGTGGCAGGCCGAGTAGCCGATGGACAGGAAGATCGGCCGGTCGAGCGCCCGCGCCCGGGCGAAGGCCTCCTCTCCCCAGGGGTACCAGTCCACGGGGTTGTGCGCGTGCTGCAGGAGGTACGGGCTCGTGCTCTCGACCAGGCGGTTGGCAGACATCGAGGCACTCCCGGTGAACGACCCGCGTATCTCGGCGCGGGCAGCCCACCCCATGCCCGTCGAGAGCGGGACGGTCATCCCGACGGCGGCACCCTTGGAGCATCCCGAACGGAGACGGTCGGGCCCAGGCTCCTTCCCCGGGGGGACTCGACCTGCGGCCTGCGGGTGCGGGGGTCGTGGTGCGCGCCACAACTGCCCGCGTTCTGAAAAACACCTCGACTTGTGGCGCATTACGCGCCATAACTATCTGCGTTCCAAAGAACACCTCGACTTGTGGCGCGTTACGCGCCACAACTGCCCATGTTCATGAGAACACCTCGACTTGTGGCGCTCGAGTCGGACCGGGCTCGACCGCGGCACCAGGAGGACCGCTCCACGCGCCTCGCGCTCTTCCCTGCACAGAGCCGTCGTGCCTACCGGATACCCACCGACATCGTCTTGTCGCTCACGTTGTGGTGACCGTTCTCCGCGAAGGACACGCCGTTGTACGAGCTGCCCGTATCTCCGTCGGTACGGTAGTAATCGGTCGACGTGTCGCTGCACCGATGACAGCACTGCTTCCAGCAGCCCGTGTACCCGCTGACCATGAGCCCCACCCACATCCAGGCATCGTCACAGATGTTGAGCTGGTACGTGGTGTCGGTGCGGGCCACCCCGTGGCCGGTCCACTCTCCGAGCAAGAAGCCCGCTGCGTTGTAGCCGGCAGCTGCAATGGTCGTACGAACCCCAGAGTTCCTGCTGAACCAGGCCATTTCACCGCTGCTCTCGTTCACGTACAGGACCTCTTCGAAGTGACCCATCAGCGAAGGCCAAGGG
>JAFGLY010000164.1 GCA_016927815.1 Deltaproteobacteria bacterium | reverse complement strand
TCGGGGGGACCTGCTGCCCCACCTGTCTCAACTCGGGGGGACCTGCTGCCCCACCTGTCTCAACTCGGGGGGACCTGCTGCCCCACCGATGGATCGGCGGCGGGGGGCGCGTGGCCGGTTTCGCGTAGGGGAGCGTGGCGCAGCGAGGTCAGGCCCGACGAGCGTGCGGCTCAGAAATACCACTGCAAGCCGATGCCGCTCTGGAAGGCCGTGGAGAAGGCCGGATCCTCGGGGCCGGCCGCCGCGGGGATCCCCAGCAGGCCCACCTCGAGGTCGAGGGCGGCGTGACGGCCCAGGGCGATCTCGAGGCCCAGACCCGCGTGGGCACCGAGGCTCGTGTCGTCGGCCGTGTAGGTCGAGGACTCCAGGCCGTGGAAGGCGTCCTCCCAGTCGCGGGAGGTGACGGCGAATCCAAGCTCGAAGAAGGGGTTCACGGGTCCGTTCGAGAACCCGAAGAACTGTGCGTCGAGCCCGAAGGGGGTGGTGACGCGCTCCCCGGACGCCGACCCGAACGAGGCCAGGCCCATGGCCAGGCCGAACCCGTCGGTCAGGCGGTAGCGGGCCTCGAGGCCCAGGCCCCCGTCGGTCCAGGCCGGGCCGCCCTGGTACCCGGACAGGAGGCTGCCCGCGTTCAGGCCGACCGACACGTCTCCAGCGCGGGAAAACTGCGGGGCCGGCCGGGGCGCCGGGGCCGGGTGCGCCACGACCACCGGCGGAGGCGCCGGGTGGTAGACGTGGTAGACGCGCGGTGGATGGCGATACCGGGGAGGAGGAGGCCCGTGCGGGGGTCGGTGCGGTCCGGAGCCCGGGTAGGCCACGTGGTGGCCACGCTCGTCCCGCGGCTGCCGAGTGTCGTGGCCGCGCCGGCCGTTGTCGTGCCGGTCGTGCGCGTCGTGCCGGTCGTCGTCGCGCCGGTCGTGCGCGTCGCGGGCATCCCGCGAGTCGGACCGGTCGGACGAGCGGCTCTCGGAGGCATCGTGGCGCGCACCCGGGGTCCGGTCGCCCGCGAGCGCGGTGGCGGGCAGGGCCAGGAGGACGAGGGCGAGGGCGGTGAAGACGGTCGCGCGGTCCATGGTGTCCTCTCGAGGTACGGAACGTGACACCCGATGGACGCACGACGAGCCGACTCCATTCGCCCCCCGCGGTCGAGGTCGGGTTAGCGAGCCCACGTGGACGCCTACCCCCCCCTCCCCGTGCTCCGCGAGGAACGCGCCTGGATCGCCGTCGACAAGCCACCGGGCCTCCCCGTGGTCGCCGGCCGCCAGCGGGAGGATCGGGTCAGCGTGCGGCGGGCGCTGGAGGTCTTGCGCTGTGAGCCCCTGTGGGTGGTGCACCGCCTCGATCGCGGCACCTCGGGCGTTCTCCTCCTGGCCCGAACCGCCGAGGCCCACCGCGCCCTCTCCATGGCTTTCGAAGCAGGCGCGGTGGAGAAGACGTACCTGGCGATCTGCCAGGGCACACCGCCCTCCTCCAGCGGCGTGGTGGACGTCCCCCTGCACGCGGCACGGAAGGGCAAGGTGCGTCCGGCCGAGGCCGGCGAGCCCGGATCTCGGGCGGCTTCGACGGCCTGGCGCGTGCTGTGCAGTTGGAATCGGCCCGAGGGGACCGTGTGCCTGGTCGAGGCGCACCCCCGGACCGGTCGAACCCACCAGGTTCGGGTCCACCTGCGCTGGCTCGGCCTTCCGCTCGCGCTGGATCCCCTGTACGGGCCACGAACCCCCTGCCTCCCGCTCATCCGCACACCTCTGCACGCAGCGGTCCTCTCCTTTCCGGATCCGACCTCTGGAACGCGCGTGGTCGTAACGGCTCCTCTCGCCGGGGATCTTCAGGCCGTCCTCAGGTCCCTGGAGCGGAACGGCGAGACGACCCGCAGCACGGCCGATCCGCCCGGACGGACGGTTTCGGACCAGGGGCCAGGGGCCGGTCGGGGGTGGGCGGGCTAGGTGCCCGGAACAGGGTTGCACCCGCAGTCATGGCGTTCGTCCACCTCCACGTCCACAGCCAGTACACGCTGCTCGACGGCACGGCCTCGCCCGGGGCGCTGCTGGCCCGGGCTCGGGAGCTGGGCCAGCCAGCCCTCGCGCTCACCGATCGCTGCAACCTGTTCGGTGCGGTGGAGTTCTTCAAGGCCGCGGGGGCGCTCAAGGACCCCGGGATCCGGCCCGTGCTCGGATGCGAGGTGCCCGTACAGCCCGAGGGTATCGCCTTCCAGGACCCCCTGGGCACCCGGGGCGGCTGGTCGATCGTGCTGCTGGTGGAGAACGCGGAGGGCTACCGCAACCTCTGTCAGCTCGTGACCCGAGCCATCTTCGACGGCGTCCACTACCAGCCCCGCATCGACCTCGACCTCTTGAGTCGCCACCGCGAGGGCCTCATCGCACTCACCAGTGGCCTGGGCGGACCGGTGGGCCGGGCGGTGCAGCGCGGGCGGACCGAGGAGGCACGCCTCGCCGTGGCGTCGCTCCTCGAGATCCTGGGCCACGAGCACCTCTTCCTCGAACTCCAGGACCACGGACTGGCCGGCCAGCCCGAGATGAACGCCCTGGCGCGCACCCTGGCCGCCGATCTCGGCATTGCCACGGTGGTCACCAACGCGGTTCACTACCTCGTGCCCGAGGACGCCGTCACCCAGGACGTGCTCCACGCCGTCGGACGAGCCGAGGCCCTGGACGATCCCGACCGGCCCCCGATGCCTACGGATCAGCTCGACCTCAAGTCCGAGGGCGAGATGCGGGAACTGTTCCCGGACGACGCCGAGGCTATCGACCGCACCGTGGAGATCGCCGATCGGTGCCGGTTCGGCTTCGTGTTCGGACAGTACCACTTCCCGGCCGCGGTGCCCCCCGATCCCGACGCCGAAACCCACGCCAACTTCGAGTACTTCTACAAGGCGTTCCCGCCTCCACGCGCCTTCGGGCTCCCCAGCCCCGAGGGGAGCCTCCTCGATCCCCCTCCCGGCAGTGGCACCCTCGGAGGGTACTTCCGCTGGTACGCCGAGCAGGGCCTCGCGCTCCGCCTCCCCGACATCCCGGCTCCGCAGCACGAACTCTACCGGCAGCGGCTCGGGGAGGAGATCGAGACGATCGTCCGAATGGGCTTTCCAGCGTACCTGCTCATCGTTGCCGAGTTCATCAACTGGGCCAAGGACCACGACATCCCCGTGGGTCCGGGTCGGGGCAGCGCCGCGGGGTCGCTCGCCGCGTGGGCCATGCGGATCACCGACATCGATCCGATCCGGTTCTCCCTCCTCTTCGAGCGTTTCCTCAACCCCGAGCGCGTGTCCATGCCCGACATCGACGTGGACTTCTGCCAGGATCGCAGAGAGGAGGTCATCGCCCACGTTCGAGATCGATACGGTGCGGACCTGGTCTCCCAGATCATCACGTATGGAAAGCTCCAGGCCAAGCTGGCCATCCGGGATGTCGCCCGCGTGCTCAGCCTCACCTTCAAGGACGCCGACCAGATCGCCAAGATGGTGCCCGACGAGCTCAACATCACCCTCGCAAAGGCCCTGGAGGATCCGTCTTTCCGGGTCGCCCTGGAGGGAGATCCCCGGATCCGCAGGGTCGCGGCGTTGGCGCGCCGCGTCGAGGGCACGGCCCGGCAGACCGGTGTCCACGCCGCCGGCGTGGTGATCGCGGACCACCCGCTCGTCCGGTACGCGCCGTTGTACCGGGACGGCCCGGACGGCGGCCCGGTCATCCAGTTCGACATGAAGTCCGTGGAAACCATCGGGCTCGTCAAGTTCGACTTCCTCGGCCTGAAGACGCTCGACCAGATCCGCGACGCCGTACGCACGGTGGAGCGCAACACGGGCCAGGCCATCGACATCGCCCGCATCCCACTCGACGATGCCGCCACCTACCGGCTGCTCCAGCAGGGAGACACGCTCGGGGTCTTCCAGGTGGAGTCCGCGGGCATGCGCGATCTGCTCGTCCGCCTGAAGCCCGGCAGCATCGACGAGGTCATCGCGCTGGTCGCGCTCCACCGGCCCGGCCCCATGAAGGCGGGCATGGTCGATGACTACGTGGACCGCAAGCACGGGCGCGCCCGGGTGGCGTACCCGCATCCCGATCTCGAGCCCATCCTGTCCGATACCTACGGCGTGGTCCTGTACCAGGAGCAGGTCATGCGGGTGGCCCAGGTGCTCGCGGGCTACTCGCTGGCCGAAGCGGACCTGTTGCGCCGGGCCATGGGCAAGAAGCAGGTCGCAGAGATGGCGGCTCAGAAGTCGAGGTTCCTCGAGGGTGCCCGGGCACGGGCGGTGCCCGAGGATCTCGCGGTCGAGGTCTTCGACACGCTGGAGAAGTTCGCGGGCTACGGGTTCAACAAGAGCCACAGCGCAGCCTACGGCCTCATCGCCTACCAGACCGCGTGGCTCAAGGCCCACCACCGCGCCGAGTTCATGGCCGCCCTCCTGTCCATCGAGGCCGGCAACACCGACAAGGTGTTCTGTTACCTCAACGACTGCCGCAGGGCGGGCCTGCAGATCCTGCCCCCGGACGTCAACTCGAGCGAGGCCGGGTTCGACGTGCCCCGCGGCGATCGTCGCAGCATCCGGTTCGGCCTCGAGGGCGTGAAGGGCGTCGGAAGCGGCGCGGTCAAGGCCATCTTGGCGGCCCGTCAGCAGGTGGGGGGCCGGTTCACGGACCTGGTCCACTTCCTCGAACACGTGGACTCGGGCGCGATCAACCGGAAGGTCGTCGAGAACCTCATCTTCTGCGGCGCCTTCGACACGCTGGGGTCCACCCGGGCGGCGCTCCACCAGGGGCTCGACGGTGCGATCAGGGCCGCGCAGCAGGCGGTCGCCGAGCAGGCGAGCCCTCAGGTCGGCCTCTTCGGGTCCAGAGCCCGGGCTCCCTGGCGCCTGGCCGACGCCCCGGAGTGGCCCACCATGGAGCGGCTCCGCCACGAGCGCGAGGCCCTCGGGTTCTTCATCTCCGGGCACCCGCTCGACGCCTGGGGTGACGACCTCGCCCGCCACGTCACCTGTACGATCGGCGCAGCCCTGGAGTTGCCCGACGGTCGCGAGGTCACCCTTGCCGGAATGGTCACGGGCCTGCACACGGTGGTCACCCGTCGGGGCGATCGCATGGCCTTCGTCACGCTCGAGGACGCCCAGGCCAGCGTGGAGTTCACGTTCTTCGCCGAGCGATGGCAGGCGTCCCGGTCGGTTCTCGAGTCGCAGGTCCCCGTACGGGTACGCGGGAAGGTCCAGCGCCGGGGCGATGGCGAGGCTCGATTCCTGGCCGAGAACGCCGAGATCCTTTCCGAGGTCATCGGGCGGTGCACCCGGGAGATCCGCGTCTGCCTCGAGGAGGTCGACCTCGTGGACGATCGGATCCAGGCGCTCGCCGCCCTCTTCGCACGGTTCCCGGGCCCCTGCCCGGTGAAGGTCCAGGTCCGGGTGGGCGGCCGGGCGCTCGCCCTCCTGGAGCTGTCCGACCGGAGAGCCAGCGCCGACGACGCCCTGAGAAATGACCTCGAGACGCTCTTCGGCCGGCCCGACGTGGTGAGGTTCCTGTGATCCGGTACTCGGCGTTGCCCCTCCTCCTGCTCGGTGCGCTCCTCAAGGCCGCGCCGACTCGGGCGGCCGCCCCCGCCCTGCCGGCCTTTCCGGGCGTGACGGAGACAGCCGGCCCGGCGGACATCGACTGGAGCGCCACCCTGGTGCGCGCCCGGTCGGCGTCCCCGGCGGTGCCCGGAGGCCGTCTCGTGGCGGAGGACCAGGCGATCCGCCAGCTCGGACCCCGCCTCCTCGACGGTGCCGCCGCTGCCCGCCTGGACCGGGAGACCACCGCCGGTGGCCTGCTGGTCTCCGGATCGCCCCTGGCCCGCCGCCTCGACGGCGACACGCCCTCGGCCTGGCGGGTGGTGGAGACGCGCTACTACGCCTCAGGGAAGGTCGAGATGGAGGGCGAATTCGACCTGGGCGCATGGCTGCGGCCCTGGGTCGTGGCTCGTGCCCAGGTCCGACCCCCCGCCCCCACGTCCACCACCGAGTTCACCGGCATCCTCGTGGATGCCCGGGACCTGCCCGCGGCCGGGGCCCTGGCTCCCCGACTGCTCGACGCCGAGGGACACGTCCTCTACGACGCCGATCGACTGGACATCCCCACCGCTCGGGTCCGCACGCCCGTCCAGTACGTCGTGGACCCCGCCGATCCCCGCGCCGTGCAGCGGGCCGGCACCCGTCCCCTCGTGGTCCGTGCGACCGGGGTCCGCGATCGCGTGGACCTGGTGATCGCCCCAGACGACGCGGCCCGCCTGGTGTCCCTCACCGCAGGCACCCGGCTCCTGTTAGAGGCACGCGTGGTTCTGGTCCTGGACCCCCCCTCATGATGCCACGTCGTCCCTCCTCTCTCACGGGTGCGCCTCGCGGCCGCCCTCTTGCCCGTCGGCCCGTTCGATCGCTCACATGGAGCAATCGCATGCGCTGGGGCGTGATCATCGTCGTGGTGCTCGGGCTCCTCACGTGGCTCCTGTGGCCGGTCGCCTCCATGCTCATCGCAGCCACGGCCATCGCCTACGTGCTCGACCCGCTCGTGGACCGCTTCGAGCGCCGGGGTCGGTCCCGGGAGATCGCCATCGTGGTGATCTTCCTGGTGGGACTGGTGCTGCTGGGCGGGCTCCTCGCGCTGGTGATCCCCGCCCTGACCTCCCAGGTGGCCACCCTGGCGGGCAACATCCCCGGCTACCTCGCCACTGCGGCCGCGGATCTGCGCCCGGCCCGAGAGTGGTTGCAGACCACCTTCAACGTCGACATTCCGTGGAACACCGAGGAGTTGCAGGCCCAGGTCCCCGACCTGGTCCGCTCGATCTCCCCGGCCACCCAGGCCACGCTCAAGGACTATGCGCTGAAGGTGCTCTCCGGTGGGTGGGGCCTGGTCCTCAACGTGTTCAACCTCGCCCTCCTGCCCATCTTCGTGTTCTACCTCCTCCGGGACTGGGACCGCATCATCGCCCGCGTGACCACCTGGATTCCTCCCCGGCATCGTCCCCTCGTCGAGCCCATCGCACGGGAGATCGACGCCCGCCTGTCCGGGTTCATCCGCGGCCAGATCACCGTCTGTCTGCTCCTCGCCGTGATGTACAGCCTGGGGCTCTGGCTCGTAGCCCGCATCGATCTTCCCTTCCTGGTCGGTGGCCTGGCGGGCTTGCTGTTCCTGGTCCCCTACCTGGGCACGGCCTTCGGGATCGTGCTGGGCACGGCGCTCGCCCTCCTCAAGTTCGGGCTCGACTGGCACCTGCTCGGGGTATGGGGCACGTTCGGGGTCGCCCAGGCCCTCGAGGGGTACGTCATCACGCCCCGGATCGTGGGCAACAACGTGGGGCTCTCCCCCCTGGTCGTGATCGTGGCCCTGGTGGCGGGTGGCAGCCTGCTCGGGATCTGGGGCATGCTCGTCGCCATCCCCGTGGCCGCATCGCTCTCCGTGATCCTGAGAGCCATCGTGGTCCAGTACTCGGGCAGCCAGTTCTTCCGCGAGCGGTAGCCGTGCCTCCCCCGCTGGAGTGGGCCTGGCTCGGCCGGGTGCCGTACCGCGAGGCGCTCGAGGCCCAGCGCGCCCGCCGGGAGGCCGTGATCGCACGGACCACCCCGCCCGTGCTCTGGCTGCTGGAGCACGACCCCGTGGTCACCGAGGGGCGGCGGCCGGCCTCGGGCGGTCTGTCGCCGGAGGCCCTCGCTCGGCTCGGCATCGACCACGTGTCCACCGAACGCGGCGGGCTGGCCACCTACCACGGCCCCGGTCAGCTCGTGGGCTACCTGATCTGCCCCATCGACGACTTCGGTCTCACCGTGAAGGGCACGGTGTCGGCCCTGGAAGACGCCTTGATCGCCTACCTCGCACAGCAACGCCTCCAGGCGGGGCGGAGGCCCGGATACCCGGGCGTCTGGATCGGACGCGAAAAGATCGCCGCTTTGGGGCTGAACTTTCGCATGGGTGTCTCCATGCATGGCTTCGCCCTCAACTGCACGGTGGACCTCGCGCCCTTCGGCTACATCGTGCCCTGCGGCATCACCGACGGCGGGGTCACCAGCCTCGAACGCCTCCTGGGAGCGTCCGCGCCGACTCCACGCGACGCAGCCCCGGCCGTGGCCGCGTCCGTGATCCGCGTACTGTTGCGCGTCCCATGTCCCGATCCCCCGCTTGCCCGTCCGCTCTCCGTCCCATAAGGGGCGCTCCACCACGTCCTGACCGGAAGGTTGCGTGACGCGATCCGACCTCATCCGCACCGTGGCCGAGCGCTGCGGCGTGCCTCGGGCCCTCGCGGACCGGGCCGTGCGCGTGGTGTTCGACCGGATGGCGAGCGCGCTCCGAGAGGGACGACGGGTGGAGCTCCGGGGGTTCGGCGTCTTCGAGGTACGTCGACGTGCAGCCCGCGTGGGCTCCGATCCCCGGACCGGCGTACCCGTGGCGGTCCCCTCTCGCCGCCACCCCCACTTCCACGCGGGCAAGGCCCTTCGCGCCCGAATCCAAACAGGTGCCCCATGACGAGCCTTCCGTTCCTCCTCGCCCTCCTCGCCCCCCTCCACGCGGGGGCGGTCTACGTCAACGGCGTCATCGCCGACGATCTCCGCGATCAGCAGTTCACGGACTGCAAGGTCCGCATCGACAAGGAGGGGAACGTCTGGATCGACGCCCCCTACTACTCCGTGAAGGTGGTCCCGCCCAAGGCCACCGAGGACGCCCCCGCCCCGCCCGCCGGTGCCGTCCTCGTCAACCTCAACCGGTACTGGCTGGTGACCGACGACCACGAGTCCACGGGCAGCGTGGTCGAAGTCTACGTGAACGGCGTGTTCACGCGCAGGATCCGGTCCGGAGATCCCCAGGTGATCCTCGACGTCGCTCCATGGCTCCGCCCCGGGGACAACGAGATCACCATCACCGCGCTGCCCGGCACCCCCGGAGGTGGGGTCCTGAACGTCTACCTGGGCGAGGGGACCAACCTGAAGGGCACCGTCAAGATGGACCGCCCGATCGTGATCTTCGGCCGCAAGTCCACCGACGACCCGCAGGGTTCCACGCGCACCTGGACCCTCCAGGCCGAGTAGGCCCGGACTCCCTCGTGGCTGCAACCCACCGCCGGACCACCGGCCAGCGCCTGTACGTCCTGGACACCAACGTCCTGCTCTACGACGCCACGGCGATCCATGGCTTCGGGAAGAACGACGTGGTGCTCCCCATCACGGTCATCGAGGAGATCGACAAGTTCAAGAGGGATCTCAACGAGACCGGCCGCAACGCCCGAACGATCTCCCGCACGCTGGACCAGCTCCGGGCCGGAGGATCCCTGGCCCGAGGCGTGCCCCTGCCCGGCGGGGGACGGCTGACGGTAGACCTCGGCAACCACGACGCCATCCTGCCCGCAGCCTTCGCCGAACCCAGCAACGACAACCGGATCCTGGCCACGGTGGCACGGCTGTCGCGCGAGCACGGAGCCGATCGGGTCACGTTCGTCACCCGCGACGTCAACATGCGACTCAAGGCGGACGCGCTCGGAGTGCAGGCCGAGGACTTCGCCGAAGCCCACATCGAGGTGGACGAGCACTACGCGGGGGTGGTGGAGAAGGTGCTGCCTGAGAAGGTGATCCTCGACCTCTACCAGCGGGGGTGGGTACCCTGGGAGGAAGCGGGCCTCTTCCCCAACCAGTTCGCGGTGCTCCGATCGGAGGAGACCGAGTCCACCACGGCCATGGTCCGGTACGACGCACGCCAGCAGCGCCTGCGCCGCGTGACCCGCACCAAGGAGGCCGTGTGGGGGATCTTTCCGCGGAACAAGGAGCAGATCTTCGCGGTGGACCTCCTGCTCGACGACACGATCCGCCTCGTCACGCTGGCCGGGATCGCGGGCACGGGCAAGACGCTGCTCGCCATGGCCTGCGGTCTGGCCAAGGTCGCGGACGAGGGGGCCTACCACCGCCTCGTGGTCGCGCGCCCCATCTTCCCGCTCGGCAAGGACATCGGCTTTCTGCCCGGGGATGTGAACGAGAAGCTGAATCCCTGGATGAAGCCCATCTTCGACAACCTCGAGCTGCTGATCGGCGGGACCGATGGCGAGGGAGCGGCCGGGCCGTCCCGAAGCCGGGGCGCGCCCTCCTACCAGGCCCTCCTCGACCAGAAGATCATCGAGGTCGAACCCCTGACCTACATCCGGGGCCGCTCGATCCCGCGCCAGTTCCTGGTGATCGACGAGGCGCAGAACCTCACGCCGCACGAGGTCAAGACCGTGGTCACCCGGGCGGGCGAGGGCACCAAGGTGGTGCTCACCGGTGACCCCTACCAGATCGACAATCCCTACGTGGACGCCACCTCCAACGGACTCACGTTCGTGACCGAGCGCTTCAAGGAGTCTGCGCTGGCCGGCCACGTCACGCTCCGGAAGGGGGAGCGCAGCGAGCTCGCCGAGCTCGCAGCCCAGCTGCTGTAGAGCGGACCGCGCGCCGCGGACACCGCGACCGCCAGGGCGACACGTCCGGCCGGAAGCCCGTCGGTCACGAGGTGAACCGGCCGCGTCAAGCGGGGGGGCCTTCCCTCCCCCTCCGTGGGCTTCTACGATGCGGCATGCCGCGGTGGACCCCCCGCCAGGCCGCAGGAGGCCGACATGCCGAACCCCTTTCACGTGGACGAGAGCCGCCCCTGGTTCACCTCCGAGGCCGGTTGGCCCGACGAGGTGCCCAAGAACATGGAGTTCCCGGAGAAGACGCTGGGCGAGTTCCTGAAGGAATCCGTCGTGAAGTGGCCGGACCAGCCCGCCATCTGGTTCCTCGACACCTGGGTGACCTACCGCGAACTCGACGACCTCGTGGACCGCTTCGCGACCGGCCTCCACAGGGCCGGGGTGCAGAAGGGCGACGTGGTGGCCGCACTCCTGCCCAACTCCATCCAGTACGTGGTGGCGTACTACGCCTGCGCGCGCCTGGGCGCGATCCTCTCGGGCGTGAACCCCACCTACAAGCCGGGCGAGATCCTCCACCAGCTCGAGACCGTCCACGCCAAGGTCCTCATCGTGCTCGATGCCCTGTACGAGCCCTCGGTGGCCCCCATCCGCGAGCAGGCGCCCTTCCGGCTGGTGATCGCCTCCAACATCGCGGATCTCGCGCTCAGCCCGTTGAAACGCTTCCTCGGACGCCTCCTGAAGAAGATTCCGACCGGCCCGGTGCCTCCGGATGCGCTCCGGTTCAAGGACCTGTGCCGCACGCCGCCCGACGTGCCCAAGGTGGAGATCGACGTCCGCACGCATCCGGCCACCTACATCATGACCGGCGGCACCACCGGCGTCCCCAAGGCCGCGGTGCTGTCGCACTTCAACTGCGTGTCCAACGCCCTGCAGAGCGCAGCCTGGCTCTACAAGGCCCAGCCCGGGGCGTGCGACGTCGGCGTGCTCCCGCTCTTCCACTCGTTCGCGCACACCTGCGTGATGAACATCAGCATCGCCTGCGGGTGCTGGATGATGCTCTTCCCCAAGCCACCGCCCACCGACGAGCTCATCCGCCGGATCGAGACGCTGGCCCCGCCCGAGGGCGCGCTCTACCCGGGCGCCGAGATCCTCTTCCAGAAGCTCGCCGAGTTCCCGGGCATCGAGAACCGCGACCTCTCCCGGCTCACGCTGTGCGTCTCGGGTGCCGGGCCCCTCCACCGGCCCGTGCAGGAGGCGTTCGAGAGGAATACCGGCGGCAAGCTCTCCGAGGGGTACGGCCTCACCGAGGCCACCCCGGTGGTGTGCGCCGGGCCGTTCTGGGGCAACCGCAAGATCGGCACGATCGGCCTCCCCTTCCCGGGAACGGAGTGGCGGATCGCGGATCCGACCGATCCCACCAGGACCCTCCCACCCGGCCCCGAGCATCCGGGAGAGCTGCTGGTGGCCGGGCCCCAGGTGATGGTGGGCTACCTCGACCAGCCCGAGGCCACGGCCGAGACCATCGTGGAGATGGACGGCAAGCGCTGGCTGCGCACGGGCGACATCGGCTGGATGGACGAGCAGGGCCGCGTCACGATCTCGGACCGGCTGAAGCAGCTCATCAAGCACAAGGGGTTTTCGGTCTACCCCAAGGAGGTCGAGGAATACGTGGGCACGCACGAGGGCGTGCTGGAGGTGGCCGTGGCCGGCCTGCCGGACGTGGAGGCCGGCGAGCGGATCAAGGCCTGGGTGGTGCTCCGTCCGGAGTGGAAGGGCAAGCTCACCGAGGAGGCCCTCCTGGAGTGGTGCCGGGCCAACATGACCAAGTACAAGGTGCCCTCCTGGATCGAGTTCCGGGACGAACTGCCCAAGAGCCTGGTGGGCAAGGTGCTGCGCCGTACCCTCCAGGAGGCCGATCCCCTCTGGAAGGCCGCGCACCCGGAGTAGGGAGGCGACCGCTCCCGGCATGGCGCGGAAAGGTCGGATCGGGCAGGATGGCGGCGTGCCCGCATCGACCCCCGTCCCCCGATTCCTCCCGACCACGCTGGCCGAGGCCGGGGGTATTCCCCCCGACGTGGTGCTCGTCACCGGCGACGCCTACGTGGACGACCCCTCGTTCGGGGTGGCGGTGGTGGGTCGCTGGCTGGAAGCCCACGGGTTCACGGTGGGCGTGATCGCCCAGCCCCGGTGGGACGGGCCCGAGGCCTTCCGCGCACTCGGCCGCCCGCGGCTCTTCTTCGGGGTCACGGCCGGCAACCTGGACTCGGTGGTGAACGCCCGCACCGCAGCGGGCAAGGTGCGCAACGACGACGCCTACTCCCCGGGCGGGCGTCCGGGCCTGCGCCCCGAACGTGCGACCATCGCGTACACGGCCCGCTGCCACGAGGCGTTCTCCGGGGTGCCCGTGGTGCTCGGCGGGGTGGAGGCGAGCCTGCGGCGCCTCGCGCACTGGGACTTCGCCACGGCACGGATCCGCAGGTCCATCCTCGTGGACGCCAAGGCCGACCTGCTCGTGCACGGCATGGGCGAGCGTGCGGTTTTCGAGATCGCCCGGCGCCTCGCTGCCGGTTTCCCGCTCGCAGCGTGTCGGGACATCCCGGGGACGGCCTGGGTGGCGGGCGAGCGCGAATCCGTGCCCGACGGCCGGGAGGTCTCTGCTTGGGAGGCTCTGGAGGCCGACTCCGGACGCCTCGCGGACCTCACCCGCGCGCTGTACGAGGAGGCGCACCCGTCACGGGGCCGCACGCTCGTGCAGCGCTACGGCCGTCGATCGGTGGTGTGCCTCCCTCCGGCCGAGCCCCTCTCTCCCGAAGAACTGGATCGGGTCCACACGCTGCCCTACGCCCGCGCGCCCCACCCGTCCTACACCGAGCCGATCCCGGCCTTCGAGGCGGTCCGTGGCTCGATCACCGTCACCCGTGGCTGCGCGGGCGGCTGCGCCTTCTGCGCCATCACGCTGCACCAGGGACGCCACGTCACGAGCCGCACGCCCGCTTCTGTCGAGGCCGAGGTTCGATCGCTGGCCGCCGCTCCCGGGTGGCGCGGCACGATTGCCGATGTGGGCGGCCCCACGGCCAACCTCTATGGCATGGGCTGCCAGGATCCGGCCACCGAGGCCACCTGCCGCCGAGCCTCCTGCCTCCACCCCGCGATCTGCCCACACCTCCGAACGGACCACGGTCCCTACCGGGCGCTCCTGGCCCGACTCGCCGCCCTGCCGGGCGTGAAGCACGTCTTCGTGGGGTCGGGCATCCGCCATGACCTCGCGATCCGCGACCCCGGCTTCGTCCGGGACCTGGCCGCCTACCACACCTCGGGGCGACTGACCGTGGCCCCGGAGCATGCAGCTCCGGCGGTGCTCCGGGCCATGCGCAAGCCCCCCTGGGACACCTTCCTGGCCTTTCGTCGCCTGTTCGACGAGGGCTCTGGCAGACTGCACGGGGCGCTCGTGGTCTACCTGATCGCCGCGCACCCGGGCGCCGGGCCGGAGGAAGCCGTGGCGCTGGCCCTGGCGTTGAAGGACGCGGGCCTCCAGCCCCGGCAGGCCCAGCTCTTCGTGCCCACACCCTCCACGCTCGCCACCGCCATGTACGTGACCGGGCGGGATCCGCTCACCGGCGAGCCGGTGCCCGTGGCCCGCGACCCGCGGGACCGCGCCCGGCAGCGGGCGCTTCTCTACGCCTGGAAGCGAGAGGCGTGGCCCGAGGTCCGGGAGGCCCTCCGGGCCTTCGGCCGCCCAGACCTCATCGGTTACGGCCCAGGATGCCTCGTCCCCCCCGGGTCGATCCGGGCTGCCTGGCGGCCCCGGCCCGAGGAACGGTCCCGCCGTGGCGGGCACGATCGGGAGGACCGATGAAGCCTGGTCGCCCCTGGAGCCGACCCCACGGCCCTTCTCCGGGGCAGCCCACGCTCCGGACTCCCCCGGGCCTCGACGTCCTCGAGGGACGCAACCCGGTCCTGGAGTGCCTTCGGCGTGCCCGGCGACGGGTGGTCCGGATCCACCTGGACGACCATGCCCGGCGCGAGGACAAGGTGGCGGAAATCCTCGACCTGGCCGCCAGGAGCGGCGCACCCGTCGAATCGGTGCCCCGGCCGTCCCTCGATCGGGCGAGCGTGACGGGCGTGCACAACGGCGTGATCGCGTGGGCCGAACCCCTGCCGGACCTCACCTTCCGGGACCTCCTCGACCAAATCGAGTGCCAAGGGGAGGATCCCTTCCTGGTGCTCATAGACGAGCCCCAGTACGAGCACAACCTGGGCGCCGTGCTGCGCAGCGCGCTGGGTGGAGGCGTGCACGGCGTGGTGGTGCCCACCGTGCGCGGCAAGGGCGTCACGGCCGTGGTCCAGCGCGTGGCCATGGGCGCGGCGGAGGCGGTTCCCGTGGTCCGGGAGGGGATCTCCTCCTGCCTCGCCACGCTCCGCCGCCGGGGGGTGCGGATCGTGGGCGCCGATTCGGACGGTGCGCCGCCCTGGAGCCTGGATCTCACCGGCCCGCTGGCGCTCGTGCTCGGCGGCGAGGACAAGGGGCTCACCCCACCATTGCGCAAGCGCTGCGACGCACTCGCCGGCATCCCGCTCGCGGGCGATCTCGAGTCGCTCAACCTCTCGGTGGCCGCAGGGGTCCTGATCTTCGAGAAGGTCCGCCAGGAGGCGGGACGGAGGGGCCGGGTGTAGCGGCGCGTCCCGGAGTGGAGCGCCGCGGAAGCAAGTCCGGGGGTAGTCGGTTACCCCAATCGTTCCTTCCTCTGTAGAGGAAGTAATTCCAGGGGTAAGGCTCTACCCGACGAGTTACTACCTCCAGAGAGGAAACAACACCGTGGGTAAGTGCTTACCTCCCGAGTTTCTTCCGCTGGAGTTCCCATGACCGCGTGGCACCACCTCACACTCGCCTCCGAGGAGCGCACCCCCCTGTTCCCGGGCGATGCGCGGCGCCTCGCCGTCCGGCGACGCGTGGCCCTCGACCCTTCCTTCATCGTGCCTATGCCCCAGCGCGGAGGCAGCGTCCTCGCCGTGCTATCCTGTCGCATGTCCATCCCCTTCCTCGCGTTCCTCGTCGCCTGTGGGCCACCCGGCGCGTCGCCCGCCGCCAAGCCCGGGCCCTCCCCCGTCGTCCAGCCGCTCGAGGCCCGCCTCGCGGGCTTCTCCCTCGGGCTCGCCTACTCGGGCTACCGGTCCGGCCAGCACCCCGACCGGGGCGATGGCGGCGCCTATCCCACGCGGGACCAGATCCGCGAGGACCTGGACCTGCTCACCCGGGACGGCAACTTCGGGCTCATCCGCCTGTACGACGCCGGGCCCCACTCGGCCGACGTCCTCGAAGTCATCGCGGAGGGCGGGCTGCCGGTGAAGGTGATGCTCGGGGCGTGGCTCGAAGGCGAGGTGAGCAACCACGAGGGTTGCGAGTGGGTCATCGAGCCCGTGCCCCCCGAGGTGCTGTCCGCCCAGGCCGCGCGCAACCGCGCGGAGGTGACGCGGGTCGTCGCCCTGGCCCGGGCCCACTCCCAGGTGGTGGTGGCGGTGAACGTGGGCAACGAGGCCCTGGTCACCTGGAACGACCACCTGGTCCCCATCGGCACCATGGCAGGCTACCTCCGGCAGGTGAAGGAGGCGGTCGATGTTCCGGTGACCACCGCGGACAACTACGCGGCCTGGGTGGAGCACGCCGATGCCCTGGGACCGGTGGTCGATCTGGCCCTGGTCCACACCTATCCGGCCTGGGAGGGCCGCGACGTGGACCAGGCCATGCCCTACACCTTGGAGAACCTGGCCGCGGTCCGGGCTGCGCTCCCCGGGGTTCCCCTGGCCATCGGCGAGGCGGGCTGGGCCACGGTCGCCTCGGAGTTCGGCGAGCGCGCCAGCGAGGAGAGCCAGGCCCGCTACTACCGCGAGCTCACCGCCTGGGCCGCGCAGACGAACACGACCACCTTCTGGTTCGAGGCCTTCGACGAGGACTGGAAGGGCAATCCCGACGACCCCCTGGGCGCCGAGAAGCACTGGGGCCTGTTCACGGTCGATCGGAAGCCCAAGCGGGTCGTGCGCGAGCTGTACCCGGGTCTCGCGCGGTAGGCGGACCCGAGCGTTAGGGAACCGCGATCCGATCCCAGGAAGGAACCATGGGCGTGCTCCACATCCAGGGCGCCGAGTGGATGGCCGGCTTCCGGGCCGACAGCACCCTGTCGTTCCAGGATCTCCCCACTGCCGAGCTCCTCGCCCGCCTCCGCAAGCTGCTCGACCTCAAGCTGCACGGCCTGTGCTTCAGCGCCTACCAGGAGGGCCAGGGGCCCGAGCTCCAGTCCGTGCTCTCCGAGGATCAGGTGCGCGCCCGTCTGGCGCGCATTGCTCCCTATACCCGGTGGATCCGTACCTTCTCGTGCATCGAGGGCAACGAGCATGCCCCCCGCCTCGCCCGGGAGTGGGGCCTCCGCACCCTCGTGGGGGCATGGATCGGCGAGGACCGGGAGAAGAACGCCGCGGAGATCGCCGCCGTCGTCGAGGTCGCCCGGGCCGGCCACGCCGACCGGGTCGCGGTGGGCAACGAGGTACTGCTCCGGGGGGAGATGTCCGAGGAGGAGCTCGTGGGTCTGCTCCACCAGGTGAAGGCGGCCCTACCCGGGGTACCCGTGGCCACCGTGGACGCCTACTTCCTGTTCCCCCAGCACCCGGCCCTGGTGGACGCTTGCGACTTCCTGCCCATCAACTGCTACCCGTTCTGGGAGAAGGTCCCCCTGGAGCGGTCGCCCGCCTATGCGGAGGAGATGGTGCGCCGGGTGCAGGCCGTGTCGGCGGGCCGGCCCATCCTCATCGCCGAGACCGGGTGGCCCAGCGCTGGGAGCCCGGTGGGCGACGCGGTGCCCTCGCTGCGGAACATGGCACTCTACGCCCTGAACCTCATCACCTGGGCCGACCGGCTCGAGATGGACATGTTCTGGTTCTCCGCCTTCGACGAGGCCTGGAAGTTCGGCCCGGAGGGGGACTGCGGCGCGTACTGGGGCCTGTGGGACTCCCGCGGGAGCCTGAAGATTGCCGAGTGAGTTCCAGGGGATCTGCTACTCGGGCTACCGGGAGGGCCAGAGCCCCGAGGAGGGGATCTTCCCCTCTCCCGCCCAGGTCGAGGAGGACCTATGGATCCTCGTCCGGCACTGGCGCCTGCTTCGACTCTACGACGCCGGGCCCCATGCCGAACTGGTGCTCTCGGCCATCGAGCGCCTGGGCCTGCCGCTGCGGGTGATGCTCGGTGCGTACCTCGCCGCCGAGGTGAGCAATCCGGCCTGCCCGTGGGGCGGCGTGCACAGCCCGGCGCGACTCGCGGCCAACGCGGCCGCCAACGAAGAGGAAGTGGACCGTGCGATCGCCCTGGCTCGCCGATACCCCGGCATCGTGGCCTCGGTGTCCGCAGGAAACGAAGCCACCGTCGATTGGACGGACCACCTGGTCCCCGTGGACCGGGTCATCCACCACGCGGGCCGCATCCGGGCCGCCGTCACCCAGCCGGTGACCTTCTGCGAGAACCACGTGCCCTGGCTGGGCAAGCTCGCCCCCCTGGCGGCAGAGTTGGACTTCCTGTCGGTGCACACCTACCCGGTGTGGGAGTACCGCTCCATCGACGAGGCCATCGGCACCACCGACGGCGACTGGCGGAGGGTCGCGGAGCGCTACCCCGGCAAGCCGGTGGTGATCACCGAGGCGGGCTGGACCACGCGCTCCAGCGGGAGGGGCATCGACCCGCGCAACGCCAGCCCACTCCTCCAGGCCCGGTACTACCGGGAGCTCTCTCGCTGGAGCGAGGAGCACCGGGTCCTGACCTTCGTGTTCGAGGCCTTCGACGAGCCGTGGAAGGGTTCCCCGGATCCGGACGAGCCGGAGAAGCACTGGGGCCTGTTCACCTTGGACCGGAGACCCAAGCTGGCGATGCGCGAGCTGTACCCGGACCTGTAGGAGGCCTCGTGGCATCAGCGATTGCGCACGGCGATGTCGCGCAACTCCACGTCGAGCCGCTCCACCGCCTGGCTTCCCGTGAGATCACCCTCCAGGACGGCGTGGAAGGCGCTGGCGATCCTCGAGGACATCTCGGGGTAGAACGGGGACATGGGGCGAACGCGGACCCGTGCCGACATGGTCTCCCTGGCCAGGGCCACCACCGGAGCTCGGGCCAGGACCTCGGGATCCTCGTAGAGCGTCACGAGGACGGGCAGGAGCCCGGCCTCCAGCGCGCGGCGCTTCTGCTGTTCCGCTGACGTCAGGTAGCGGATGAGCTCCCAGGCCGCGTCCTGCTCCTCGTCATCGGCGCGTGCGCTCACCATCAGGTTCCAGCCGCCCAGGCAGCTGGTCCCCGCGCGCTCCGCCGACAGGGCGGGCAGCGGAGCCACCCCCACCGCCGCCTCGGGAAGGGCGGCTCCCTCCAGGAGCGCATGGACGTAGGGCCAGCTCCGCAGGAAGACGGCGTTGCCCGACAGGAACACGTCGAGGGCCTCCTGCTCCCGGAAGGTGGCCACCTCGGCCGGGGTGATGCCCTCGACGATCATCCGCCGCGCCATGTCGAGGCCCTGGGCGGCCTCCTCGCTGTCGATGGTGATCGCGTCGGTCTCGACGACGGTGCCACGCAGGGGGCTGGTGATCCGCAGCTCGCCCCTCATGATCTCCCCTCCCGCGCCCCAGATGTACTCGGCGGCGTTCACGGTCCCCCCCTCGTACTCGGCACCCTGGAAGACGAACCCGTGGCGGATCCCGGAGTCCCCCTGGACCTGGCGCGCCACCCGGGCGAGTTCGTCCCAGGTGCGCGGCGGGGCCTCGAAACCGCTCTGGGCGAGGAGGTCCCTGCGGTAGAAGAGGACCCCGGCGTCGGTGTACCAGGGCACCCCCCAGATCCGCAGCCGCCAGGTCGCCGACTGGAGCGCCGGGCCGAGGAACGCGTCCCGGTCGTAGGCTCCGTAGAACCGCCGGGTCAGGTCCTCGACCCAGCCGTGCCTGGCCAGCTCCGCGGTCCAGACCACGTCGCTGGCGATGACCTGGGGCACCTCCCCGGCGGCGAGGTCGGCGAGGAGCTGCCGGTGATGGACGTCGTTGCTCGGATCCATCTGCCGCCAGGTCACCTGGATCCGGCCGGCGTGGCTGGCGTTGAACTCCTCGATGCTGCGCTGGACGGTCCCCGAACCGTCGGACCCGGAGGCGAAGACGATCCGGGTCGCGCCCCCCTCCGCCGAGGCGGACGCGGCGACCAGGCTCGGCGAGGTCCCCAGGACCACCGAAGCGAGGACCGTCGTGACCGGCCCGAAGGCCGAGAACAGGAGCTTGCGCTTCATGTTGCCTCCATTCCGCGGGTCGTGCGGTCCGGTGCCGGGGCACCTGCCCCCGTTCCCCGACGCGCCTCGAGTTGCGCGCGCACCTTCCGGGCGGTCTCCTCGGTGATGGGGTAGGACCAGACGGCCCAGATGGCGATGCCCGAGGCGATGGTGGGGATGAAGGCGTCGCAGAGGCGCATGAGCAAGATGGTGCGCTCGGCCTGGGAGCCACCCAGATCCACGTCGAAGCCGGTGGCATTGAGCAGGAAGCCTCCACCGGCGAGCGCCGCGGCCATCCCGAGCTTCACCACCCACCAGTAGAGGGAGCCGAACATGCCCTCGCGGCGCTCGTGGGTCTTGAGCTCGTCGACGTCCACCACGTCGGCGATCATCGAGCCCATGAGGGTGAACAGTCCCCCGAGGCCGAAGGCCATGAGCGGCGCCGGGAGGAGGACGAGCAGGGGGTGGTCCGGGCTGTAGGTGAAGAACTTGAGCCCGTAGCCGAGCATGGAGACGCCGGTGGAGACGAAGAAGGCGCGGCGCTTGCCGATCCGGGTGCCCAGCCAGGTGACCAGGGGGATGATGGCGAAGGTGGAGACAGCACCCAGGGTGCCGGCGTAGCCGGCGTACTCGGCACCGAGCGCCTGGTCGCCCCCGAACACGTAGTAGATGATCACGTAGAACTGGAACGAGGCGATGAGGATGAAGCCGTTGAACACCAGGAAGGTGGCGGCGCACAGCTTGAGGAAGGGGCGCGAGGAGACCGTGCCCAGCAGGCCCTTGCCGAAGTCGCGCACCGAGTCCATGAGGCTCGGCCGCGGCGAGGACCCGGCCTCCTTATGGGTGTGCACGTAGCGCTCGCGCAGGAAGATGGCGGGGAGCACCCCCAGGCCCGCCGCCACCACCCCGATGAGGATCGCCAGCCCCGCGGCGCCCGAGAGCTGGTCGTCGAACCAGGCCTCGTGGGTCATGATCCATAGGAACCAGGGCGAGACCACGTAGGCGAGCTGGCCAAGGAAGTTCTGCACCCCCATGAGGCGGGTGCGCTCGTGGAAGTCGGGGGTGAGCTCGTAGCCCAGCGCCACCCAGGGCGTCGCGAACACCGTGTACGCCAGGTAGAAGACGAAGGAGCCGACGAGGAAGTACCAGAAGTAGAACGACTCGCTGCGCCCCCCGGGAAGCTGCCACAGCAGGGCGTAGACGATGCCCACCGCGATGGCCCCCACGAAGATCCAGGGCCGGCGCCGCCCCCACCGCGACCGCGTGTGGTCGGAGAGGTACCCCGCCAGGGGATCGGTGATCGCGTCGCTGATGCGCGGGAGGGCGCCGAGCAGCCCCACCAGTGCGGGGTTCATGCCCAGGCCGAGGTTGAGCACGATGACCATGCCCCCGATGGCCGCCGCCAGGAGGTTGTTGACGAATGCACCCAATCCGTACGCGGCCATCTTCAAGAAGGGGATGCGGTCCTCGGGAGCGGTCCTGTGTCGTTCTCTCACGACGTCCTCCCTTTTTGTCCGGCCATCTGCCGCCGAAGCCAGTGTCCGCTCTGCTTCACCACGCGCTCCTGGGTGGTACGGTCCAGCCACACCAGCCCGAAACGCTTGGAGAATCCATGGTTCCACTCGAAGTTGTCCACGAGGGTCCACACGAAGAAGGCCTCGAGGGGTATGCCCGCCGCCATGGCCCGCGTGGCCGCGGCCAGGTGACCCTCGAGGTAGGTCACCCGCCGCGCATCGCGGACCTCGGACTCCTCGCCGGGACCCTCCGGGTAGGCCGCGCCGCACTCGGTGACGGCCAGGGAGGGCGGCGCGTAGTCCCGCTGCACACGCTGGAGGATGTCCACCAGCCCGTCGGGGTACACCTCCCAGCCCATGTCGGTGCGTTCCTCCGCGGGGGGCTCGAACACCTCCCGGGGGGCGTTGCCCTCCTCGCTGCCGCGCAGGATTGCCCGGGAGTAGTAGTTGATCCCGAGAAAGTCGGTGGGGACCGCCATGGTTTCGAGGTCACCCGCCCGCAGCCACTCGGGCCCCCCGGGCGGCCAGCGCCCAGCCTCCTCCTCCTCGCGGACGATGCGTTCCGGGTAGCCGAGCCCGTACAACGGATCGAGGTACCATCGGTTGAACCAGGCGTGAAGCCGCTCGGCGGCGAGGTGGTCCGCCTCGGAGCGGGAGGCCGGGTAGGCGGGCACCAGGTTGTTCACCAGGCCCACCCGGCACCCGGGTGCGAGGTCCCTCAGCAGCGGCACGCTGCGGCCGTGGGCGAGGAGGAGATGGTGGGCCGCGGCCAGGGCGGCAGCGCGATCGCAGAGCCCGGGCGCGTGCTGGCCGGTCTCGTGGCCGAGCACCGCGGCGCACCAGGGCTCGTTGATGGTGTTCCAGTGGCGCACCCGGTCGCCCAGGCGCGCCGCCACTGCCGCGGCGAAGCGCTCGAAGGCGCGCACCGTCTCTCGGCTCGTCCAGCCGCCCCGATCCTGGAGGGCCTGGGGCAGGTCCCAGTGGTACAGGGTGACCCACGGCTCGATGCCGCGGGCCAGGAGCCCGTCCACCAGGCGATCGTAGAAGTCGAGGCCCGACGCGTTGGGCATCCTCTCGGTCCCGGCGGGAAACACCCTCGGCCAGGCGACGGAGAAGCGGTAGGCATCCACGCCGAGCCAGGCCAGGAGGTCGAGGTCCTCGCGCCAGCGGTGGTAGTGGTCGCAGGCCACGTCGCCGGTGTCGCCCCCCTCCACCTTGCCCGGGGTGTGAGCGAATCGGTCCCAGATGGACTCGCCCCGGCCCCCCTCGCCCACCGCCCCCTCGACCTGGTACGCCGAGGTGGCCACTCCGAGGACGAGGCTCTCCGGAAGCGTGCTCGTCACGGGTCCCCTCCGGGCAGGGGCAGCGAGGCCACCACCAGACGCACCGCGGGGTCGCGACGGAAGATCCGCTGGGAGGTGTCCGCGTCCAGGCGGATCCCCTCGAAGTTCCGGACCTCCCCAGTGAGGTGGACCACGATCCGGGCCGCCTCGGCCCGCCGGTACACCACCGGCACCCCGCACAGCAGGAAGCCGAGTCCCCCGGCGGGTACCTCTACCTCGCGCTCGGGGCCCGATCCGGCGGGGATGCGCCAGGTAACGGCCTCCTCCACCAGCTCGGAAGGGTCGAGGAGCGCCGGATCGAAGGCCAGGCAGCCTCCCTCTGCCACCACCCCCAGCTCACCGCGGCGGGCCACCAGCTCCTCCTTCACCAGGCCGGTCATGCCGGGCTGCTGTGCGCCCCGCCCCGCGGGGGTGTGGGAGTAGGGATCGGTGGGAATGGCCCCGAACTCCTCCGGGCTGCGGTGGTAGCCGAGGCCGCCCCGCACCCGGTGGTAGGCCCGGGCCAGGCGCTCCACCACCCCGGGATCCGCGCCCCGACGTGCGGCGTGGGCCCAGCACTCCTGCACCGCCACCAGCAGCTTGCCCACCATGTGCCAGTACACGCTGCCCAGCCCCTCGTAGGCGTGCATGGTGCCCGACCGCCCGGTGAAGGCGTGGTGGTGGAAGGTGGCCTCCCACAGGTCGAGGACCGCGGCCCGCGCCGCGGCGGGCTCGTCCAGGGACCGCAGCGCCGCATCCAGGTCGCCGGCATGGCGTAGCCCCGCCGCGAAGCGCAGGGCCCCCTCCGCGTCGCGGGCGACCACCGAGCGGTCCCCCCTCGAAAGCATAGAGCGCACCAGGGGGATGGCGAGGGCGGCCTCCTCCGGGACCCGGTTCCGGTCCAGGAAGGAGGGCAGCGCGCGATCCGGGTAGAGGAGGAAGCTGTCCACGTCGGCCCGGTACAGGTCGCTGGCGTACAGGCGGTCCACCAGGTCGGCGGCCTGGTCGGGGGTCAGCACCCCGGAGGAGAGGATCGCCACCTGCCCCTCGAGCATGAGGTAGAGGGGGTGCACCGAGGCGGTGCCGGGCCCGAAGCGCACCAGGTAGTAGCCGTGGTAGAGGCCGTCCGGACGCCGCGCCAGCCCCAGGGCGTGGTCGAGCCACGCGGTGCCCAGGGAGCAGAGGTCCGCCAGGTCGGCCGCATCCCGGCTCTCTCCGCGCGCGACGCGGCCCGGGACCACCTCGGCCCGGTAGGCGGCTGCCGCCTCGCCGAGGGCGTCGAGGATCCGGCGCCGGTCTTGGTCGTCGGGCTCCCCCGCGGCCAGCAGCCCCCGCTCCTCGCCGAGCACCCGCCGCACCGCGTCGAGCCAGACGGCCACCGGGGCGGCGAGGCGCACGTCTCCCTCCAGGGCTCCCAGGAGGTCCGCGAGCACGACCAGGTGCCGGCGCAGGTAGCCGGCGGTGACCACCGAGACCCCGAAGCCGGCCAGGGCGTTGTTGGCGTCGTTCCACTCCGGGCGCTGGGTGTGGAGCCACAGCCCGGCGCCGGGCACCAGGCTGGAGAGCTTGGCGAGCACCGGCACCAGAAGCTTCTCGGCCAGGCTCACGTGGAGCACCCTCCCCTGCTCGTGGACCAGGCGGCCGTCGCCGCCCAACTCCTCCACTCGGGACATCGCCGCCTCCTGGGCGACCTCGTCGAAGTCGACGGTGCAGCGCGGGTCCCGGACCAGGTCGGCGTACGGGCGGATCCGGTAGGGCACGTCGGCGTAGGAAAAGACCTCCCGCCGGAGCATGGACTCGAGCCGCCCCGGGTGGAGGCATCGGGACGCCTCCAGGAGGCGCGTGAGGTAGGAGACCTGGTGATCCCCCCAGTACCCGAGGTTCGACCATGGATTATGCGGCTCCGGCACCTCCCAGTCCACCCCCTCCGAGGTGATGCGGTAGGGGTTGTGCCCGTCGCGGGTGGAGGCGTTCACGAACACCGCGATGGTACTCTCCACCAGCTCCGGGACCGCCAGGAGCAGGGCCTCCCAGTTCTGGAGCACGTCGCGCCAGTTGCCCTCCCAGGCCACCCGCCGCCGCCCCTCGGCGTCGCGCACCCGGATGGAGAAGCGGTTCCAGGGGCGGCTCGGGTCGCCGTGGCGGCGCCCGAACCACAGGGGGAGCATCTCCAGGGCCAGGCGCTCCAGGTCGGGGTCCCCTCGCTCCCGGGCCCAGGCGAGCAGATCGCCCACCTCCAGGCTCCCATCGCCCAGGGTGGCGAGCGCGTCGGCACACCGCCGCGCGCAGGGCTGGTTCCGGGCGGCCACGTGGGCACGGAAGGCACGGGCGGGGACGCGATGACCGTCCACCGGGGCTCCGCCCCGCATGGCGTTGTACAGGGCGTTGGCCCGGTGGTGGGCATCGATGACGGGGTCGGCGGTGCGCTGGAGGCCGTCCACATCGGCGAGGACCCCCTCCAGGGCTGCGGTGCTGGCGCGCACCTCGGCCTCCAGGGCCTCGGCCAGCCGGTCCCTCCCGCGCCTGCGCAGGGCCGCCACCTCCAGGTGCGAGCGCCCCACATCGGCCACGATGTGCCAGGTGTGGGATGCCCCGGGCTCGAGGCGCAGGGTGGAGGCCACCAGGAAGGCGCCCGGGCGCCCGGTGACCAGGGCCTCGTGGCGAGGGGCCACGCCTCGGGCCACATCGTCGAGCTGCTCCCGGGACAGGAGCACCGCCTCCACGTCCAGGCCCGCACACCAAGCCACGGTGGCCACCAGGGACTCGGCCGGCTCGGCGCGATCCGAGGGCAGGGCCTCCAGGCTCACCAGGGCCAGATCGCCCTCCGGATCCCACTCGGCGCGGGTGTAGGCGTCCACGAGGCAGCTGGAGGTCGCCACCAGCCCCGCGGAGGCGCCCGCGGGGAGCAGGCCCTGCAGCCCGTCCACCACCCGGACCACCGCCGGCCCGGCACGCTCCCGGGCGCGCAGGGTGGCGGTGCGCACCAGGCCGAAGCGCTCGGAGAAGGCCCAGCGGTAGGAGAACACCAGCCCGAGGCCCAGGTGCTCCTCCTCGAAGACGAGCTGGTCCCCGGCCACCGACTTGCACAGGTGGCGGCGGATGCCCGCATGGCAGCGGGGGCGGAACGGCTCCCAGGTCCCTTCGCCCTCCACCCGCAGCGCCGTCCACGGCCCCACGTCGTGGTGGGCTCGGTGCAGGCGGTCGTCGGTCTGGTAGGGGAAGAGCGCCCCATCGGGGCCCACCCGTCCCGCGGTGAGACCTCCCGCGGAGGAGGCGTACAGCCAGAGGTCCGAAGGGCTCGCTACGCTCACCAGGAACGGGCGGAGCCGGTCCACGTCGGGGATCCGGAGCCAGCCCGCCCCGGTCGGGTCGGCATGGAACAGCATCGGGTCGGTCACGTCTCGCTCCCCTGGGCCGCCCGCCGTGCCTCCAGCTCGGCGGCCATGCGCGTCGCGGTGTCGCGGTCGAGGTCGTAGAGGAAGAAGAGGGCCCCGGCAGCCAGGTAGAGCACCCCTGGGAAAGCGGTCATCATGAGCACGATGCCGGTGATGGCGGTGGCGTTCTGCTCGGCGTTGGCCACGTAGCCGAAGGCTCCGAGGAGGAAGCCGGCCAGGCCGCCACCGATGCCCCACCCCAGCTTCATGGACAGCGTGGCGGCCGAGAAGAACAGGCCGGTGGCCCGGCGCCCGGTCCTCCACTCCGAGTAGTCCGCGGTGTCGGCGATCATCGTCCACAGGAGCGGCACGGTGGGGGCGTAGGCGACCTTGCTCGCCACGTTCAGGCCGTAGATCAGGACGAGCTGGTCCGGTCGGGCCAGGGACATGAGCAGGTACAGGGCGCCCGTGGCCGCCGAGCAGGCGATGAACACGGTCCGGTTGCCGAAGCGCTTGGCCAGGGGCCGCGCCAGGGGGATGGCGGCGATGAGCGCCAGGGTGCCCACCACGTTGAACGGCTGGGCCCCCTCGGCGTCGCCGATGAAGTACTTGAAGTAGAACGCGGTGACCGCGCTCTGCATGGCGAACAGGGTGAAGGACAGCACCCCGACCCCGAACAGGACCAGCCAGGGCCGGGTGCTCACCAGGTTGCGCACGTCTGCGAGGAGGTCGCTCTTCTGGGCGGGCGGGGGCTCCACTCGCTCCCGGGTGGTGGCGAAGGTGACCACGAACAAGGCCACGGCCACGGCGGCGAAGATGAGGATGGTGCGCTGGTAGCCGGCGGCCGAGTCGTCCCCTCCCAGCCAGCTCACCAGGTACAGGGCCGTGCCCGAGACCAGGAGCTGCCCGCCGAAGGCGAACACGAAGCGGTACTGGTTGAGGCCGGTGCGCTCGGTCGAGTCGGCGGTCATCACCCCGGCAAGGGAGGAATAGGGAAGGTTGATAGCGGTGTACGCCGTCATGAGCAGCATGTAGGTGGCGCCTGCCCACACCACCTTGCCGGTGGGTCCGAGGTCCGGGACGGTGAACGCGGCCACGGCCAGGGCCCCGTAGGGCAGGGCCATGTACAGGACGTACGGTCGGAACTTGCCCCACCGGGTACGGGTGCGGTCGGCGATGACCCCCATGACCGGGTCGGTGACCATGTCCCAGATCCGGGCGATGAGCAGGATCGTGCCCGCCGCGGCCGCGGAGATGCCCAGGGTGTCGGTGTAGAACACCAGGAGCCAGAAGCCCACCATGTCCCACACGAAGTGGGACGCGGTGTCCCCGACCCCGTAGCCGAGCTTCTCCCGGAGGCTCAGCCTCCCCCGGCCCGAGGCGCTCACCAGTCGTCGTCCTCGTCGACCGCCCGGGTGTAGCCCCGCTCGCTCACCCGCACCCAGTCCACGAGCATCTCGGCCGGGAACTCGGTGGTCTCGTCGGGATCGCCGTCGTAGTGCCCGCCCACGGCCAGGTTCAGGATGATGAAGAAGCCGTCCTCGTCGTTCTCCAGCTCGATCATGTCGAAGACCCAGGTGGCGTTCTCGGGCAGGTCGGCCCTGGAGATGCGCTGGACCTGCTCGCCATCCACGGTCCAGGCGATGTGGCCGGGGTCGATCTCCACGGCGAAGTCGTGGAAGTCCTCGGTGAAGTCACCCTCGTCCAGGGTGGTCTCGCTCCCGATGCCCAGGGCGCCCGAGTACCCGGGGCCGTGGAGGGTTCCGGTCACGGTCTCCGGCTCGGAGCCCCGGAACTCCATGATGTCCACCTCGCCGCACCAGGGCCAGCCCACCTCGGGGAAGTTGTTGCCCAGGAGCCAGAAGGCGGGCCAGATGCCCTTGCCCCCCGCGGGGAGCTTGATGCGGGCCTCGTAGCGCCCGTAGCCGTGTTCGAAGAGGCCGAGGGTGTTGAGGCGGGCGGAGGTGTAGGCGTTGCCCTCGTACTCCTCCTCGAGGGCGACGATGCGCAGGTTGCCCGAGCCGTCCAGGGAGGCGTTGTCGGTGCGGTCGGTGTCGTACTCGAGCTGGCTGTTGCCCCAGCCGTCACCGCCCACGTCGTAGGCCCAGTAGTCCGGGTTCGGGGCCTCGCCAGCGGAGCCCTCGAAGTCGTCCTCCCACACCACGGACCACTCGCCGTCGGTGGGGTTGGGATCGGTGCAGCCAAGCAGGATCAGCAGCGCGAGCATGGCTTACTCCAGGTAGAGGTTGTCGATGAACAGCCGGTCGCCGGCGTTGCCCCCCTCGTCCACGAGGATCAGCGGCACCGTCACCCCGGACAGGTCGGCCCCGGCCGAGGCGAAGGCCGCCAGGGGGATGGCCAGGTGGTGCCACTCCCCGTCCTGGGCGAAGCCGTAGGTCCCGGCGTCCAGGCGCGCCTGGGAGCCGCCCTCCATGGCCACGTCCACGGTGGGGAAGCCGCCCTCTGCCGGGGCCATGAGGCTGATGTACAGGGTGGTCCAGGCCGAGAAGTCGCGCGCCGCGTCGTAGTGGATGCCTCCACCCCACCAGGCGCCACCGCCGTGGATCCACACGTCCGAGGTCAGCCCCTCCACCCGGTCGCCGGAGACGTCCGTGGTGAAGCTGTTCTCGTAGATGTAGAGGTGTTCGGGAGGATCGAAGTCGGAGTAGCCGCCCTCGTAGAAGAAGCCGAGGGAGAGGCGGGCGTCGCCGTCCTCGTAGGGGTCGGGGCCGGGCAGGAAGTCCCCGCCGGTGTCTCCCCACGGGCCGGGTTCGGGGTACTCGGGGTCGCCGGGGTCGGGCCGGCAGGCGAGCAGTGCCACGAAGAGCCAGAGCATGGGGGCCTCCTAGGGGACTTCGACGACCGTGAGGGTGCCGTCGTCTGCGGTGATGAGGGCGTAGCCCGAGGTGTCGCCGCCGAGCTCCTCCAGCCCCAGGTAGGCCAGGGGGGCGACGTACCAGGCATAGGTGCCGCTCGGGTCATAGGTGACGTCGTCGATGAACTCCTCGAGCACGGTGCGGTAGCCGCGCACGGCGATGTCGTAGACCATGTACAGGTCCTCGGGCTCGGCGAGCTCGTAGGCGTAGATGCCGTGGGCCGCGTAGGCCGTGTAGAACTGGTGCTCTCCGGTGGGGATCTGCACCAGGGACTGCGCCATGGCGTAGAAGCCGTGCACCGGGCCCGAGGCGAACACGTCCCACTTGGCCTGGTCGCCGATGCCGCCGGCGAAGGGGTTGTTGGGGTCCACGAGCACGGACTCGTCGGGGTACACCCCCTCGTCCGGGCTGTAGGGCACGAACTCCAGCTCGGTGAGGTCGAGCCCGTACTGGTAGGCCGCGGGCTCGGCACAGCCGACGAGGAGGAGGAGGAAGAGCGCGTTTCTCATGGCAGACCTCACAGGCTCACGAAGACGTAGGTGCCGATCTCGAACTCGTAGCCGAGAGCGTCGGGGTCGCCGGGCCGGGTCGCGAAGTCCTCGGAGAACTCGTCGAGAATCCGGTACTTGGCGGCCAGGCCCAGGCGCGTGGACCGGGTGCCCAGGCGCGGTGCGGTCAGGCCCCCCGACAGGTCGCTGATGACCTGGAGCGGGTAGGTGTTGTTGTAGTCCTGGTGGTAGTCGTAGGGGCCCCAGTCGTGGAGCTTGACCCAGTTGTCCCAGGCCATGGACTTGTAGCGGACCTTCACGTCGCCACCGCCCCGGGTGATCAGTCGCTCGTCCGATCCCTTGGCCTGGGCCGTGCCCGCGTAGGCGCCGAGGATGAGCCTGAGGTCACCCCGCGGGTTGAGGATGGCCTTGGCCCTGGCATCCCACACGTCCTGGGCGGGAGGTGCCGCGTCGAAGGAGAACAGCGTGCCGTCCTCGAGGAAGCCGAAGTTGGAGTCCCGCGAGGTGGGCTGGATGCGGTAGGTGAGGTCGAGGCTCGCGGCAAAGGACGCGTCCTCGCGCATCTCGTTGTCCCAGGCCCACATCCAGGTGCCCGGGGTGGGGTCGTAGGCGAGGAGGAACTCGAAGCCCGTGGTCTCGCGGTTCTCGAGCACGGCGAAGGGGTCGTCGAGGACGTTGCGGGGCGTGACCCCGGGGTAGTACCAGCCCGTGTCGCCGTCCCAGCGGTCGTCGACGTTGGGGAGCGGCCCCACCAGGGGCTTCTGCCACAGGAAGTTGGGGGCCACCTGCAGGGTGCCCAGGTTGATGCCCAGGCCCGCGCTGCCGCCCACCTGGTTGCCGCGCTGGGACTGGCGCAGGGTCCAGCCGGTGAAGTGCTGGGTGCCGTCCACGCCGCCGTCGGCCACCAGGCCCTTGTAGGCGCCGTCGGCCAGGAAGCGCACCGGCCCCAGGGGCAGGTCCACCCGGGCGCGGGTGCCCAGGGTGTCGGCGAAGGCGATCTCGTCGCTGAGCACGTGGTCGCCGCTGCCCTCGTAGCCATCGTCGCCCGTGGCCTCGACCACCCGGGTGAAGCTCTCGCCCACCCGGTCGGTGCCGGCCATGATCCCGCCGAGCTCCACGTTGGCGGGGCCGAGCTTGAACTCGGCGGAGAGGGCGGTCTTGCGAGTGACCTGCTCGGGCACGGCGAAGGTGGTCTCGACCGTCCCCTTGGGGGCCAGGTCCTCCTGGTGGATGAGGGCGAGGTGCATGCCCTTGACCTGGCGGCCGTACATGGCGAAGACCGCGGGGTTGGCCCCCCAGTACACCTCGGGACCGTAGGCGACCCGCAGTCCCTCGAGGCTCCGCTTGCCGGTGAGCTCCACGCCGATGGGCACGTCGCCGTTGTATATGTCCACGTTGGGACCGTAGTTGGCCTCGCGGTACAGGCCGAAGAAGTCGCCCTCGTAGCCCCAGTGGAAGTGGGGCTTGCGGAAGAAGCCCTCGAGGGTGAACTGGTCGTGCTCCCAGGTGAAGGCGGCGCGGTAGATCTTGATCCGCTCCAGGTCGGAGAGGTCCACGTCTGCGCCGTCGGGGTCGACACCCACCAGGTCGCGGCCTCGGCTCTCGTAGAAGATGGCATCGATGCGGTTGGTGGGCACGTGGCCCAGGGCGTTGATGGAGAGCTCGGCCCGGAAGGCGTCCGACGGGTGGGCCTCGGTCTTCACGTAGAAGGACTCGAGGTGGTCGAAGGAGAAGCGCTCCTTGCCCATGCCGCGGGCCCGGTCCGAGGTGGTGGCAAATGTGGACATCTCCACGCGCACGTTGGAGACGAAGGCCCTGGAGAGTTGGTCCACCTGTCCGACGGCCAGGGCGGTGCGGTAGGCCTGATCGTAGTGCCCAGGGTGGATCGCGCCGAAGTGGGCGTCGACGACCTCGGGGGTGGTCTTGGGATCGTAGGGATCGAGCTTCCAGGCCTCGGCCAGGGCGTAGTAGGCGGCCCGGGGGAACAGATCGAAGTGGCCGTCCACATCGGGGCGACCCACGGCGTTGATGCCGAACCACTCCTCGTTCATGTTGAACCGGCCTTCGACGTAGTCCTCGGCGAAGGCCCCGGTGGCCCACGAGGCGTTGGTGTCGTGGATGTCGAGGTTCTCCTCCTGCTTGTACTTCCACCACCCATCGGCCCACTGGAAGACATAGCCGCCGATGGCGTTGCCCACGCCCCGGCCATAGGCGTTCTCGTAGACGTCCTCCCACTGGCTGACGATGTAACGGGCCTGGGTGACGTGGTCCTCGGTCCCTGCCTTGGCATCGTAGGCATCGGCGCCGAACTCCGTGTAGACGAAGGGCAGGTTCAGGGTGTCCTCGACCACCTGGTACAGGTCGCGGGCGGTCATGCCCCGGTAGACGTTGGCGCCCATGATGTCGAGGTGGGGGCACTCCTCCTTGATGAGACCGACGTACTGGACCTCGCCGTTGGCGATGGCCACCGGGTGGTGCGGGTCCACCTCGTGGATGGCGTCCACGATCTCGCCCATGAGGCTGTACAGGTAGCGCGCCTTGGCCGCGTCGCGCTCGCCCTCGGGGAGGTTCTGAATTTCGAAGCCCGACCAGGTCAGCCCGTAGTTGTTCTCGTTTCCGAGAAGCCAGAACAGCACGCCGCGGGTGTCCTTGTACCGCTCCACCGCCTCGAGGGTCTGCGCCTTGAGGGCGGTCCGCGTGGCGGGGTCGGAGTAGTCGGTCTCGGCCACCAACCGGCCGCCGATCTCGGCTCCGTAGCGCCCCACCAGCGGGTTGATCATGGTGCTGACGCCGTAGTTGTCGTAGATCCACTCCACCCACCGCGGCGGGATGTCGGGGTACTGGCGGATGGAGTTGGCCCCTCCGTCCGTGAGCAGGGTCATCTCCCGGCGCAGGGCCGCCTCGATGAACGCGTCGGGCTGCTCCCAGAAGACGTAGCGGTAGTTCTCGCCGATGGGCTGGTAGCTCCAGTTCATGCCCTTCACGAAGTAGGGCTCGCCGTCGAGGAGGAGTTGGAAGCCGGCGTCGTCCCCGCGCACGGTCACGTGGTTGGGCGCGGCCCACGCCGGCAGCGCCAGCGCGCACCCCACCCATGCCAGGGCGATCTTGTTCATGGTGTCTCCCAGGATGTGGGTGGTGGGTCGGAGCGGGCTACCGCTCCGTCACCTCGAAGAACGTCGGGTCGTCGCAGTCCACCGCGCCGTTGCCGTCCCAGCACTCCCTGTCCGGGTCGTCCTTCACCGCCAGTACTCCAACGCGGCCTGCACCACGGCGCGGATCAGGTCGGGACGAGGGCCTGCTCGGGGATCAGAAGGCGGAGTCGAAGTCGTCGAAGTAGAAGGTACCACCGCCACCGGCCGCGCCGGCCGTGCCGAAGTCGAAGAACACCGACACCCGGTTGAAGGTGTAGGCGGGGTTCAGTTCGGCCGTCCCGGAAGCCTCGTTGGCGAAGTCGAAGGTGAGCGTCTCCCAGCTCTTGGCCATCGTGGGCCTCGCCTCGGTCTCGACCGAGTGGGTGGGATCCTCGGCGTCCTCGACCTTGAGGCGCACGGGGATGTCCATCCGGGGGGACCACACGCGCAGGGTGAACTCGGTGTCGGTCGCGGTGATGGGCAGCGTCGGGATCGAGTCGTTCGGCTCGGTGGAGAAGGTGGTGCCGGCCCACGTTTCTGCGGTGGACGACTTGACCACCTTGGCGACGTTGTTGGATGCATCGGTCGGATCGGGCACCACCGAGGAATCCTCGGCGCCGCCGAACCCGAGGAGGGTGTAGGTGATACCGGGGTCGTCGAAGTCCACGAGCGGGGCATCGGCGTCGGCGTCGGTGTCCGCGTCCGCGTCAGCGTCGGTGTCGGCGTCGGTGTCGGCGTCGGTGTCGGTGTCGGTGTCGGCGTCGGTGTCGGTGTCGGTGTCGGTGTCGGTGTCGACGGCGGTGTCGTCCGAGTCACAGCCGGGGGTGGCTGCGAGGACCAGGCCGAGCATGGCGATCCAGCGGATCATGGTGTCTCCTGTGTTTGCGCGAGGCGCGGTTGGGAATGGGGCCTCGCGCCGTGGGCGCGAAGCCGGGTGGTGAACATGACCGGGTCGGCCATGGCCGCCCGGAGGACGAGGGTTGCTGCGCCGAGGGCCGCGGCACGGTCCCCCAGCTCGCCCAGGCGCACGTCGGCCTGGGCGATGGACGCCCAGAGCGCTCGCTCGCGTAGGGCAGCGCGGAGCGGTTCGAGGAGCAGGTCCCCGGCCGCGGTGAGTCCCCCGCCCAGGAGCACCCGGGAGGGGTTGACGAGGTTGAAGAGGTTGGCCACCGCGATGCCGAGGTAACGTCCGGCCTCGGCCACCGCCTCCACCGCGAGGGGGTCCCCGGCGTGCGCCGCCCGGGAGAGCGCGACGAGCGTGAGGGGCTCGAGCCCGTTCAGGAGGCTGGAGGGCGCGGTGTCCAGACTCTGCTGGATGCGCTCGACGATGGCCTGCGATCCCACCATGGCCTGGAGGCAGCCCCGCAGCCCGCAGGCGCAGGGGGGTCCGGAAGAGTCGATGGCGGTGTGGCCGATCTCGCCGGCGAATCCGTGGGCGCCGCGGAACACCTCGCCGCCCACCACGAGACCGGCGCCGACGCCGGTGCCCACCTTGATGTAGGCCAGGGTGTCGAGGCCCCGCCCCGCGCCGTGCCAGGCTTCGGCCAGGGCGCAGAGGTTGGCGTCGTTCTCCAGGAACACCGGCAGGTCCAGGCGCGAAGCCAGCCACTCACCGGGTCGCACTCCGTTCCAGGCCGGGAGGATGAGTTCGGAGAGGTGGTCCGGATCGTCGATCTCGACCGGGGAGGGAACCCCCAGACCCAGGCCGACCACCCGCCCGAGGTCCGCCCCAACCTCGGCAAGCACCTCGCGCACCAGATCCACTACCAGGGCGAGCGTCCCGTGGGGGTCGGCCCGCACCGCATGGTCGCGGCTGCGCCAGGCCAGAGTGCACCCGCGGAGGTTGGTCAGAGCCACCGACACGTGGGTGGCGCCGAGGTCCACCCCGAGGATCTGGAACCGGTCGTCGTCGAAACGGAGCACGATGGGCGGCCGCCCGCCATTGGACCGGGCGATGTGCGACTCGGACAGCAGCTCCATGTCGAGCAGTTCGGCGACGATGGCCGAGATCGTGGACGGTGCGAGTCCCGACTCCCGAGCCAGGTTCGCCCTGGAGATCTCGCCGGCTTCCCAGGCGAGGTGGAGGATCACCGAGGTGTTGTGGGCGTGGACCTGCGTGGCATCCAACCGCTGTGGGCGGCATCCGATTAGTTTCTTCGTCGAACGAATTAACATGGATCGAGGTTTAGCCGTACCTCCGGTGGATGTCAAGGTGATCCCGAGATTACGCTCTCAGCCAAGGTTCCTAAACGGTATTCGGGCGTTTTGGGTCACGGGTGGGGGCGGTCCGCCGGAGCCCGCCAAGGGTGCTGGCCGGATCACGTTCCGGGTCGTGGCCGTGGTGTGATCCCGCGTGGGAGGCGAACCACCCTCACGGATCGCCGTCACCGGACGCCATCCACCGCTGGACGAAGTCCGCGATGGTGGCGACGTCGTCGAGGGGCAGGACCGGCACGTCCAGCTCCAGCGGGTGATCGCTCGCTACGGCCACCAGGGTGGGGTCGCGCTCCGCGCCCCGGCAGAGAAGGGTATCGCTCCGGGCCTGGCGGTGGAGTTCGATCTTGGGCAGCGGTCCCCGCTTGAACCCCTCGGTCAGAACCAGGTCCACGTCCGACAGCCAGGTCGCGATGGCGGTCCGGATGTCAGGAGTGGCGGGCACCCGCTTCACCAGGGCGATCTTCTCGGGCGAGAGGAGCAGGATTGCCTCCGCCCCCGCCGCGAACAGGCGATGGGAGTCCTTGCCGGGGTGATCGATGTCGAAGCGGTGCGCGTCGTGCTTCACCACCGCCACGCGCACGCCCCGGCGGCCCAGCTCGGGCACGAGACGCTCGAGGAGGGTGGTCTTTCCCGTGCCGGACCTGGCGACAACGGACAGAGCCCTTGGGGGCATCGAGGACCTCCGGGTCAGGGGGGTGGACGCACGAGGGGGAGGCAGTCGGCCGGTACGCCCGCGGCCAAACGTGCCACGCCGGCCGCCAGGTGGATCAGGACGTGGGCCCAGGCCGCCGTGGCCATCGGCGCTCCGCGGGGCAGCGGATCCGCCGCCAGGTCGCCCTCGGGGCCCCGGATGAGACGGGCCGGCCGGAGGGTGTCCCGATCCGCCCGGCGTGCCTCCACCGCGCTGGCCAGGCGCACCCGGAGCGGCGCCACGGCGGGCAGGCCGAGCAGGCGGTCGAGGGCGGGGCGCCCCAGGGCGACCCAGGCCGCGAGGGCACCGCCGGGACCCCCAGGGAGGGCGAGGCAGGGCGTGCCATCCACCTCGAAGAACGCGGCACCGCCGCCCGGGTGGAGGGCCACGCCTCGGAACCACGTCCGGCCCAAGCGCGCGAGCACCGGCCCCACCCGATCCCGGTCCCCGGCGCCCGTGCCCCCCACGGTGACGAGGAGGTCGCAGCCGGCCAGCGCCCCCTGGATCGCGTCGGCCAAGGCCTCGTCGCGGTCGGGTACGGGCGGGGGCGCCTCGGCACGCGCACCGTCCGCCCGGGCGAGGGCGGTGAGGAGGAGGGCGTTGGAGGAGCGAATCCGCCCGGGTCCGGGGACGTCCCCGGCCGCGACCAGCTCGTCGCCCACGGCCAGGATCCGCACCGTGGGCCGGCGGCGCACCTCGATCCGGGCGTGCCCGCAGGCCGCGAGCAGCCCGATGGCCGCGGCTGGGATCGGGCATCCCCCGGGCCACGCCACCGTGCCCGCCCGGATCTCCCCACCGCGGGTCTCCACGTGCTGGCCCGGCGCCACGGGGGCCCCGAATGCCACCGGACCGGACGCTCCGGATCCGACGGCCTCCTCCCCGGCCACCACGGCATCCGCGCCGGGCGGCAAGAGCGCGCCGGTGAGGATCCGGACCGCGGTCCCCGGAGCGAGCGAGGCGGGGACCTCCCCGGCGGCGATCGTGCCGGCGACGGGCAGGACCACGGGGCGATCCCGGGTGGCGCACACCAGGTCCGCGCTCCGCACCGCCCACCCGTCGCGCCCGGCGCAGTCGTGGGGGGGCACGTCGAGGTCGGCACAGAGGTCGGTGACCGGCACCCGGCCGGCTGCGTCGGACAGGCCCACCGGCTCGGGGGGCAAAGGCTGCAGGCGAGCGCGCACGAGCGCCGCGGCCTCGGGCAGGGGAAGCCGGACGTCGTCGCCCGCGAGGCCCCCGGCGACGAACGCCGCCACGTCCTCGGGCGTGTTGAGGTTCCACAACGCGCCGGAGGCCGGCAGGGGCCGCACGCGGACCCGGGCGGTGGCGAGCGCGTCGAGCACGGAGCGCCCGCCGGCGTCCAGGACCCGGTCCGCGTGGGGCAGGAACGAGCGGGCATAGGCCGCCGTCGTGGGCTGCAGCACGTGGGGGGGGGCCTGGGGCACCGCGGCGTCGGCGTCGTCGAGGTCGTCGAGGAGCGAGAGCAGGAAGGGCACGTCGGGCGTGGGGACGTCGCAGGCCAGGACCAGCAACCGGGGCCAGGCCGCGACCCGGAGGCCGTCCCGGATGCCCACGAGCGGGCCCGCATCGGCCACCGAGTCCGCGATGCCCGGCAGACCGAGAAAGGCGTACCGGGACGGATCCCGCGCCGATACGAGGACCTCGCGGACGTGGGGGCGGATCCGCTCGACCACGCGCTCGAGGAGGGTCCGGCCCCCCAGGCGCAGAAGCGCCTTGTCGCGGCCCATCCGGCGGGAGTCGCCGCCGGCCAGGACCAGGGCGGTCGCCTCGACGGGGTGGCGGGCGGCGGTGGACGACGGTAGCGGGAGCACGCGGCCGCGTAACACTCCCGCCCCCTGGCGTATCGTCACCGCTTTTCGCCCGACCCGGCGGCGGCGTACCGGAGCACGAGGCACTCCATGCACCGACGCACCTTCTTGAAGCTGGGTTCTGGGGCAGTCGCAGGCGCCTGCCTCCTGGGCCCGGGCGTGCGAGCCCGCGCGGGGAGCACACCCCCCAAGCCGACCGGCGAGGAACGGGTCATCCCCACCTTCTGCGACGTCTGCTTCTGGAGGTGCAACGCGCTCGCCACCACGCGGGGAGGTCGCCTCTGGAAGATCGAGGGCAACCCGCAAGACCCCCTCTCCCGCGGCCGTCTCTGTCCCCGCGGCACCGGCGGCGTCGGCGCCCACTACGATCCGGATCGCCTGCGGCGCCCGCTCCTGAGGAAGGGGGAGCGGGGCGCTGAGACCTGGCACGAAGTGTCCTGGGACGAGGCCCTGGGGTTCGTCGCGGAGCGCATGCAGGCCATCCGCGCCGCACACGGTCCCGAGGCCATGGCGTTGTTCAGCCACGGCATCGGCGGCACCTTCTTGAAGCACCTCTTCCGGGCCTGGGGCTCGCCCAACATCGCCGCGCCGTCCTTCGCCCAGTGCCGGGGCCCGCGCGACGTCGGCTTCCACCTCACCTTCGGAGAGGAGGTCGGGTCCCCCGAGCGCACGGACATCGAGCATGCCCGCTGCCTCGTGCTCCTGGGCTGCCACCTGGGCGAGAACATGCACAATACCCAGGTCCAGGAGTTCGCCGAGGCCGTGGGCCGGGGCACCACCCTCATCGTCGCGGATCCGCGCTTCTCGGTCGCCGCCTCCAAGGCGAAGTACTACCTGCCCATCCGGCCGGGGACCGACCTCGCTCTCCTCCTCGCCTGGATGCACGTCCTCATCGAGGAGGGTGCCTGGGACCGCGCCTACGTGGACGCCCACGGCTACGGATTCGATGCCTTCGCCGCCTCCCTCGCTCCGTACACCCCGGAGTGGGCGTGGACCGAGACCGGGATCGCCCCGGACGTCATCCGGGAGACCGCCGGCGAGATGGGGCACCACCGACCGGCCACCCTGGTCCACCCTGGCCGTCACGTGACCTGGTACGGCGACGACGCCCAGCGCAGCCGAGCCGTGGCCCTGCTCAACGCCATGCTCGGATCCTGGGGCCGGAAGGGTGGCTTCTACCAGCCCGCCAGCATGGACGTGCCCGCGTGGCCCTACCCCCCCTACCCGCCCCACCGAGGCAAGGCCGACAATCCCGACCAGCGCTACCCCTTCGCCCTCGAGACGCTCACCACGGGCCTCCGCGAGGCCACGCTCACCGGGAAACCCTACCCCTTGAAGGGTTGGTTCGTGTACGCCACGAACCCCCTCTACGCGCTGCCCAACGTTGACGAGACCATCGCCGCGGTCCGCGCCCTGGACCTGCTCGTGGTCATCGACGTCGTGCCCAGCGAGATCGCCGGCTGGGCCGACGTGGTGCTGCCCGAGGCCGTCTACCTCGAGCGGTACGACGAGCTCAACGTGGAGCTGTTCCGGCAGCCCTTCGTGGCCCTGCGCCAGCCGGTCGTCGACCCGCCCGACGACCAGAAGTCCAACGCCTGGATCGCCCGGGAGCTGGGCCTCAAGCTCGGTCTCGGGGCCTGGTTCCCGTGGCGGGACGTCGAGGAGTACCTGCGCTGGCGCGTGGAGGCCGCGGGCCTCTCCTGGGAGACCCTCACCTCCCGCGGACTGATCCTGGGGCCGCGGACCCCGCTCACCTACGAGGAGGGCGTGGCGCCCGAATTCGACACGCCCTCGGGCAAGATCGAGTTCTGGTCCAACCAGCTCCAGGAGAAGGGGTTCGACCCGGTGCCCCGCTACACCCCGCCCGATCCGGTCCCGCCCGGGTTCTTCCGGCTCCTGTACGGCCGCGCGCCGGTCCACTCCTTCAGCCGCACCCAGACCAATCCCCTGCTGCACGACATCATGCCGGAGAACGCGGTGTGGGTCCACTCGGAGGTGGCCCACCGGCTGGGCCTCCGCTCGGGCGATCGGGTGCGCCTCCGCAACCAGGACGGCGTGGAGAGCGGGCCGGTGGCGGTCAAGGCCACCTGCCGGATCCGCCCCGACTGCGTGTACCTCGTGCACGGATTCGGGCACACCGCCCGAGGCCTCCGGCGCGCCCTCGGCCGGGGCATCAACGACGCGCTGCTCCTGAGCCGGTACCGCACGGATCCGCTCATGGGCGGCACGGGCCTGGGCATGAACTTCGTCACGATCCTGCCGGTGGAGGCCTGACCATGCCGCGCCTCGCCATGGTGATCGACACCCGCCGCTGCGTGGGATGTGGCGACTGCGTGGTGGCCTGCAAGGTCGAGAACGACGTCCCCCTCGGTCACGACAGGGACTGGATCGTGGAGGAGATCCGGGGCCGGTGCCCCGGTCCCACCCTCGAGATCCGATCGGAACGCTGCCACCACTGTGCCGACCCGCCCTGCGTCTACTGCTGCCCCACCGGGGCCAGCCACATCCACGACTACGGCGGCGTGGTGCTGGTCACCGCCTCCAAGTGCATCGGGTGCAAGGCCTGTCTCGCCGCGTGCCCCTATGGGGCGCGCTTCATCCATCCCGACGGCTACGCCGACAAGTGCACCTTCTGCCTCCACCGGGTGGAGAAGGGGCTCGACCCGGCCTGTGTGGCGGTCTGCCCCACGCACTGCATGACCTTTGGCGACCTCGACGATCCACTCGGCCCCGTCCGGCGCCTCCTCGACTCCCGGCCGCACCACGCGCTGCTGCCGGAGGCCGGCACGGAGCCGTGCATCTTCTACCTGACCTGAGGCTGGACCCGGCCATGCAGCACGTGGAGATCAGCACCACCCGCGCCAACCCCCTGGTGGATCCCGTCCTGCAGGTGTGGGGTTGGGAGATCCCCGTCTACCTCTTCCTCGGCGGCCTCGTCGCCGGCCTCCTGGCCCTGTCGGGCTTCTATCTCCTCCGGAGCCGCACGGCGTCCGAGCGGGGCGCCTGGCCCCAGGCCCCCATGCTGGGGGTTGTCCTGCTCACCCTGGGCATGGGCGCGCTCTTCCTGGACCTCGATCACCCCTGGTACGTCTGGCGCGTCTACCTGACCTTCGAGCCCGCGTCCCCGATGTCCTGGGGCTCCTGGATCCTGATCCTGGTCTACCCGGCCCTCTTCGCCGCCGCCCTGCTCCATCCGCCCGAGCGTGTTCCCTTCGGGGCGGGCCTCCTGGCCGTGATCCGGCGCGGGTCCGAGTGGATGTGGGCACGGCCCCGCCTCGTGCAGGCCATCGCCCTGTCCAACCTCGTGGGGGGGATCGCGCTCGGGCTCTACACCGGCATCCTCCTCGGCACGATGGTCGCCCGGCCCCTCTGGAACAGTGCGATCCTGGGCCCGCTCTTCCTGTTCTCCGGCCTGTCCTCGGCCGCGGCACTGATGCACGTGCTGACCCTGGTGCGCACCCACGGGCTCGTGGACTCCACCTACGCGGACCTCCTGCTCCACGGCTTGTTCCAGCTCCTGAAGCCCCCGGGTCGTGACCCCTCCACCGCCGGCGAGGCCATGGTCCGGGCCGACGCAGCATTCCTGAGCGTCGAGGGGGCGCTCATCGCCCTGTTCGTCATCGGGCTCGCCGCGTCCACGGAGGTCCAGCAGCAGGCGCTGCAGCTGCTCCTGACCGGTGCCTACGCCCCCGTGTTCTGGTGCCTGATCCTGGGGACGGGCATCCTCGTGCCCCTGGTCCTGCAGTCCCTCGAGCTCGCCGGTCGGATCCGGCACACCGTCGTCCCCGCCCTCCTCGTGATCGCCGGGGCCTTCCTCCTCCGTTGGGTCCTGGTCCAGGCGGGCCAGGTCTCCTCCTGGACCTGATGGAGTTGCCCATGCAGGGTTCGCCCCGTCCGTACGCCAACCCGTACCTTGCCGGCTTCGGGCTCGGTCTCGTGCTGCTGGCCGCGTTCGTCCTGATGGGACGGGGTCTGGGCGCGTCCGCCGCGTTCTCCGCGCTGGCCGCGGTGATCGTGGAGTGGATCTCGCCCGGGCACGCCGCCGCCAACCCCTTCTTCAGTCGCTACCTCGGGCCCGGCGGGGGCCTGGAGGAGTGGCTGGTCTGGGAGGTGGCCGGCGTCTTCGTCGGCGGCCTCGTCTCGGGCCTCCTCGGCAACCGGGTGAGGCCGGCCGTGGAGCGGGGGCCGCGGGTGGGCGTGCCCGTCCGGCTCGTCCTCGCCTTCCTGGGCGGCCTGTTCATGGGCGTGGGCGCCAAGATCGCGGGCGGCTGCACGAGCGGGCAGGCCCTCACCGGCGGCGCGCTCCTCAACGTGGGCTCCTGGGTGACCATGATCTGCATCTTCGGTGGCGCCTATGCCCTCGCGTGGCTGCTCCGGAAGGAGTGGACATGAACGCGCCTTTCTACAAGTTCGACGTCTTCGGGGACACCGCCGCCCTGGGCGTGGCGTTCGCGATCGGGCTGGGGATGGGCTGGTTCCTGGAGCGGGCCGGGTTCGGGAGCGCCACCAAGCTGGCGAAGCAGTTCTACTTTCGCGACCTGGCCGTCCTCAAGGTCATGTTCACCGCCATCGTGACCGCGATGGTGGGTCTCTTCCTCGCTGCCCAGCTCGGCTGGGTGGATCTCTCGCTCATGTACCTCCAGCCCACGGTGCTGTGGGCGAACGTCGTGGGTGGCCTGCTCCTCGGGGTCGGGTTCATCATCGGAGGGCTCTGCCCGGGCACCTCGGTCGTCTCGGTGGCCACGGGCCGGATCGACGCGTTCCTCTTCGTGATGGGCGTCCTCGCCTCCCAGTTCCTGGTCGGGGAGGCGTGGCCCCTCTTCGCGGGCATCTCCGAGGCTGGCGAGATGGGGCAGATCACGCTGCCCGGCCTGCTCGGCGTGCCCTACGGGCTCGTGGTCCTGGCGGTGGTGCTCATGGCCGCCGGCGCCTTCGTCGCGGCCGAGTGGGCCGAGGTCCGGTTCGGCGGTGTGGATCGTGCCGCCCAGCCCCTCCTCGGTGCCGGATGGCGGGCCCGCAACGCACCCCGCGTGCTGCTGGCCTCGCTGGCGGGGCTTGCGCTCCTCGGCATGGCCGGCGGCGATCCCTATCGGGGCCCGCGGGTCGTGATCGACGAGCGGGAACTCGCCCTCCTGATCCAAAAGGAGGCCGATCACGTCACGGTGGACGACCTCGCCACGTGGATCGTGGAGGGCCGGATGGAGGTCCGCCTCATCGACCTCCGCCATCCCGCGGCCTACGCCGCCGGCACCATCCCCGGCGCCGAGAACGTCCCGCTCGCGGACCTGCCCGCGGCCGAGATCGAGCCCGGCGAGCGGGTGGTGCTCTTCTCCCAGGGCCAGACCCACGCGGCCCAGGCCTGGATGCTGCTCCGGGCCCGCGGCATGCGGAACACCTACAGCCTGCTGGGCGGCATGGACGAGTGGAACGACCGCATCCTCTTCCCCGAACTCCCCGCCGAGCCCCCGCCGGACCAGGCCGCCGAGGTGGAGCGGCGGCGGGCCCTCGCTCTCAGGTTCGGGGGGAGCCCCCGGGTGGAGGCGGCGGCCGGAGCGCCCGTGGCGGTGCCTCTGCCCGCGGCGATGTCCCCGCCCGCGGGGGTGGCCCCGCCCGCAGCCCCGATCCCGACGGCCGCGCCGGTGAAGAAGAAGAAGAAGCGCGAAGGCTGCTGACGGGCCGGGACGGGCGGCCCGAGGTCGGCCACGAGCACGTCGGGCGCGAGCGCAGCCGGCCGGTCCCAGGTTTCCTGGCCGCTGCCTGCGGTGCTGACGGGGTGGCCGAGGGCCTCGAGGACCCCCTCGTTCGCGGTCACGAGGTCCGCGTCGTCATCGACCAGGAGCCCATGGGCCACGACGCACCTGAACGGGGAGGGGGATCTCGGACTCCACCAAGCCCTGCACTTCAGCGAGTATCTCAGCCGAGAACCGGGGCCACGCCGCCTCGAGGGCGTCGGTCATGCGCTCCGAGAAGGTGAGGTCGTCCAGGATCTCCACGGCGAAGACGTGGATCTCGCAGTCGGGCGGCACGGGCATGCCGAGGGTGCGCCCCAGCGCGAGCGCCGTTGCCAGGTTGACGTCGTGGACGTTGCGCAGGTTGCTCGTCTCCTTGAGTGCCTCGGCGGTGAACCGGTACCAGTCGCCCGGGGTCCCGCCCCGGGTGCGGATCGCGTCGAGCACCACCACGCGGTCGTACCCCTGGAGGACCTCGAGCACCTCGAGCCCGCCCACCGAGCACTCCTCGACCACGGTGAGGTCGGGACGGCCCCCGAACGCCCCTCCCGCCGCCCGGGCGAGGCGCACGCCCACCGCGTCGTCGGCGAGGATGGGGTTGCCCATACCCAGGACGAGTGTGCGCGGAGGGCCCGCGCGCTCCATGGCGCCTACGCGCCTCTCTTCGTGTGCCAGGTGACCACGTCGCCCTTGCGGACCGTCACCTCCAGCGGCATCTGGCCGGGCAGGCTGTGTGTCGCGCACGAGAAGCAGGGGTCGAAGGCGCGGAAGGCCATCTCGATCATGTTCAGGATCGCGGGGTCCGGGTCCTTCCCGGGCTTGATCATCGCCTGGGCCACCTTCTTGGTCACCATGTGGATCGGGCCGTTGTTGTTGGTGGTCCCGACGATGAGGTTGGCGCTCGTGCAGATCCCGTTCTCGTCACAGGTGTAGTGGTGGGTCAGCGTGCCACGCATGGCCTCCACGATCCCCACGCCCTCGCCTGTGATACGGCTGGGCACCACCCGGAACCGGTCGCTCGTGATCTCGGGATCGGCGCAGTACCGCTCGAGCATCTCCGCGTTCTGCATGATCTCCACGAGGCGGGCCCAGTGGTTCGCCAGGAGCGCGCGACAGGGCCGCCCGCCGACCGTGGCGTACATCTCCTCACGCGCCTCCTGGGCACGCGGCGTGGCCATGCGCTCGGCCACGTTGAGACGCGAGAGAGGCGTGGCGCAGTAGAGGCTGGAATCGATGCCCTCGGTGAACCCCTTCCATCCGCGCTTCTTCAGGTAGGGGAACTTGAGGTAGGACCAGGGCTCCACGTGCTCGGCCACGCACTCGGCGTATGCCTTGGGCTCGTAGCGGCAGATCTCCTGACCCCGGTAGTCCACCACCCGGACGTCACCGTCGTAGAAGTTGACGGCGAGGTCCGCGTCCACGAGGCCCATGTTGTGCACGTCGAGTGTGTAGGGGCCGTTCAGAATGAGGTCCACGTACTGTGCGTTGCCGAGCACCACCTGCCGGAAGAGGTCGAGGGAGAAGTCCGCGAAGGAGCGCAACTCCTTCACCATGGGCTTGATCTCCTCGAGGTTCTCCTTCGTGAGGCCCTTGGCCACGCCTCCCGGCAGGCACCACACGAGGTGCGTGGTGCGCTCGCCGATGACGGACTGGATCCGCTGGGCGAGCGACCTCGCCTGGATTACCCGCCCGCCGATCTCGAGACCCACCTTCGCGACCACGCCGAGGATGTTGCGGATGGCGGGGTCGGCATCCGGCCCGCACACGAAGTCGGGGGCGGCGAGCGCGTAGAAGTGGGCGATGTGACTGTGGATGTAGTGGGCGTGGTAGTACATGTCCCGCAGCTTGTGGGCCACGGGGGGGCACTCGTCGCCGAAGCAGCTGTCCACGGCCTTGGCGCTGGCCATGTGGTGGCTCGCCGGGCACACGCCGCAGATCCGGGTGACGATCCGCGGGAGTTCCTCGAGGGGGCGTCCGACCACGAACCGCTCGAAGCCACGCAGTTCCGGGATCTGGAAGTAGCAGTCCTGGACCGCTCCCTCGTCGTCGAGGAAGATCTCGATCTTGCCGTGCCCTTCGAGGCGTGTGATCGGGTCGATGCTGATGGTCCGGGTCATGCCCGAATCCTCCTCTGGAGCAGCGAGGCGGGAAGGCCGAAGCGGTAGGCGATGGCCGTGAAGTCGGGGATGGCGTCGAGGATGCGCTCGATCTCCTCGGGATCCCTGCTATCGATGACAGAGGCCAGCGAGGAGACCACCTTGGCGCCCTGGTCCACCACGCCCGGAAGGGGCCCGTAGCAGCCGCGGCAGCCCTGGCCCGTGTCCGGGCAGCGGACCCCGCAGCCCGAGCGGGTGGCGGGTCCCAGGCACACGATGCCCTGCTCGAGGAGGCACTTCGTGGGGTCCTGGATGATCTCCCAGGGGCGGTAGAAGCGCGAGATCTTCTTCTCGCTCTTCTCGCGCTTGCAGTCCTCGCAGACCGCGCGATCGGAGGCCCCCACCACGGATCCTCGGGGTGGGAGGTTGCCTGTCGCGATGGCGAGGATCGCTGCCTTGACCTGGTTTGGCGCAGGCGGGCATCCAGGCAGGTAGTAGTCCACCGGGACGACGGCATCGAGCGCGTAGACGCGCTGGTAGAACTTCGGAATCTCGAGCACGTGGCCGTTCACCGGCGTGGACGGGACGGGCACCGTGCGGTTGCCGGGCTCGATGGAGGGGTTGTCGAGGTAGGCCGTCCGGAAGATGTCGTCGCGGGTGACGAAGTTCGCGAGCCCGGGGATGCCGCCCAGGTGGGCGCACGACCCGAACGCGACCAGGACCTTGCTCTTCTGGCGCAGCAGACGGGCGATGTGCTCGTTCTCGCTGTTCCGCACCGCGCCGTTGAAGAACGCGGCGTCGAGTTCGCCGTCGGCGAGGGCCTCCACGTCGGCGTACTTGCCGTCTACGGCGATGGGCCACAGGCGGATGTCGGCCAGCGCGGCCACGTCGAGGATGAATGCGTCCGTGTCGAGGACCGCCACGTCGCAGCCCCCGCAGGCGGCGCCCCAGTACAGGGCGATCTGCAGCTTTTTCTTCTCGCTCATGCCTCACCTCTCCGCCATGTCGGCCTGGAGGCCGGGCCGGATCCGGCACGGTCCCAGCGGCCGGATCCGCTCGGTCATGTCGGTCACGACGTCGGCGAACCGCTGCCCCTCGCTCGCGCTCACCCACTCGAGGCGGACGCGCTCGTCCTCCACGCCGTACGCGTGCAGCAGCCGCTTCAGCAGGGGGAAGCGGCGCATGGTCTTGTAGTTGCCGTCCGTGTAGTGGCAGTCGCCAGGGTGACAGCCGCAGACGAGCACGCCGTCGGCCCCCTCGGCGAGCGCCCAGAGCACGAACGTCGGGTCGATGCGCGCCGAGCACATCACCCGGATGATGTGGATGTTCGCGGGGTAGTGGATGCGGCTCGTGCCGGCCAGGTCCGCTCCGGTGTACGAGCACCAGTTGCAGAGGAAGCCGACGATCCTGGGCTCGAAGCTCATCGGAGCACCCCCTCGATCTGGGCGAAGATCTGGGCATCGGTGAAGTGGCGTGCCTTGATGGCGCCGGAGGGGCAGGCCGATCCGCAGGCCCCGCACGCCTTGCAGACCGCGCTGATCACGCGGCTGACCTTCTTCTCCAGGTCAAACTCGATGGCGCTGTACGGGCAGAGGTCGTTGCAGATACGGCAGCCCGAGCAGCGGGCCTCGTCGACCTCCGCGTAGACGGCGTCCACCTCGATCTTCCCGCGGGCCACCTTGGCCAGGATGCGGGCCGCCGAGGCGCGGGCTTGGGCCACGGTGTCGGGGATGTCCTTGGGCGCCGCGCAGGTGCCGGCGATGTAGATGCCGTCCGTGGTGGTGGCGACCGGGTCCAGTTTCGGGTGGCTCTCGATGAACCAGCCCTCTTTGTCCTGGCTGATGTTCACGAGGCGGGCCACTTCGTGGGCGTCCGAGCGGGCCTCCATGCCCACCATGAGGACCACGAGGTCGGACGGGATCTCGATGGTCTCGCCCGACAGTTGCTCGTTCACCTCGATGAGCATGTCGCACCCGTCGGACGGCTGTGCCTTGCGGATGACCGGCCGGTCTCCCTTCCGGTACATGAGGAACAGCGTCTTCACCTCCGACGAGCGACGGTAGAAGTCCTCGTGCCCCTTCCCGAAGGCGTGCATGTCGATGTAGATGTCCGAGACTCGGCAGCCCGGGATCGCGCTGCGGACCTCGTGGGCGTACTTCAACGCCGTCATGCAGCAGACGCGGGAGCAGTAGCCGTGGAACTCCTGGCTGCGGCTGCCCACGCAGTGGACGATGCTCACGAACCGGGGCAGGCGGCCGTCGTCCATCTGGACCCGGCCTTGCCTGAGCATCTGCTCGAACTCGAACGAGGTCACCACGTTCGGGAGCTTGCCGTAGCCGTAGTGGGTGATCCGGCCCGCGTCGAACTCCTGGTAGCCGGTGGCCACGATGACGTTGCCGACGAGGAACTCGGTCTTGCGAGGTGGGTTGTCCGCGTCCCGCGTCTCCACCGTGGCCCGGTAGTTACCAATGAACCCCTCGAGGTTCACGAGCCGGGAGTGGAGCAGCACGTCGATCCGCTCGTTCTCCGTGACCCGCGTGATCCGCTCGGTGAGGAGGTCCCGCGCCGCGTTGAGGTACGGGGCGGTGAGGTCGATCCGCGCGAGGTTCCCGCCGAGCGCGCCCTGCCGCTCGACGAGGCGCACGCGGTACCCCGCCTCCGCGATGTCGAGGGCGGCGGTGAGGCCCGAGACCCCGCCCCCGAGGACGAGGACCTCCGGACACATGTCCACGGTCTTCCGCTCGAGCGCCTCGTGCCGGGCGACCCGGAACACGGCACCTCGGACGAGGGCCTTGGCCTTCTCGGTGGCCGCGACGTGGTCCTCGTGGACCCAGGAGCAGTGCTCGCGGATGTTGGCCATCTCGAAGAAGTAGGGGTTCAGGCCCGCGACCTGGAGCGCGTTGCGGAACGTACGCTCGTGCATGCGGGGGCTGCAGGCCGCCACCACCACCCGGTCCAGGCCGTGCGACTGGATGTCCTGGACGATCATGTCCTGGCCTGGGTTGGAGCACATGTACTTGTAGGTCTTGGACAGGACGACGTGGGGCAGGGTGGCGGCGAACGCCACCACGTCCTCGCAGTCGACCACCTTGGCGATGTTGGTACCGCACTGGCAGACGTAGACGCCGATCTTGCAGGGCTGCATGGGATCTCCTGTCAGGCGGCCTGCACGCGGCGGGCGCCGGCAGGGAGGGGGGCAGGGACCTTCGCCCGGAGCACCTCGCGGCGCATGGCGGCGAAGTACATGGCGAGCGGCCGGTAGACGAGGTGGGCCCACTTGCTGAACGGGACCTCCAGGACCAGCATCGGTACCGCGGCCATCATGTGCACGACGTAGACGACGTTCCCGGCGAGAGGCTGGCCGGTGCGGTGGAGGACGTGCTGGAGGATGCCCGTGAACGCCACCACGAACAACTGGACGAGGAACACCCAGTCGGACTCGTGGGAGTGGCGGTGGAGCGGTGTGATCTTCTTCAAACGTCCCCGCATCATCCAGGCCGTGGCACCCAGGAGGCCGAGCGTGGCGAGGTAGCCAGGGAGGTGGGCCTGCCAGTGCCACGTGTCGCTCTGCATGTGGCCCAGGAAGAACATGATGAGCACGAGCATCGTGACGTAGGAGAGCATCAGGGCCAGGTGGAGCAGCCAGGGCTTGCGCTCGCCGCACTCCGCGTACCGCTTCTGGGTGAAGAAATGGTACGGGAGCAGGAGCACGTGCTTCACGTAGAGCCACCAGGGCACGCGGGACTCCTTGTCCCTGTACATGATGAACCACCACATCCGGGCGGCGTTGGTGCCGAGCAGGCCCACGAGCACGGCGGCCATGCCCCAATCGAAGACGTGGACGTGGTGGCTCTTCAGGAACGCCCTCTCGCCGTCGTAGACCCGGATATCTCCACCGTTCCCGAGTCCCCAGGCCACGAGCCCGACGCCCACCACGAGGCCGAGGGCGACCATGGCCAGGACCTCTGCTTTCGGGGAGCGGTAGAAGAGCCTGGAGATGCCGGTGAAGTCGTACCGGGACGTGAGCCAGCGCCGGAGGCTCATCATGGTCTCGCCAGGCTCTGCGTCGCGCGGGCACTGGGTGGAGCACTGGCCGCAGTAGTAGCAGAGCCAGGGCTCCAGCGAGCCCTCGATCTTGCGCTCGAGCCCCATCTGCAGGAGGCGCATGGAGCGCCGCGGGAAGACGAAGGTCTCGTCCGTGTGGGGGCAGACCGCCGAGCAGTTGCCGCAGTGGTAGCACTTCTGGACGTCCTCTGCGCCGTACCGCTCGAGGTCGTCGATGAGCAGGGGATTGACGCGGATGGCCATGGGTACCTCAGGTGGGCCGCGAAAGGGTCTTGGCCCGGGCTTCGATCTGCGAGAGCGTGAGGCTGGCCAGGTGGCCGCTCCCCCGCCCGGAGGAAATGGACCGGAGCACGCCCGCCGCGACGGCGGACGCCTGGGCCACGGTGTCGGGGATGTCCTTCGGGCCCTGGCACATCCCGGCCACGTACACGCCCCCGCGCTGGGTCTCGGTGGGGTTCCCGTCGTAGTCGAACTCGGCGTACCACCCGTCCGGGTCGCGCTGGATTCCGAGTCTGTGGGCCAGTTCTTCGGTGCCGGTGGCCGGCACGAGCCCCACCGCCAGGATGACCATGTCCACGGGGAACTCGAGAAGGCGGTCCTGGAGGATGTCCTCCCCGCGGACCACCATCTCCTCCCCGACCATCTGGACCGAGGCGGTGCGGCCTCGGACCACGTGGGTCCCCTCCGCCTTGATGCGCTCGGCGAACTCCTCGTACCCCTTCCCGAAGGCCCGCATGTCGATGTAGAACTCGAAGCAGGCGGCCTCCGGCAGTTTCTCCCGGACCAAGTGGGCGAACTTGAGGGAGTACATGCAGCAGACGCGGGAGCAGTACGGGTTGTAGGCGCTGTCGCGCGATCCCACGCAGTGGATGATCGCCACGCTCCGCGGAGACGGCCCGTCGGGCTGGAACACCCATACGTCCTGCTTGGTGCGCTTGTCGTACTGCTTCGTGCGCGTGACGATCCGGCCGCCGGTGGGCCCGGAGGCGTTGGTGAGGCGCTCGAACTCGAGGGCCGTCAGCACGTTGGGCAGGACGCCGTAGCCGTACCGGTCGATCCGCTTCGCGTCGAAGACCTCGTAGCCAGTGGACACGATGATGCTCCCGACCTCCAGTTCCTCCACGCGGTCCTGCTCGCCGAGGTCGATGCACGCCTTGGGGCACTTGCGCGCGCAGGCACCGCACTTCTGGCCGTTGGTCTGGACCCAGGTGCAGGCGTCGCCGTCCACGACGTAGGCGTTGGGGACCGCCTGGGGGAAGGGGACGTAGACGGCCTTGCGGGTGGCGATGCCGGCGTCGAACTCGCTCGGGACCCTGACCGGGCAGACCTCGGCGCAGATCCCGCAGGCCACGCAGGCCGAGACGTCCACGCGCCGGGCCCTGCGCCGGATGCGCACCTTGTAGGCACCGGGGGATCCGGACACCTCCTCCACCTCGGCGTAGGTGATGAGGTCGATCATCGGGTGCTGGCCCACCGACACCATCTTCGGCGTCAGGATGCAGGCCGCGCAGTCGAGCGTGGGGAAGGTCTTGTCGAACATCGCCATGTGGCCGCCGAGCGTGGCGGTGCGCTCGACCAGATGCACCTGCTTGCCGGCGTCGGCGATCTCGAGGGCGGCCTGAATCCCCGCCACGCCGCCTCCGATGACCAGGGTGGCGGGGTGGACCGGGGTCTTGGCGGGGATGGCCGCGAGCGTGAAGGGCACGCCCCGGCATGCGCACGCCACGATGGCCTTGGCCCTCTCTTCGGCGTCCTCGCCGGGCGCCCCCCATGCCTCGAAGGGGGCGAGGAAGACCTCCTGGGGAGAACGGGTGGCGAGGTCCATGGCCCGGGTGAAGGCCGGCTTGAAGAAGCCGGGCTGGTCGCCCGCGATGATGATCCGGTCGATCCGGACGGTCCGGATCCGCTCCGCAATCCGCGGCGGGTCGAGGGGCGGCCGCACGCCGAGGACCTCCACGTGCTCCACGCCGGGGAGGTTGGAGGCGTACTTCGCGACGGAGTCGACGTTGAGCGGACTCGTGTCGCCCACCTGGCAGAAGAAGACGGCTGTTCTCACGGGGCCTCCGGTGTCCGGACGGCCCCACCGGGGCGCCTCCGGATGGGGAAGTATACGCGTGCCGACGCGCTCGACCGCGTCAAGACGGAACACACTGTGTAGAGACGCTTACACAGTGTATTATTTCTTTAGACGGCCGCTCGCCCGGACCGTGGCCGGGGTCATCCCCGCGGCGCGCGAGGCGATCCGCCAGCAGCCATCGGCCAGCGCCACCGCCCGGCTGGACCGACCCATCACCGACGACACCGCCTTCACGATCTCGCCGTCCACCCGGCCCTCTGGGCCGGGTCGGGCCTGCCCGACCTCCTCGGCGCCGAAGCCCCTCCGTCCTACGGCATGGCGGTCATGAACGCCATCGGAAGGGAGGACCACAAAGATCCCAGCACGAGCGGCATCCCGGCGAAGGTGACGATGAGCCCGGTCGTGTGGCCGAGGGTGAACACCCGGTCGAAGGGCTTGGTGTCCGTGCGGCTCTCGAAGCGCTCCCGCAGGAGCACCGGACCGGCTGCGGGGAAGAGCACGACCCGCACCCGGGCTCGCAGGCCGGTGTTCTCCTCGCGGGCGAGTTCCTGCCACAGGGTCCGGATCGCCCTCGAGGGGTCCGCTCGCCAGGCTCGGGACGGCTGAAGGAGCAGGCCGAGGCGTGGACGTCATCACGGGCACGACGACGACCTCGAACTCCCCCGTCTTGCCGAAGTCGTCGCAGGTCTCGCCGCCCGACGCCGCGACGAAGCACGCGGTGCCGCTGGTGACGACGGGGTCGAGGTCGGGCATGTGCCAGGCGTAGCCGGAGATCGAGATGGTGTCGGTGTCGGCCTCGTCGGTCTCGCCGGTGTCCTCGTCATTGCATCCGACGGCCGCGAGCGACCGGGCTCCAGCGAAGAGCGGGGCGATCGGGAGGGATGCGCGGGTCATGGCAGCTCCGGGTTCCGGTGGGAGAGGGGAGAACGGTCCATTGCCCTGTGCCGTGCATCGCGAGGGTCCAAGGGCTCGGGTGAACTGCGATCCGAGGGGCGAAACCAATCCGGTCCTCCCGACGGTGGCGGAGATCCTCGACTCCGATCTCGGACGGGTGCTACACTCCCCTCGCCCCTTCTCTCATCCGAGAAAACCTAGGAAGATGGCCCATGCTGAATGCCTTCTCGGTCAACGGCACGTTCTACACCCTCTTCATTGATCCGCTGCTTGCCGGCATCCGGAAGGAGGTGGCCTCCCTGGTCGGCCCCGGAGAGAGCGTCATCGACATCGCGTGCGGTACGGGCGCCCTCTCGCTCACCCTGGCCCGTCACGCAGGCCACGTGACAGGCCTCGACCTGTCGGAAGACATGGTCAGGACAGCCAGGCGAAAGGCGGAAAGAAGGAAGTTGGACAACACCTCCTTCGAGGTGCACGACGTCACGGACCTCTCGGTTCATCCCAGCGGCAGGTTCGACGTCGCCGTCACGTCCATGGCCATGCACCCGTTCGACCGGGCCGAAGCGGTCAAGGTCCTGTCCGAGATGAAGCGGATCGCCCGGAGGGTGATCGTCGCCGACTACGCCTGTCCGATGCCTCCCGGCCCGGCTGCGATGGTCGCCTGGGGCATCGAGTGCCTGGCCTCTGGCGACCACTACCGCAATTTCAAGGTCTACATGAAGGACAGAGGCCTCACAGGTCTCGCCGAAACGGCGGGTCTTGGCATCTCGCGCGTCCAGACGAGAGGCTTCGGAGTCCTCGTCGTCGTCCAGACCTGATCGTCCGGTATCGCCTCGCAGGACCGGACCCGTTCTCGCCGATCCCCACGCGGTCGCTCCCCGCGGCGGTGCCGAGGCTCGAGATGCGGACGTGGGCGGGGCTACCGTCATCGGGATCCAACTCCTGCATGTCGCAAGCCGCTTGCGGAGGAACGACTCGATGAAGCGGGGAACCTCGACGACGACGGCGTGACGGCAGGACGGCCCCGAGGCTTTACGTTCCCCGCCGCGATGCAGCGCAACCCCTCCCTGGCAGAGACCGTGCTTGCCTCCCTGTTCCTGGGGGGCTTCGTCCTTGTCTCCTACGCCCGGCTGTTCCCGGTGTGGACCACGTCCATCGTCTCGCCCGGGGGCCGAGCTCACGTCGATGCCTCGCTGCACCTCTGGCAGTACGGCTGGCT
>JAFGLY010000163.1 GCA_016927815.1 Deltaproteobacteria bacterium | reverse complement strand
GAGCCCCGGGACGCACCCCTGACGAACCGGCCGGGATCGCCTCGGATTCCGCACGGCGATAACAACCCCCGTCGGAGGTGCCCGGGGTGCGATTCCCGCGTGCATGGCTGCAGGTCGTCCACCCCGAGTACCTGGTCGCGGGGATCCTCGTCGCCGTCGCGGCCACGTTCCCGCTCGCCCTCCACCCGACCACGTGTCTGCCCGGAAGCGAGCTGGCCGGCGCCTACTCCCACGCCTGGAAGTTCTGGTGGACCTGGCAGGCCGTCCTGGAGCTGGGCGTGAACCCGGCCTTCACCCCGCTGCTCCGGTACCCGGAGGGCCTCGAGGTGGGCCGCCTGATGGCGGGGTTCGGGGATGCGCTCTGGACGATGCCGGTCACGGCCCTGTTCGGCCCCGTGGCGGCCTTCAACACCGTGGTCTTGGGGTCCATCGCGACCGGCTTCTGGGCCGCCACGGTGCTGGCCAGCCGGGCAGGACTCGGGCGCGGACCCGCCCTGCTGGTCGGCCTGGCCTGGAGCCTCGCGCCCCACCACCTCGGCTACCTCTACGGGGGGGCGATCGAGTACATGGCCTCGCCCTGGACCCCCCTGTTCCTGCTCGCGATGCTCGAGCTCCTGGGCTGGAGAGCGGTCGAGGGCGCTCCGTCTGCCACGCGAGGCCGGCGCGCGGGACTCGCCCTGGGGCTTGCGAGCTGCCTCTTCCTGCAGGCCATGACCTCCTGGTTCAAGGGTCTGGTGCTGGCGGGCTTCGGAGGCCTGGTCCTCGCGGCGGCCGCCGCAGTCCTCCCCCGCCGGTCGCGTGGCGGTGTTCTCTGGGCGCTGGGCGGCCTGCTCGCCGGGGGCCTGTTGGTGCTCGTCGTCAGCGCCATCCTCTTCCCAACTCCCGAGGGGGCTCCGGCCACGAGCGTCGAGTGGATGAGCGCCGGCCTCGATCGGATCTGGATTTCGCGCAGGCAGGTTTCGCCCGAGGGCGTGGCCTTCGGCCCCCCCGATATCTGGATGAAGAACAACCACCTCCTGTGGACCGTGGGCGTGCTGGCCCTCCTGGGGGCAACCACACGGCGCGGGCGGACCTGGCTCCTCCTCGCCGCGCCCTTCCTGGTGGACGTGTGCCTGCCGCAGTGGGTCTTCGGCGGGCGGACGCTGGACATTCCGGAGGTCCTGGCCCCCTACCTCACGTCTCCGGGAATGATCCTCGGCATGGCGGACCGGCGGATCTTCCTCCTGCACCTGTTCCTCGCGCTCTCGGCCGGCCACGGGCTCGCCTGGCTCCAGGCCCGACTCGCCGCGCACCGTCTCCCCCGGGTGGCGGCCGGGCTTTCTGTCGGGGTCATGGCCGCCTGGGGGGCCGAGGCCGTCTGCCTCGGCCCGGTGATTCTGCCCCTCACGACCTTCGAAGCCCGCATCCAGCCTCATGCCCATGTCCTGGCAGAGGCGGAGCCCGGCGGGGTCATCGACCTGCCCCTCCAGATCCGCTCGCCGGTGTCGAGCCCGTTCCTCTGCAAGGCCGTGCGCAGCCGATACCTGTTCCAACAGACCGTCCACCGGCACCCGATCCTGACCTACGTGGGATCGCGGGCCGAGTACGCCTACGAGGAACTGCCCCAGGTCGATCCGCTGCTCTGGGTGCTGGACCAACGGGCCCATCCCACGTCCGCAGTCCTGCCGGGCCTTCCCCCGTGGAGCCCCGATGCCCTGTTGGCCGCCGGTTACCGGTGGGTGGTGCTGCATCCCCCCGATCTGTCGTTCGACGCCTCCGAGGCCCATATGCGGCTCGCCTCGGACCTGAGGTTGCTCATGGGGATGCCGCGGACCTTCCCGGACGGGGTGCAGGTCTTCCGGGTGCCGGACCGGGAGGGGCGGTAGCCTCCTTGAGGGCCTGGAGCAGGCGCTCCGCCGTCCACCGTACCAGCGGATCGCCGTGGCGGCGTCCCTCGGCGAGGAGTGCCGAGCCGGGCGTTCCGAGGCGCGCTCCAGCTTCGAGCACGCAGATGGTGAGGTCCGAGGTTGGATCCCGCGCCATGGTGCGCCGGGAGACCCCACGGTAGTAGACCGCCGGGTACGTGTCCTCGCCGGGTCCGTCCACCGGCCAGAGATCCTTGCGCGCGTCGTGCCGACGCGCGGCGGGAGGATCCGACGGGACCTCGCCCCTCCGTTCCAGGGCCATGGCCAGGGATCGAACCCACGAGGCGAGGTCGCGCCCGGCGCCCGCCTCGGTCTCGAGCAGGCGCGCCGCCGCGGCGGCCCGCACGTGAGGCACGGTATCCGCAGGGAGCACGGCCAGCGGATCCCCGGTGACGACCTGGGCGAGGCTGTAGGCGTAGTCGAGCGAGCGCGACCAGAACAGCTCCACCTGGAGCTGGCCGAAGGCCGGATCGAGGTCGGCCCACAGATCGGCCAGCTGCCGCGCGGCTTCGATCTGCCCGACCCAGGCCTCGGGATCCGGGGTGTCGGCCCGAGGGGCCAGGGCGGTGGGTTCCATGGCCAGGTGGGCGTAGCACTGCGGGGAGAACTG
>JAFGLY010000162.1 GCA_016927815.1 Deltaproteobacteria bacterium | reverse complement strand
GCGCCACAACGAGCTGTGTTCCGAAGAACGACCCAGGTTGTGGCGTGATTCGCGCCATAACTGCTTATGTTTTTTGTAACGACCAGAGTTGTGGCGCACGGAATGGAACGGACTCGGGTTCATGACGTCGTGAGGTCGAGTCGCGGCCGGTCCGGGGAGTCGAGGCGGGGCAGCCCAGTGGGGGGGCACGACGGAGGCGAGTCGGGGCAGCGGCCGAGAAGGGGGTCGAGCCCGCGTATTCCCGTCTTGACACCACCTGGAGCCTCCGATAGCGGGTCGGCCGTTCCGAGGTCCCATCGTCTAGCGGCCCAGGACACCGCCCTCTCACGGCGGAGACAGGGGTTCGATTCCCCTTGGGACTGCCATCCCTCGGATCGAGGGGGCGGTTCCCTTCTCTCGAGGACCGACCTCACCGGAGGCGGAGCGGCACCCCACCCGGCTCTGAGGCGACGGGTGGTTCGATGCAAGGGGTTTCGAGGTAGAGATCCACGGGGGCGCCGATGCCGCCACGGATCTCGGACACCACGCTCCAGGGCTCCGTAAAGAACGCCTCTTCGCGATCCCCACACCGCAGGGTGACCGAGGGCGGCGGCTTGGGGCTCCAGCGCATCCCCACCCACGGACCGGCACCCTCGGGCGACACGCTCGCGAGGGGGGGCAGACCCCGCTCGGGCAGCACGCAGAGCCGGTGACGGTGCGCGGTCCGGCAGGTGGCGCCGGGAACCGCACCCCGGGAGATCGGCGGATGCTCCAGCACGAGCCGAACGCCGCTCAAGCCGAGAAGCGTCCGGGCCTCTTCCTGGGGCCAGGTGGCGGCCAAACGGTTCCACTGCCGCACGAGCGGAGAGGTCCGGGCCAGGTGCACGCCGGCCAGGGGCAGGCGATGTATGAGGGCGGCCCGGAGTCGAGGGGTTCCGTCGCACGCGCATCCCCTTCCGAACCGCTCGTACAGCGGGCCTCGGACCGGCGAGGTCTCGATCATCTCGTAGGCGGGGTCCGGGGCGACGGTTTTGGCCGGGACCGCCGAGGCCCTGGGCAGCTCGGCGGCCAGGATCACCAGGATCGGGACCGTCACGAGCGCCCGGATGCGGACGGGGAGGCGACGGAGAAGGCCTCCCAGGGCCCTGGCGGCCCACAGGGCGACGGCCAGGTGGACGAGACCCATCCAACGCACCGGCGCCCGGACGTTGGGGCCGAGGAGGGCGGCCGGTCCCCAGACGCCGGGGATCGGGTTGGGGCCCAGGGCCAGGAGGGCCGCCCCCATGGCCGCAATCGCCACTGCGGCCCAGGCCCTGCCCCGCGCGCGCTTCACGCCTGCGAGCGCGAGGACGAGGGCCAGGTAGCCCGGGTTGACCGGATCGCTCCGGGGTTGGGGGGCGAGCGGGGCGTGGAGGGGTGCGTGGAACGTCGGGGCGAGTAGCGTGGCGGGTCGCCAGGAGGACAACACGGTCTCCCCGGGGTCGATGCCCAGACCCCACCGCGAGGCCGCCTCGAGGTAGCTCACGGCCACCGGAGCGATCGTGAGGAGACCCAGCGCGAGGCCCGCCCCCGCGAGCGCGAGGGAGCGGCCCCGGGCGAGGCATGCCGCGGCCACCCCGGTCGCGAGCACCGCGTGCAGGCCGGAGTAGAGCCCGAAATGGAACGCCATGCCCGCGAGGAATCCGCCCGCGAGGGCGAGGATCGGCCTGCGGCGGGCACCCAGGCCCACGAGCAGGGGCGCCAGCACGGCCCACTCGTGGTGGACCAGGTTGACGTGCGCCACATGGGCCACCTGGAGGGTGCCGAACCCGCCGAGGAGGGCGGCGACCGCGTTGTGTGGGCCGGGTCCGGTGAGCGCCCGGGAGAGTGCGTGGGCGGCCAGCGTCGTAGCCCAGAGACCCAGGAGTCCCGCCAGCATGTAGGTGCGCTCCGGGCCCGTGCCCAGGATCCGGAACGGCAGCGTGAGGAGCGCCTGGCCGAGGCACCAGTCCGTCCAGACGAAGCCGCCCTGGAAGGGCCACCCGAGGGGAGAGCGCGCCAGGGGCGATCGGCCCTGGAGCACGTCGTGCAGGTGGTCGAGCGCCAGCGTCGAGAAGGCGGCATCCCGCTGATCGAAGACGTACGTGGCGTCCCAGGCCCACGGATGGCAGAGCCAGGCGGTCGCCCCGAGGAGCACGACCGCGAGGAGAACGGCCTCGCCGCCACGGATGCCTCTGGATCCGCGCTCCTCGTGCTGCACCGTCAATCCTCCCGCGCGCCGGCGGCCATCCACGACACGAAGGCCTGGGCCGCTTCCGAGCCCTCGGCCAGTACGCTCGCGTGGGCCAGGCCCGTCGCCGCCTCGTAGAGGGTGGAGCGCTCCGGATCCGCGACGTTCGTGTAGGGTACGACCACGTCGTAGTCGCTGGCCGGGTCTCCGGTCAGCGCCATGGGCATGGCGCCCTGGTGGCATCCCTGGCAGGAGGTCGTCAGGATCGGGTGGACGTCGGCCGACCAGGTGGCCGGCCGGTGCCCGGTGTCCGCGCCGGCCGGGCCGCTGTCGCCCTCCGGCGCGCAGGCTGGAGCGAGCCACAGGGCGAGGACCATGTGCGGGGTCATGGAGCGCCGACTCCGGGGTGGACCGCCGGCCTCTTCCGGAGGCGCGATCCGTCGCGTACGGCGATATCCTGAGTGGCCCGCCGGGGCGTTGACGCCCTCCGTGGGCAGGGATAGACGAAGCGGCCTGTCGCCTGTCGGAAGCAACCGGAAATCTCCGAAATTGGAGGAACCATGTACAAGATCACGGATGAGTGCATCGCCTGCGGCACCTGCGCGGCGGAATGCCCGGCCGAGGCCATCCACGAGTCGGCCGACGGCTCCAAGTACGAGATCGACCAGGACCTGTGCACGGACTGCGGCACCTGCATGGAGGTCTGCCCGGCCGAGGGGGCGGTCATCCAGGTCTGACACCCAGCGGGCGGACGCGTGGTGGACTAGAACCGCCACACCGCCTGCAGCACCGCCTCGTGCCCCACGGGGAGGCGGTCGTTCTGGGGCGTGAAGCCCTCGTAGGCCAGGCCCGTGAGCAGGGTGCGGCTCGGAGTGGTGCTCCAGTACACGTGCACGGCCGCGTCCACCGCGTACCAGGCGTCCGGCCAGGCTCCCTCGATCCGGGGCTCGAAGACGGGATCGAACAGCGTGAAGCGGGTCACCAACGAGAGGTGGTCGAGCCCCTCGTGCGGGAGCGGCACATCCCACGCGGCCGCAGCCTGGAAACCGGCAAACCCGGGGGCGTTCTCGCCGGATGCGTCGGAGCCGATCAACCCCTCGGCCATCAGTCGGGCGGGGCCGAGACGGGCCCTGAAGGCCAGATCGAAGCGGTTCGGTCGATCCTGCTCCTGGCTCCCCACCCCGGACTGGCCCGAGGCCTGTACCCGCAGGATCTCGCCCGGCGCATAGGTCACGCGGCCGAGGAGTCTCCTGCGGGGATCGAGCCACGACGTGCCCGGACCGTCGAGGACCTGGGCCTCGAGGGCCCAGGGTTCTGCAGGCACGATCCGGACCGCAAGCCCCAGATCCCGGGCCGGGGCGACGCCCGATCTCCAGGCCAGGCTCCCCCACGCATGGGCCCCTCCCACGAAGAACTCGTCGAAGGCGTCGACCCAGTCGGTGGTGCCCAGGATCGGCTCCTGGACGCCCGTTCGGACACGGTGGTCCTGCCGGCCGATCCACAGGTCCACCCAGGCGTCCTCCAGAGCCAGGGCCCAGGCGGCGCTCGGCAGGTCCTCGACGGTGTCATCCGCAACGTCACGGTCGTCGGCTCGGCGCTGCAGGTTGACGATCACGGTGCTGTCGAGTCCGGGCTGGGACAGGTCCAGGCCCACCTGGGAGGTCAGGCGGTCCGCCAGGCGGGCCTCGGCACGCAGGCGAGCGTGCTGGACCTGGAAGGCGGTGGCGAAGGCGCTGCCGTGCTCGACGTCCGTACCCACCGAGCCGTCGCCTCGAAAGCCGAACCAGACCTCCCCTCCCACCCGGGTGTCGGGACCGGGTCGGTCCTGGGGCAGAGGTCCTTCCCACAGACCCGTCGGCTCGAGGGGGGGCTCAACGCCCATGGGAACTTCGGGGGTGGTCTCCGGTCCAGGGGCGGGGTCCGGTGCGGTCGGAGGCGCCGAGGAAGGCGCTGCCGAGGGCAGGGGAGGCGGGTTGCCTTCGGGGGGCGGCGCCGGGACCGCGCCCGGGTGTGTCCGCTCGAGGGCCCGACGGACCTCGGGCACCTCCTCGGCACGCGTCCAGGACCGCATGCCGGGCTTCCAGACCAGGTGGACGGCACCCGGCTCCGCCTCGATCCGTGCGCTCACGGCGTCCGTGTCGAGCGCCTGGGTGTGCCCGTCCGCCCCGGAGTAGAGCCAGGTGGTTCCGGGAGAGGTGCCCGCCTCCGGCAAGGAGGGCGCGGGCGGTGGGACGGCCCGAGCCACGGCCGGAACCTCGCTCCAGGGTTTCCAGGCAGGCCAGCCGGGCGCCCAGACGAAGTGGCTTCCCTGGCGGTCGCGGACGACGAACGCGGCGATCTCCTCAGCCGTGTGGAGGCCCTCACCACCGGGCCCCACGTAGTGGAAACGCGGAAGGGTGACGTCGGTCGTCGGTGTGGCTTTCTCGGCCCAGGCCAGACCCGGGCCGAGGCCCACCAGGACGAGGGGCAGGCCGATCAGGATTGCATGGGCCGGCATGGAGGCCTCGCAGGTGATAACCGACGAAGCCGGCTAACCCGTGGGTGAGCCCGGAGCATCCGACCTTCCCGGCCGTAAGAGCGACATGGCGCACCCCCCCTTCGTACTCGACCCGTTCCAGTCCGAGGCCATCCGGCATCTCGACGCGGGCCGATCGGTGCTGGTTTCGGCGCCCACCGGCACGGGCAAGACGGTGGTGGCCGACCACCTCGTGGCCCGAGCGCTCGAGGCGGGCCGGCGCGTGTTCTACACCGCGCCGGTCAAGGCGTTGTCCAACCAGAAGTACCGGGACTGGACCCGGCTGCACCCAGAGGCCCAGGTGGGTTTGGTGACCGGAGATCTCGTGATCCGGCGGGACGCACCCTGCCTCGTGATGACCACCGAGATCCTGCGCAACATGCTCCTCTCCGGGGACCTCCCGGCTGGACTGCGCCATGTGGTACTCGACGAGATCCACTTCCTGGACGATCCCGAGCGCGGCACCACCTGGGAGGAGGTGCTTCTCTACCTGCCCCCGGAAGTCCAGATCCTCGGCCTCTCCGCAACGCTCTCCAACCTCGAGGAGTTCGCGGCCTGGCTCACGAGCGTGCGGGGTCACGAGGTGGTGGTGGTCCGGGAGGATCGCCGGGCGGTGCCTCTGGTCCTCAAGATATGCAGCCGGCAGGAGGGGCTCCTGGAACCGGCCGAGTTCGATGCGGCCCATCGCCGCTGGGTGCGCGCGACCCGCACGGCCCCCCCGGCCCCCCGTCGCGACCGCCTTACCGGACAGACATCGGGCCGCCCGTACGGGGACCGTCGACTCCCGGGCTCCAAAGGGCCGACCACGAGCCACCTCGACGTGGTGGACCGCCTGCACACGGAGGGCTGGCTCCCCTGCCTCTACTTCGTCTTTTCTCGCCACCTGTGCGAGGTCTTCGCCCAGGAGGCCGCCCGGCGTGGACCCTGCCTGCTCGCCCCGGAGGAGGTGGCCCGGGTGAAGGGCCTCGTGGACCGGTTCGAGGCGGAGTACGGGCCCGACGTGCTCCCCCCTGCCCTCGGTGCTGCGTACGCGAGGGGGGTGGCCTTCCACCACGCGGGCCTGCACGTGCGCCTGAAGACCCTGGTGGAAGCCCTCTACGAACTCGGGCTCACGAAGGTCCTGTACTGCACGAGTACGTTCGCGCTCGGGATCAACATGCCCGCCCGCAGCGTGGCCTTCGATGCCCTCCGCAAGTACGACGGACACTCGGTCGTGCCCCTCACGGTCCGCCAGTTCCTCCAGAAGGCAGGCCGTGCGGGCCGACGGGGCATGGACGAGGTGGGCCTGGTGGCGATCCGGATGGGCCACGACGGCTGGGAAGCGCAGAGGCCGCTCCTCCGGCGCTATGCAACGGCTGAGCCCGAGCCGGTTCGAAGCGCCTTCAACCTCTCCTTTCACTCGGTGGCCTGCCTGCTCCACCGCCATGGGTGCGATCGGGTCCACGAACTCCTCGATCGGTCCTTCCTGACGTTCCAGGCTACCCGGCGCGGATCCGGTCGCCGGGAGGGACGGGTGTGGGCCGACTTCCTGGCCCGCGTGGCCCTCCTGAAACGGGCCCGGTACGTCGGACCCGACCTGGCCCTCCGGGCCGGCGGACACGTCCTCCTCCAGGTCCAGATCTCCGAGATGCTCGTGGCAGAAGCATTCCTGGGAGGTGTGCTCGAGGATCCCGATGCACCGCACCTCTTCGCGCTCCTGTGCACGCTGGTGGGGAATCTCCCGCGGGGCAGCGCCGTCCGAGCCGGGTCCGATCGCAGGGCCCGGAGGGCGCTGGCCGCGATCGCCCGCCTGCGCGACGGTCCCGTGGTGCGGGGGGCCGATCGCCTGACGGGCCTGCCCACTCCCCTGGCCCCGGAGCTCGAGCCGCTCGGCCTGCTCTGGGCGAGGGGCGTGCCGCTGGGCGACCTCGTGGCCCGCGTGGAGGCCGGCATGGACGTATCCGGGGACCTCGTGAGCGCCTTCCGGCGCGCGCGGGATCTCCTCGGTCAGGTGGCAGGCCTGTGGCAGGACCGCCCCGATCGCGTCCGGGAGATCCATGCCTGCCTGAAAGCCACCGGTCGAGACGAGGTGGAGGTCGTGGACTGACAGGGGGCTGACCGTGCTACCCTGGCGATCCGCATGCTCCCTGCCCTCGTCCTCTTCGCCGCCTGTACCCGGGGCTCCCCCGCCGAGGAGCGGACCGCGTGGCTGGCCGCTTTGGGGCTCGAGGACCCGGCGGCGGCGTTCGAGGCCTGCATGGCGCTCCACGACGACGCGCTCAGAGCCGACTGCGGGCTCGCGGCGGCCGAGCGGCTGGCGCACACGCGGGGTCCGACCACCGGCGACCTGCTCGCGCGCTGCCGTCGGCTGGACGGCTGGGCGGCGGACGAGTGCGCGTTCCAGGTCGGGGAGCGACGGCGCGATCCCGCTGCCTGCGCGGCGGCCGGGAGGTTCGCGGACGACTGCCGTCTCCACCTGTTCTCGACGGGCCTGGCGAGCTGGGTGCCTGCGGGTGCATCGCCCTCGGACCCGGCCCTCCTCGAGCGGCTCCGGAGCGAGGGCGCGGCAACGGGTCTCGACCCGACGGACGAACGAGCCGCATCCGCCTACTTCCGCTGGGTGCTGGGCGGACGGGTGCCGCTCGATCGCGGAGCCTGCGACGCCCTGTCCGATCCGGCCCTCCAGGACGCCTGCCGCCACACGGGGCTCGCGCTCTATGCGGACCGTCTCAACCATGCCCGGGACACCCGGACATACCCCTGCGGCGGAGGGGTGCTTCCGGCCTCCCTTGCCTACGCCCCGGATCCCGAGATCGACCGGCTTCGCCAGCGCCGCGAGGAGGAGGACTTGTGCCCGTGAGCGCGCGCCTCGGCTGCGACCTCGCAGCCCTGCTCCTGGCCGGGGGTTGTGCGGGCCCTCCCTCCGACCGCCTCGCCTGGAGCGACACCTGGGAGGCCGTCGTCGCGGGTCACGACGGCACGGTGCTGGTCGTGCGGGTGACCCAGGGCAACACCGGCCTCCTGCGCGGCCAGGCCTCGCTGGACGTCCGGGTGATCCCGCCCGCGGGGTCGCCCCTCGAGATGCGACGCACCGCCGTGCCCTCCGACGTGACGCACGACGCAGAGGCCCGCGTGGTGGAGGTGGCGTCCGATCGCGTGGTGCACCAGGAGGGAACCTGGACGGCGCTCGTCCGGGAGGGCCCGGAGGCCCTGGACGCCACGGTGCGCCTGGTCTCCCGGGCCGAACCGGCACTGCCCGTCGTGCTCGACGAGGGCCGCCGCCAGCGGAGCGTGGGGGCTCCGATGCCGCTCGCCGACGCCGGAGGCGCCTGGCGATCCGGCATCCAGGGAGGCACCCTGGACGGGCGGGCCGTCCTGGTGAGGGAGGCCGGAGATGCCTGGCCCGACGGCCGCACGCGCCGAGAGTCCCTGTACCTCCTGGGCCTGGAAAGGGGCGTAGGGGTCGAGATCCTGGGCGATGCGCGGCAGGCCTGGACCGCGGGGCCCCGAGGCACGCAGACGGGCCGGACGGCCCGGGTGAGGCGGAACGGCCGGCGCCTCGAGGTGTCCCTGGAACCGGACCTCGAGCTCAGCGCGACCGTGACCCTGGATCGCCCCACCCTCACCTCCCGTCCCTGGAGCGACCTGACCCTCCTCGAAAGGCCGCTGGCCTGCCTGCTGGCAGGCTGGCCGGAGCGGATCCTGGAGCGGGGCGAGGCCCTGGTGAGAGAGCCTGGCCGCGATCCCTGGACGGCCGCCGCGGTTCATGTGATCCGGGCCGGGCCGCGGACCGGGGGTGCCTCGGGGCGGGGATGACCCGGCGTCCACCTTGCCGGACGGGGTGTTAGGGGGCTCCCATGCGCGTCCTTCCCCTCGCCGTGTCCGTCCTGCTCCTCGTGTCCCCGGCCGCCCGGGCCAAGGACCTGCGCAAGCGGGTGGCGGTCGGGGTGGAGTCGTCTGTCGGCGCACCCCTGCTCTCGGTTCGGGCCGGGCTGCCCATGCCCAGCCCCGTCGTGAACGTGCTCGTCGAGGGCCTCGCCGGGTTCTCCACGGGTACCGACGCCGTCCCGAGCGGGGGGACCGTGGGCGTCCGCCTGCTCTACGGAATCGTCGCCGAGGACAACATGAACCTCTACGGCAGCGCCGGGATGGGCTGGACCTCCCGGACCGAGGGCGGTGCGCTGTGGATCCAGCCCGCGCTCTCGGTCGAGTGCTTCCCCTTCGGCCTCGAGAACCTCGGTCTCTCGATCGCGTGGGGTGTACAGGTGGACCTGGGGTCCCCGTCCGGCGTCGCCACCTGGGGTGCCGGACCGGGGCTCGGCGCCCGCTACTGGTTCTAGCCTGCATTTCTCACATTCCCCCTGCTGCGGCCGCCGATCTGCTCGCTGGGGCCGCGCCGTTCTCGCTCGCCCTCCGTGGC
>JAFGLY010000034.1 GCA_016927815.1 Deltaproteobacteria bacterium | reverse complement strand
CCCACGCCCCGCCGACGGGATCGGACTCGACTTGCTGCGCCAGCAAACCGAGTTCGTTCACCCGATCCGGGCCCGGGCCCATCACCCGGCAGGGATCGGATCCGGTCGCGCCTCCACCACGCACGTGCCCATGACCAGCGCGTCCATCTCCGACCGGAGAAAGCAGCCCAGCGCGTCGTCCGGGGTGCAGACGATGGGCTCGTTGTTGTCGTTGAACGAGGTGTTGATCACCATCGGGATCCCGGTGAGATCCCGGAAGGCAGAAATGAGCGCGTAATAGAGCGGTTCTTCCTCGCGCCGGACCGTCTGGATCCGAGAGGTCCCGTTCACGTGGACCGCTGCCGGGATGCGTTCGGCACCTCCAGGCCGGACACGCGCCACCTGGAGCATGTAGGGGCTGTCGCGGTCGAAGTCGAAGAAGGCGCCGACCTCCTCCCGGAGAACGCTGACCCCGTACGGTCGGAATGGCTCGCGGTGCTTGACCCGTGCGTTCAGCGTGTCCTTCATGTCGGGCACCCGTGGATCCGCGAGGATGCTGCGGTGGCCCAGCGCACGCGGCCCGAACTCCATGCGCCCCTCGAACCAGCCCACGACCCGGCCCTGGGCGATCCAGCCCGCTACGAGGGCGGGCAGGTCCTGCTCCGGTACGTCCCGGTAAGGCACACCACGGGCCTTGAGGGCCCGCCCGATGGCGCCGACCCCGAAGGCCGGTCCCAGGCAGGCGGTGGTCATGGGTGGCCCCCGCCGGCCGGTGAGGGCGTGGTGGAGGTACAGCGCAGCCCCCAGCGAGCCGCCCGCATCTCCGGCGGCCGGCTGGATGAAGAGATCGCCAAAGGGCGTCTCCTCGGCGATCCGGCTGGTGGCCGTGATGTTGAGGCAACATCCCCCCGCGAGGCAGAGCCTGGAGGCCGGGACCCGTCCATGGAGGTACCGTGCGATGCGCAGCAGAGCCTCCTCGAGAAACCGCTGAAGCGAGGCCGCCACGTCCTGGTGGAGGGCGGTGATCTCGGCCCCGGGCACGCGGGGCGGGCCGAAGACCTCGACGAAGCGCCGCCCGTACATCCTCTCGCCCTCGACGATGCCGAAAAAGGCCGGATCCAGGTGGAAGGAGCCGTCGTCGCGGAGGTGGCAGAAGTCGAGGAATTGCGGCAGGAAGCGAGGCTCTCCGAAGTCCGCCAGGGCCATGACCTTGCCCTCGCCCTTGAGCGCCTCGAAGCCCAACCACGTGGTCACCGCGGTGTAGAGCAGGCCCAGGGAGTCGGGGAACCGGATCTCCTCGAGCAGCCTCACCCCCCCCTCGTCTCCTCGCCCGATCGTGGTGGTCGCCCACTCGCCCACGCCGTCCGCCACCAGCACCGCGGCGTCCTCGAAGGGCGAGGCCAGGAAAGCGCTCGCGGCATGAGCCAGGTGATGGTCCACGAAGTGGACGTCTCCGCGGTATCCGTGCTCGTGTCGTAGCGTGAGCGGGAGGATCAGGCGGTCCTGGAGCCACGGCGGGATCGTGGCCCGGAAGATGGGCAGAGACGACGGCCAGGCCCGTACATGGGAGAGGATCACCCGTTCGAACTTGAGGAACGGCTTCTCGTAGAAGGCCACGGCGTCGACGTCGTCGAGCGTGAGGTCCGCCGCCTGGAGGCACGTGTTGAGCGCCTCGATGGGAAAGTCAGGGGAGGTCTTGCGCCGGTTGAACCGCTCCTCGTGGGCTGCGGCCACGATCTCTCCATCCCGGACCAGCGTGGCGGAGGCGTCGTGGTAGTAGCAGGCCAGACCGAGGAGGTTCACGTCAGATGCCGGCGTAGAGGAAGGAGACCACGGCGGCCGGCCCCAGGGTGTAGACGAGGAAGGTGATGAGCGCCAGCGACAGGAGGATCGGGGCCAGGAACCAGAGCTTGTTGCGCCAGATCAGGTGGGCGGTTTCCCGTAGGACGAGGATGAACTTGCGCATGGCGGGGTCCTAGGACTGGCGGCGCGACGCCGCGGGATCGAAGGGTCGGGGCTCCACCTTCCGCCAGAAGGAAGGCGCCTCCGGTGCCGGTCCGGCGAGCAGACGGCGGTGGAAGAGCCGGGCCCACAGGTGGGCCGTCCCGAATCCGAGGGCGTAGAGGAGCACGAGGAGGACCTGGAGGGCGGCGGCCTGGACCCGACGCCCGACGGCACGCACCCTGTCCCTGAGGCGACGCAACGGCGAGGTCACCCGTGGCTCCTACCCGGAGGATTCGGGGGCTGGCGGGGCCTCCGGTTCACCCCGGAGCGGCGCGAGGGCGCTACGGCTGAACAGGAACCAGAGGCCCAGCGGGAGCATCACGAGACAGCCCCACTGGGCCGGTGTGAGCCCCGCGTAGCGGTTGTCGATGTCCGGGTGACGGAGAAAGTCCATGCCGAATCGAGCCGGTGCGTAGAGCGTGCACAGCCAGCCGACGTAGAAGCCCGGGAAGCGAGGTTTCCGGTTGAGCCACAGGAAGAGGCCGAGGAGCCCGAAGGCGAACAGCGCCTCGTAGAATCCCAGGTTGTGACAGGCCACCAGAGGATCGCCCCCTGGGCACATGCCGGGGAAGCCGAGCCAGAACTGGGTGATCGTGCCCGGATGATCCTTGGCCACCGTGCAGCCGCAACGACCCAGCGCCCACCCGAGGGTGAGGCCGTAGGCGATGGAGTCCGCGTAAGGCCAGAACGGGAGCCGATTGCGCTTGAGGAAGGCCCACACGATGATCGCGCAGGCCACGAAGCCTCCGAAGGACGAGAGCCCCTCCCAGACCTTCAGGAATTCCAGAGGATGCGCGAAGTACTCCTTGGGATCGTACAGGAGAGCGTGACCGAGGTGGCCCCCGACGAACACACCCACCACCAGCCAGCCCAGCAGTCGGTTGATGACCTCCGGATCGAACCCATCGCGTCGTGCCTTGCGCTGCGCCAGCCAGGAGCCGGCCAGGAACCCCGTGGCCACCAGAATCCCGAAACCGTGGATGGGAACGCCGTCCGTCCCGGGGATCGGGATGACGAACTTGATGGGCTCGAAGTATGGGATGATGGGGTGCATGGGGCTCTCCGGGGCAGGCGTCCTAGCGCGCTCCTCCACGACGAGCCAGGGCGTGGCAGGTGCCCGTCCTTTCCAGGTCTGCTATGATGACGGGGCCGACGGAGGCTCGACCCCCATGTCCAAAGCCCTTCTCTTCGCGCTTCCTCTGCTTTTCACGGCGTGTGAGACCACCAGCGACAGCCCGCCGCCCGTGGACGAGCCGCCTGGATCCCTCGACGTGGACGTGACCCTGCTGGATTTCGGAACCCTCGATCCGGGCGCGAGCGAGAGCCACTCCGTCTCGCTCTCGAACCTGGGAGAGGGTACCCTCGAGATCTGGGACGTGACGTTCCAGGACGACCGCGTGCGCGCCCACTGGTCGGTGGAGGGTACCCTCACGGGTCCCCTCGACCCCGGGGAATCGCGGGTCCTGTCCGTCACGTTCGCGCCTCGCACCGTGGGGGACCTCCCGGCGGAACTCAAGATCGTCTCCGACGACCCGGACGACCCCGAGCACGGAGTCGTGCTCGTGGGAGCGTGCTCAGGTACCCCCCAGCTCGGCCTGTCCTCGACGACCGTCGACTTCGACGAGGTGGTCCTCGGCAACCATCTCGAGCTGGACCTCTGGTTCTCCAACTGGGGAACCGGCGACCTCACGCTGGACAGCGTCGCCCTGGCCAACCCCGACGATCCAACGTTCGAATTGATCGTGGACCCCACCGGCACCATCCTGGCACCCGGCGAGGAGAACGGTCTGGCGGTGATTCGCTTCACCCCGGTCTACAACGGTGCTTGGTACGGATCGCTCTTCGTGGAGTCGAACGACCCCGCCAATCCCGAGGTCCAGGTCACCCTCGTCGGTCGAGGCGTGACCCCCTAGGCCAGCGGACCGGAGGGCGAACGCTCCAGGTCTGGCATCCCCGCGGCGGCAAGGGAACCGAATGGCCATCATCCACTTTGCGCGCCGTGAAGTCGAGGCCCGGATCGTGTACTGGGGCCCTGCGTACTGTGGAAAGACCACCAACCTGAGGAGCCTGTTTCACACGATGCCGCCCACGCAGCGGGGCGACTTGGTGACGTTGGACACCGAGGGCGAACGGACGCTGCTGTTCGACTACCTCCCCATCACGTGGGGGTCCATCGCAGGGTTCAACGGGCGGATCCGTGTGCTGGGCGTCCCGGGTCAGCCGCTCTACCGCGATACGAGGCGGCTGCTCCTCCAGGGCGCCGACGGGGTGGTGATGGTGGTGGACTCCCACCCGGATCGGCTGGAGATGGCGGTCGAGAGCCTCTACGAGCTGGAACTGGACCTCGCGGACCTGGGCCGATCGCTCGTCGACATGCCCTTCGTCCTCCAGTACAACAAGCGGGACCTGCCCTCGGCGATGCCGCTGGAGACGCTCCAGCAGACGCTCAACCGCCGCGGGTTGCCCTCCTTCCCTGCGGTGGCCATCGATGGCACCGGCGTCCACGAGACGTTCGAGGCCATCGCCACGGCGGTGTCGGAGAGGGTGGGCCGGGAGCTCACGGGGGGGATGTCCCAGGCCACGGTCCGGGGAGCCGAAGAGGGCGAGACGCCGGTCAGCGACGAAGAGGAGGTCCAGAGCCGCACGGAGGAGATCCGGGCCGTCCGCTCCGCAGAGGAGGCGGCCATCCGGGCCGCCTCCCAGCCGCTGCCCATGCCCCTCGACGCCTCCATCCATCCCGCGCCAGCGGAGCCCTCGGAGCCGAGTCCCGGATTCCACGTGGGTCCGGCCTTCGACCCCGCCCTCGCCTTCCGTTCGGGACAGGAGCCCGGGCCCCCTGTCGATGGCGAGGGTTCCCAGGAGACCCCCATCGAGGCCGAGCCGGCCGGCGTACCCTCCGAGGGGTCGCTGCCCGATCTTTCACCCGACGGGCTCCTGTCCGAGGATCCGGGGCCCACCGGCTGGACCCTTCCCCCCTCCGCGGCCAGCGCCCTGGACACGGCATGGGATCGCCTCGAGGCCTCGCTTCATACCGCCGCGGCGGTGCGCCAGCCCCTGCCTCCGGTCACGGACGATCTCCGGGACATCCTCGACGCCCCGATCACCTCGGACAAGGCGGAGGGTCAGTGGGAGACGCCCGGCGAGGACGGAGAGGCTCCGAAGGCCTGGGCCCGAGCGGCTGCCGAGGACTCCGGGTCCCTGCCCGGCATCCCCGACGTGGCACCTCCGCGACAGCCGGTGCGCCCGACCCCTCCCCAGGAGAGGCCCCAGCGGGCGGTGCGCACGAGACCCGTGCGCCCGTCGCAGGGCGGCGGGCCGCCTCCCGCCGAGGCCATCTCCGCCGGCATGGATCCGGTGCCCCGGGAACCGGGCGCGATGGTGTCGCTGCCCTTCCTGCCGCGTTCTCTCCAGGGCCGCCGAGTGGTACGCATCCTCGGTTCCCAGGTGACCATGGAGGGCCACGCCACGGTGGACCTCCTCCTCGCGCCCTGGGTCCCGGGTCCCCCCCGCCGCGTCCGGGTCCGCCTCATGGCCGTGCCGCGGGAGCCGGTACAGCGCGAGGCCGAGCCGATGAGCGTGGGGTACGTCGCCTTCCTCCTGCTCCTCGGGCTGCTCGTGGGTCTGGTGATCGGCTGGCGGTTCCTTGCCTGAAGCGTCGTTGGGAGGCGCTCGCTGGAGTGTCGCGGTGCCGGATCCCGATACCTCGTCCGCCCTCGCGGCCACACTCGGTCTGCCCGCCCTGGTGGCCGACTGTCTCGTGGCTCGTGGGCTCGGAGAGCCGGGCTTGGCGGCACGCTTCCTGGCGCCTTCCCTGAAGGACCTCGAGGATCCCGAGTCCCTCGACGGTATGGACGTCGCCGTGGACCGCATCCGGTCCGCCGAGATCCGTGGTGAGCGGATCCGCATCGTCACCGACTACGATGTCGACGGCGCCACGTCCTCCCTCATCCTCGGCGCGGCGCTCGGAGCGCTCGGGGGGCGGGCCCGGGTGGATCGGCGCATCCCCGATCGCTTTTCCAGCGGCTACGGGTTCGGGGAGGCGGCCGCACGCGAGGCCGTGGCGGACGGCGTCCACCTCTTGATCGCCGCCGACGTGGGAATCCGGGATCGCGCCTCTGTAGAGATTGCCCGTGCGGGGGGCGTAGACGTGATCATCTGCGACCACCATCTCCCTGAGGAGGGGAGCCAGCCGCCCGCGGCCCTGGCCGTCCTGTGCCCGCTGCTCCCGGGATCCGGGTACGCCAACCGCGCTCTTGCCGCGTGCGGCATCGCCCTCCAGCTTGCACGTGCCCTCCTTGGGGACCACCCACGGCACGACGACCTCGTCCGATCTTTCTTGAAGCTCGCCGCGATCGGTACCGTGGCGGACGTCGTGGACCTGTCCGTCCGAGAGAACCGGGCCATCGTGGCCCTGGGTCTGGAGGCCCTCTCCGCAGGGGGCCACGCGCCCGGACTTCAAGCCCTGCTCGCGGTCTCCGGTTGCAGCAACCGGCCGATGACGGCCGGGGATCTCGGTTTCCGCATCGGTCCCCGCATCAACGCAGCAGGGCGCATCGAGCACGCAGAGGTGGCGATCCGGCTGCTCACGGAACGGGACCCCGTGCGCGCGCACGAGCTGGCCGCGATCCTCGACGGCCTCAACCGTCGGCGCCAGGACATCCAGGAACGACTGGTCCGGAAACTTCTCGAGGACGAACCCCCCATCTCAGAGACTCGACGCTTCCCGGTGTTCGCCGGCCAGGAGTCGGACGGCTGGCACCGGGGCGTGGTGGGCATCGTGGCCGGTCGCGTGCGGGAGGCGCTCCGCCGTCCCGTGGCGGTCGCGGGGATCCAGGCAGGCGTGGCCGTGGCCTCGGTCCGATCGGTCCCCGCCGTCCACGCGGTGCGGGCACTCGATGCGGCTGCTCCTCTTCTCCTCCGGTACGGCGGGCACGCCGCAGCAGCGGGGTTTTCGGCCCGGGTGGAGGATCTCCCGGCGCTGGAGGCCACGCTCTCCCAGTGGGTGGCCGACCACGTTGCACCCGGCGACCTGGTGCCCGAGCTCCGGGTGGACGCCACGGTGGCGGCGTCGCGGCTCGACCTGGCGACCGCCCGGACGTTGGCCCGGCTCGAGCCCCATGGCAGCGGCCACCCGCACCCACGGTTCCTCGTTCCCGGCGTGCGACTCGAGCGCTGGCGCCTGTCGAAGGGGCGGCATCTCTTTTTCCGCCTGGGCGGCGCCGAGGCGGCCTGGTGGGATGGCGCGAGGCACCTCCCTGCGGTCGAGAACGCCCCCATCGACCTCGTGGGAACCCTCGGCCTGGACACCTGGCAAGGCCAGGTGCGCTGCCGGTTCTCCGTCGAAGACGCGCGGATCGCCTGAACGGCTCGACCCCGCTCGGGCGTTTCACGGTTCGACCGGTGCCGTGCCGGGGCCGGTCACATGCTCCCCCAAGCGCTCCGGAGCGAACCCCTCCGGCCCCCCACCGGGCAGGGCGTGGGCGCAGGTCACCGGCACGCTGCCCAGGATCTCCCAGGATCGGAACCTTGCCTCGACGTCGAGGTCGAGCGGGGCCACGCGGAGACCCAGCTTCCCCGGTCGCCACGCGCCCTCTCGCCGTATCCATCCCTCCCACGTGGCCTGTAGGAGGTCGGTGCCGGACGCGTCGCGTACGACGAGGGATACGAGCCGTCCCTGGGCATCCCGGCCGAGCATGGCGACACGCCCTTCCGCCAGGGCGACGGAGCCGTCCGGGCCCACGTCCCAGCCGGGCGCCTCTCCCAGGAGGAGGGCGGCCAGACCGTCCAGCGCGAGGGCTCCCCCCGTGGCTGCACCGATCGCGGCCTGTGGATCCGTGTCCACCAGCAGGCGACGCTCGGCGGGCAGCAGCACGGACACGCCCGCGCGATCGGAGCACGCCTCGGCCAGCGGTCCCCCGATGGGGCCACGCAGCTGCAGGAACAGGACGTCCGGACGACGGACCAGGAGCGTGGCCGGCACGTTGGCGGCCAGATCCCACCGGGGCGCCTGGATCGTGAGGGAGAGGCTCGCCTTCCAGGCGAACGGGCGGGTGTCGGTCCGTGCGGGCGCCCGCGTCGCACATCCGGTGACGAGCAGCATCGAGAGACAGAACACCAGCGGATGGGGGGTCAACGGCCACCCCTCTCGTCGGATGCCTGCACGCCGAGTTCCTCGAGGGCTTCGCGTGCCTCCCCGAGGTCGGGGTCCATGCTCAACGCCTCCTCCAGAGCCTGCCGGGCACCCGGGCGATCTCCCTGGTCGGCCGCGATCCGACCCTCGGCCATCCTGAGCCAGGCGGACCCCGGGTCGAGGAGGCGGGCCACGGCCACCTCGGTCCGCGCCCGGGCCAGATCGCCTCTTGCCCATGCGTCCACGGCCAGGGCGTAATGCAGGCGTGCACCCGCTGGGGGGTTGTGCCCGCCCGGCGCGGTGCACTCCGGCTGCGCAGGTGGAGGAGGAAGCGTCATCCAGTGCTTCCACGTTCCACATCCAGAGAGGAAAAGACCGATTGCGAGGAGCGAGCGCATCCCTAGACCCCACGTTGCCACAGCTTGGGAGCAGCGCGCCGGATGGGATCCACGGCGGCCCAGGCGCACAGCAGCACCACGAGCAGGAGCCCGGAGACGAGGCCTGCCACCTCCCATCCCACGAGGGCCCTGCCCTGGGCTTCGGCCCGGAGCCAGAGCCACACGGGGCCCGCCTCGAGGAGGAGCACGCCCATCGCGAGGGCGAGCGCCAGGACCATGAAGAGCACACCCGAGGGGCCCGTGGCCACACGCGCGGCGTTGTCCGCCTTGAAGTTTGGATAGACCGCCCCCAGCGCGATGCCGATTCCACTCATTCCGAAGGCGAGGCAGAACGCGGTGCCCGCGCTCACGGCGGTGAGGAACGGTCCCGCTTCGAGGATCAGGCTCGAGGCCACGGTGAGCGCCTCGCCCACGACGAGCATCGGCAGCAGGCCGGGCAGGCTCTTGGCCCACAGGAATACGCGTGGCTCCAACGGGGAGGCCCGAGCCACCCAGAACGCCCGCCCTTCCGTGCTCACCGCCGAGAACTGGAACCGGATGGCCACCCCGGCCATGACGAACGCGGCCATGCCGAGGTTGAGGAACGCGAGCGAGCGACGGATGGTCGAGGCCCAGACGCCGTGGAACTGGCCCATGGGGATGGACTGGACCGAGAAGAGGTAGATGCCCACGAGGCTCGCGAGCAGGAACAACTGGCTCCACTGGGCGGGATCCCGGAAGAACGTCCGGATGTCCTTGACCACGATGGGGCTCAGGGACCGGGGGAGCCTCGCGGCCAGGCTCACCAGCAGTCCCAGTCCAGAGGACCCGGCCCTCCGGGTGACCTGGGCTTCCTGCGCCCTCGCCCATCCGCCGGTGTAGAGGCGGGTCACCAGCCAGCGCGTGACCCCGGCCACGGCCACCGCGCCCAGGAGGAGCAGCCCCAGGGACTCCCAGGGCAGGGGCTTGCCCTGCAGCGACGCGATCAGGACGTCGGAGGTCCACCGGGGCGGGAAGAGTCGGGGGATGGGTGCCTGGACCTCGGCCACGTAGGCCGCCAGGGAGTCGAACGACTGGGCGTCCAGGAACCGCTCGGGCCTCAAGAGCCGAAGAAGGAGGAACAGCGCGACCACGAGCAGCAGTCCTGCCATGGCCATCACCTCGCGGGTGCGACGCGCGGGGAAGACGTTGACCAGGACCGCTGCCACCAGTGCGCCCAGGCTGCCCGGGATGAGCACGAAGGCCGGGATCACCACCGAAAGGAGCGCGAAATACACCGGGCCTGCCCCATAGACCAGGCCGTAGGCCAGAAAGGCGGGAAGGCCGAACAGGGCCATCATGGTGGAGGACTGCAGGAGCGAATCGGCCAGCCGCGCGTAGTGGAACCGGGCCCGGGTCACCGGAAGCGACAGGAGGAGTTCCAGGTCGCCCGAGAGAAAGAAGGTCGAGAGCGCCGTGATCACGTTCGAGAACACGAGCATTGCGAAGAGGCTGACGAGCAGCACCTCGAGCAGCTTGCGTGTGAGCAGCGGCCCGAACACCTCCACCGCATAGAACCCCCGCACCATGTACCAGAGGAACCCGAAGAGACCTACCCAGAACAGGAGGCCCGCGAGGGAGAACGAGGCGTAGACCCAGCGACTGTGCGCGTCCGCGTGACGGATTCCGTTTCGGAGCGCGAGCACCCGGGGCCGCAGCAGCCAGAACACGCTCGCCTCGCGAGCGGAGACCCCCCGGGTCGGGGTGCCGTGTGCCCCGGACGACGGGCTCGAGGCGGGCAGGGGCGCTAGGGGGGAGGCTCCCACGGCGTGGCCTGGTCCTTCTCCGCCGTCTCGATGGTGCGACGGATGTACGCCCTGAGGAGCTTGTTGCGCTGGGCGCCGCCCACGAGCACCCTCAAGTCCTCGTAGAGAGCGGGGTCGGTTGCCAGCAGGCCCACCGTGCCGCGACCCTCGTGGATGTCCTCGGCGATCTGACGCAGTGCCAGGCTGGTGGCGCGGAGATCGTCCACCATCTGGGCGTTCGAGGGATCGTAGAGGAGGGCGTAGGCGAGTGTGCCCTCGGTGTGGAGTTCCTGGGTGACCCCGTGGAGCGCACTGGCCAGCTCGTTGAGCTGCCGGGCGAACGCCTCTCCCTGGTCGTCGTAGATGAGGGCGTGCGCGAGTCCCTGCCCCTCCTCCACTTCCCGGGTCATTCGGGCCAGGGTCTCGCTGGTGGCCTCCAGGTTGGCCAGGGACCGGTGGATGGAGGCGGAAAGGGAGGCGTTGTAGACGAGATCGTGCAGGAGGCCGCTGCCCTCCTGAACCTCGACGATGAGGCCCTCGAGCGTGGCCATGGTGCGCGAGAGGCTGGCCTGGACCGACTCCTGGTCCTGCCCCAGCATGTTGTTGACCTTGCGGGCGATATGGGCGGTGTTGTCGAGAATCTCGGTGGCCCGGTCGGCGTAGGACACGATGTCCACGGCCTCGTTGGTCTGGATCCAGTCCCCGGACACCAGGACCTCCTGGTCCGGAGAGCCCACCGAGACCGAGATGTACTTGTCCCCCAGGACACCCTCGGTCTGGATGGAGGCCACCGAGTCCTTCCGGATGCGAGACCGGAAGCGATCGATCAGGTTGAACTGGACGAAGACACGCTTTTCGCGGGGATCTTCCGCAAACCGGATCTGGGTGACCTCGCCGACGTCGATCCCGGCCAGCCGGACCACCGCACCCGTGCGCAGGCCGGAGATGTCCTGGTAGGAGGCGTTCAATCGGTACCGAACAGCCAGGAGATCGGTGCTCCCCCCGAGCATGAAGGTGGCGAGTCCGATGAGCAGGAGGACCACCACGACGGTGATCCCGACCTTGATCTCCTGGACGAGGTTGCGTTCCATCCGTGGGGCTCCCGATCCCGACTGCCTTCCTCCATCGGTACGTATCACCGTCCGAAGCCCTCCGCAGCGGGATCTTGCGAACCGGCGCGATAAACGCCCCTCCCGCCGGCCACGGAGGCCCTCGTGCACGCCCGACTCCCCCTGCTTCCCGTGCTGCTCGTCGCGTGCGCCTGCGCGCCCCGCATCTCCGAGGAGGCCGCCATCGACGCCGTCATGAAGGCCTTCCACGAGTCGGATCCTCCAGGTCGGTCCGGCGTGGAGCTCCTGGGCAGGTCCGTGTGGCTCCGGGCGGACCTGTTCGACGGTCGCTGCCTCGAGGAGAAGAACCTCGCGTTCACGGATTCGGAGGAGGTGCGACCCGACGCCTGGAAAGGAGTGCCCCACCTCTCGCCCACCTACGAGAACCAGCGGTTCCTCACGGCGCCCACCGAGAAGGGCTGGTGCGTGCTCCTGGGCGAGAACCCGACGCTCACCCTCACCGGTGCCCGCCGGGAGCAGGGCGTATGGCGGTTCTCGGCGATCTACGGCATGGAGAAGCCGACCCCGTGGTTCGAGTGCCTCGACCGGACCGTCCTCGAGCGCTCTCTCGAGGTCGGGATCGCTCACGGCCGGCCCGAGGTGATCGGTTCCGTGGCACTCTTCGACGACGCGTGCCCCACGCCGATGCCCGGTGGCGAGGTGCGCACGGGTCGGCCGCGGCCCACCTCCCTGCCCCCGCAGCCTCCGTCCCGGCAGGAGGTGCGGACCCTGCTCCAGGCGTTCGACGACGCCCTGTCCGGCAAGGACCACGCCAAGGCCCTGGACCTCGTGTCGTGCTACAACCCCTTCGAGCCCGAGCCCTGGGGGGCCTGTTCCGTGGCGGAGATCCTCCGCCTGGCGCCTCTGCCCAGGGGCCGGCCCGAGAACCCCGACGACGGACCTCCCTGGCTGGAGTACGTCATGGACGACGTGGGGGGGTTCTCGTCCATCGTGCCCGACGCCCGGGATCGAACCCTGTTCCACGTGAAGATGCCCTCCCGGCGCGGATCCCGGTCCCTGGCGGTGCAGTGGGTGGACGGCGCATGGAAGGTGGTCGGCGTGGTGGGGGCCAAGGCCGAGGACCTCACCACGATGCGCATCGTCTACGACCTCGACCGGCCGGAGAAGCGCGCCATCTTCGAGCGGCGCCTGCGCGGAGAGCTCATCGACGAGAAGGGTTGCCCCATCGACCCCCGGTCCCAGTAGGTCAGCCGCCCACCTGCGGATCGGGCACGAGATCCGCCTCCAGCACGCCCCGACCTCCGGCCACGAACTCCCGGACCCACGGCCATGGACAGGTCCGTGTCTCCTCCGGGCGCCCGGTGAAGCCGATGCGGTGCTCCCACACCATGGCGAAGCGATCCCCCACCGTGAAGGCCGAGTCGATGTCGTGGGTGACCACGATGCTGGTGACCCCGAGGCGGGCCTGCAGCGATCGGATGAGGCCGTTGATCCGGCGGACGTTGATCGGATCCAGGCCCGTGGTGGGCTCGTCGTAGAGGATCACGTCGGGCTGGAAGGCGATGGCTCGGGCCAGGCCCACCCGCTTGCGCATGCCGCCGGACAGCGCCGACGGTAACAGCCGCTCGATGCCCGGCAGGCCCACCATGCCCAGCACCTCCCCCACGCGAGCCCGCACGGCCACGGGATCGCGCACGCCGTGCTCGAGCAGCGGGTAGGCGATGTTCTCCTCCACGCTCATGGAATCGAAGAGCGCGCTGCCCTGGAAGAGCATGGCGATCCGGCGCCGGAGCACGGCCAGAGCCGGCTGCGGGAGGGTGGTGACCTCCTCGTCGAAGGCCACGATGCTGCCCGAATCCACCCGGAGCAGCCTCAGCAGCAGCTTGAGCAGCACGCTCTTGCCCTGCCCCGACCCACCGAGCACGACCAGCGTCTCTCCGGGCAGGACATCCAGATCCAGGCCGTCGAAGACCACGTTGCGACCGAAGGACTTCGTCACGCCCCGGAAACGGATGATGGGCTCTCGGGCGCTGTCCACGGCATCACCCGTAGATCGCGAGGAAAAGGTTCGTGAGCAGGTAATCGGACACCAGGATCGAGATGGAGACGATGACCACGGTGGCGGTCGTGTTCCGGCCCACCCCCGCGGTGCCGCCCGTGGTGCGCATCCCCATGTAGCATCCCACGATCCCGATGATGTACCCGAAGAACACCGACTTGCCGAGGCCGTGCAGGAGGTCCACGGCCCAGATGGTGTCGAGGAGCTGGTTGAGGAAGAAGCGCCAGGTGATCCCCACCTCCTGCATGGTGATGATCATTCCGCCCAGGACGCCCACGATATCCGCCACCATGGTGAGGAGCGGCAAGGAGATCACGCAGGCGAGGACCCGCGGCAGCACGAGCCGCTTCACGGGATCGGCCCCGAGGGCCCGGATGGCGTCCACCTGCTCGGTCACCGACATGGATCCGATCTCGGCGGTGATGCCGGAGCCCACGCGGCCCCCCACCAGGAGCGCGGTGAGCACGGGACCCAGCTCGCGCACGATGCCCAGGCTGACGAGCTTTCCGGTGTAGAGACTGGCCCCGTAGGGCTCCAGGCCCACGGAGAACTGGAGGGCCATGACCATGCCGGTGAAGATGGCCGTGAGCAGCGTCACCGAGGTGCTGCCGATCCCGAGCAGGTCGATCTGCCGGACGAGCGCGCGCAGCTCGACGGGGCGACGCACGAGGCATCGGAGGGTCTGGCCCGTCAGTTGGGCCACGCCTCCGAGATGGCCGATCAGCTGGACCACTTCCAGGTCGGCCAGCCGGTCTCGCCAGCGTCCGCCCCTCACTGGATCCTCTGCGAGAACCCCTCGACCACGTCCCACAGGGCGGGCAGTGCGGTCTCGTAGGCATCGGGCGGAGCGATGAGCACGAAGTCGTAGGTGCAGGAGTCCTTCTTCATGACAACGGCACCTACCTGGATCGGAACCCCGTCCATCGTACCCCGCCGCGCCCGGTAGAGCGCGCCCCGCCCACCGACCTGGAGCGAGCGACCCTCCAGGTCCTGGGAATCCGTGATGCCTGCGAGCAGGCGGTTGACCAGCATGGGGAGGGGGGCGTCCTCGAAGCGGGGTCCGCAGTTGCTGTCGGCGTAGAGGGAGGCCTTGAGCGCAGCATTCCACCAGACGTAGTCCGCGCCGCCCGGATCCCCTGCGGTCCAGCCAGGCCCCCCGGGCGAGCCGAGGAGGTAGCGACCTTCCAGGGCGTCCGCCACCTGCCCGTGCCGTGCGAAGCAGCCGGAGAACGCCAGGAACAGCCAAAGTGGGTGCATCATGAGACCTCCGGGGAATCCCCGACGATCTTCAGGAACACGGCCTCCAGGTCGGCCGCGCCGCTGGCGACGTGGCGCCTTAGCTCGTCCACGGTGCCCAGCGCAACGAGGCGTCCATGGTGGATGATGGCGATCCGATCGCACACCTCCTCGGCCACGTCGAGGGAGTGCGTGGACAGGAAGATGGCGCGCCCTTCGGCGCCGAGCTGCCGGAACACGTCCTTCACCTGGCGGGCCCCGCGGGGGTCCAATCCCACCATGGGCTCGTCCACCACCAGCACGCGGGGCTCGTGTAGGAGCGTGGCGCACAGCACGAGGCGCTGTTTCATGCCGTGGGAGTACCCCTCCACCAGGGCGTCTGCGAACCCGGACAGCTCGTACTCCTCGAGGAGCGATCCGATCCGGCGGCGGGCCTCCGTTCGGTCCAGGCCGTAGACGCCGGCCACGAACTCCAAGAACTCCACCCCGGTGAGCTTCTCGTGGAGGTATGGACGATCCGGGATGAACCCGACGCGCCGGCGGGCCTTTTCGGGCTCGGCCAGAAGATCCACCCCATCCATCCAGATGCGCCCGGAAGAGGGGGGGAGGACCCCGGCGAGCAGCCGGATGGTCGTGGTCTTCCCCGCACCGTTTGGACCCAGGAAGCCGAAGATCTCTCCGGAGCGGACGTGGAGGTCCAGGGGATGGAGGGCCTGGAATCGGCCGTAGCGCTTCTCGAGTCGTTGCGTGCGGATCAAGAGTCTTCCCGAAAGGGCCCCAAGGACGTGAGGGCGTGGAGGCGCAGGTTAGCACACCCTGCGTCCATCCCCCATGGGAAAGCGCCCTATCGGACCGCCTGCACCGCGATCCGGATTCGGCCCATGGTCCCCGCGATCTCCACCTGGCGATCGAGACCCCCCTCCACCAGCTTCAGGTGCGTGGCATCGGCCGGAAACTGGCCGAACGTGGGGTCCACGGGCACCCAGGCAGGCGTTCCGCCGAGGTGGACCTCTGGCCATGCATGGTAGTAGAAGGCCGGTTCTCCGGACATCCGGTCCGTATACACGAGGCCGGCGGCAATGCGTGCGGGCACGCCCGCCGCCCGGGCGAGCGAGACGTAGAGGGCCGTGTGCTCGTTGCAGTCGCCCTCAAGGCGCCTCAGGACCTCCAGCCCGTGGGGCACGCCCAGGACCGGCCGCTTCTCAACGCTCGTGAAGACCCAGTTCGTGAGCCGCCGGGCCGCTTCTCTTCGGCTGGTGGCGCCACCGGTCACCTCGATCGCCTTCTGGCGGATCTCCTCGTGGGTCGAGGGCAGCAGGAAGGTGGGGGCCAAGGCGTCGTCCACCTCCGGGTGCCCGGTCGGGCTCGCCAGGAGGGGCAGTGCCGGGATCTCCGCCTCCAGCGGCACGCGGATGCGGACAGAGACGCCGTCCACGGTCTGGAGGGGGGGGTCGTGCGGAATGCGGGCGGCCCCAGACACCTCGAAGTCGACCGCAACCGCGTCCCGTGCGCGGTCGATGGGGGTCTCGACCGGAATGGCTGCGAGGGCGATCAGATCCACGCCAGGTGATTGGCTCGCCAGCCCCTCCGCCTCCTCCCTGGACATCCGGACCATGGAGAGCCCCAGGCCGCCCTCTTCGCGCAGCACGTCGCCCGAGGGGGTGACGAGGCGTCGCGTCCGCACTTCGCCCACCCGCACGTCGAGCCAGTAGGCCTCCTCGGCCGTACCCGGGATCAGCTCCACGTCCGTGACCCCGATCTGCATCCGATCCTGGGACAGGGTGACCGGGTCGAACCACGGGAGGTCGAACCGGTCTCCCACCGCCAGGGTTCGTCCCTCGATGGCCGTGGCGAACGAGAGGGAGATCTGGGGGGGTTCCTCCATGGGCAACTCGAGCACGCGGGTCTCCCCGGCCTGGAACACCTCCATCTGCAGGCCCCCGGGCACGACCCGACCCCGTGCCGCGAGGTTCACGTCGCCCGACGACAGGACGATGTCGAAGGAGACGAGCTGGCGTTCGGCGTCGAGGAGCGCCGTGCCGGACGTGGCCACGGCCTGGATCTCCCCCATGGAGGCCAGGCGGAAGACGCTGCGGCTGGCGATCAACGTCTGGCCGTCCTGGGTGGGCCTGCGGCTCTCGACCGCGTAGCCCACCGGTTGGTCCTCGAAGTAGATGCCCATCCAGCGCTCGTTGGCCGGCCCGGTGGCCAGGGCCGTGCCGTTCAAGGGCACACGGACCGGAGATCGTTCGGGGGTGGCGATCGTGTGGATCGCCAGCACCCCGAAGCCCACGAGGGCCGTGACCTCGAGCGCCGTGAGCGGGGAGACCTTGCGGAGACGTGCGTACATGGGGCTTCGAGATCCCGCAAAGGACCGTGTGAGATAACATGGCGTCCAGGCCGCGCTTCCCCAAGGACCCTCGAGGCTTCCCGATGCCCCTTCCCGAGTCGCACGTCGTCCGCGACCCGGATCCCGGCTTCGCCGGTGCCACCATCGTCGCCCGCCGCGACGAGGGCCTGGGCAGCGTGGGTCTTGCCACCTGCCCGGAGGCGGACGCCGACGCCGAGGCCGCGTGCCACCTGCTCCTCGCCACGGTGGCCGGCGGTCTCGACGCCCACCGGGAGGCCTTGGACCGGTTCCGCTCCCGTCCGGACGATCCGCTCCGGCGCGATCTGCTCAGGGCGCTCGAGGACGCCGGCCAGCGCGCACTGGGGGAGATCCGTGCCCTGGGGAGACGCCGAGGCCGGACCCTCGAGGTGGAGGTCGATGTCCTGGTGTCGGGAGCGGACGGCCTCTTGGTCCTGCACGCCGGCAGCGGACAGGTGCTGCTCTTCCGGGCCGAGGTGCTCCACCGGTTGGCCCGTCTCCCCAGCGTGGCCCGCTCGTCCGGCGTCCCAAGGAAACGGTCGGACCCGGGATCGGGCGTCGCCCACGATGGGTCCGTCGAGACCTTCTGGGTGGAAGCCCGGGCGGGCGATCGCTTCGTCCTGCTCCCTCCCCCCGTGGCGCGGGCCCTTGAGGACGTGGACGTCCGGAGCCTGCTCGCGGTCCTGGACCCGGTAGAGGCGACCCACGGACTGCTGGCCCTGGCCCGGGAGAAGGGTGTGCGTGGCGCATTGGGCGGCGTGGTCCTCCACGTACCGGGTCCCGCGGCCCGCAAGGAGGACTCCACCCGCCGTTTGCTGCCGATGCTCGAGCGGATGCCGCTGCTGGCCTGGTGCACCCAGGAGGAGCGGGCCGACCTCGCGGCCCGGGCACGCCCCGAGCGCGTCCCTGGAGGCACACAGCTCTTCGAAGAGGGAGAACGAGGTGAGGACGTCTATCTCCTGGTCTCTGGCCTGGTGCGGGTCCTCAAGGGGGATGCCGAGGTGGCGCGTCTCGGGTCGGGCTCCTCGTTCGGCGAGATGGCGCTCCTCGAGGGGGCGCGGCGTACGGCCACGGTGGAGACGGTCGAGGCCAGCGAGATGTTGATCCTGCCCAGGACCGCCTTTCTCTCGCTCTTCGAGGAGCAGCCCCGGATCGTCGCCAAGGTGCTGTGGAACCTCCTCGTGCAGGTGGCGGACAACCTGAGCCGCGCCACCGAGATCCTGGCTGAGGCTTCGGATCGGCCCGAGGCGCCCGAGGTCGCCTCCCGACCCGGGTTCAGTGGATGACGGTACCGAACCGGCCCAACCGGAGGCTGGTGACGTCCAGCGGGCCGAGGTGGCCGCCCTTGCAGGCATCGTAGGAGAACCAGACCACCATGGCACGGCCCTTGATGTAGGTCCGGGGCACCGGCCCCCACCTGCGGCTGTCCGAGGAATTGTCCCGGTTGTCCCCCATGACGAAGACGGTGTCGGGCGGCACCACCGTGGGCCCGAACTCGGCGAGCGCGAACGCGGGGTCGTTGGTGTTCAGGATGGCGTGCTGGACGCTGTCCAGTCGCTCGTCGTACAGCCGTGCCGACTCGGGGACGCACGCGTCGTCCTGGAAGCTGAAGAGGGAGACGAATCGCTTCTCCACGGGGATCCCGTTCACGTGGAGCACGTTGCCCCGCACCATGACCTCGTCTCCGGGGACGCCCACGATACGCTTGATGTAGTCGAGGGAGGGATCCTCCGGGTAGCGGAAGACGATGACGTCGCCCCGCTGGGGCTCGCCGACGGGGAGGAGCATCAGGGCCGTGAACGGGAAGCGAAGGCCGTAGGCGAACTTGTTGACGAGGATGAAGTCGCCGATCTCCAGCGTGGGGATCATGGATCCCGAAGGGATCCGGAACGGCTCGGCCACGACCGACCGGATGACGAAGACCGCGAGGAGCGCGGGGCCCCAGGTCTTCAGGAGATCCCACAGCCAGTACCCGGCGCGCCGGCTCAAGGGGGGGGTGCGTTCATCCTCAGCGAGGTCGTCGAGGGTTTCTTTCGACTCGTCCAAGCTGGACTCCTCCGTTTGCGGCCCGCCTGGCGGGACGCGGGGGGTGCCGCCGTATAATCATCCTGGCCCGGGATCGCCTCCCCGACACGCCGGTCCTGCCTCCCATTCCCCTCGGCTGCCCGGGGCGCGTATTACACTGGACGCTTCATGTGCGACTACGAGGCCATGGCCGCGCGACTGCCGCCCGTCCGCCCCCCGCCCGAGGCAGTGGATGCAGACGTGGCCGCGGTGGCCGCGGTGATCGGGCCCGGACCGGATCTCCTGTTCATCCGCAGGACCGTGCAGGCGGGAGACCCGTGGAGCGGACAGGTCGCCTTTCCCGGCGGCCGGGCGGAAGCGGGAGACCCCGATCCGGTGAGCGTCGCGGTGCGGGAGACGCTCGAGGAGGTGGGACTCGACCTCTCCTCTGCTCGCCTGCTGGGCCCGCTCCCGGTCCAGGTCACGCTGCCCCACCTGCCCGTGCGCCTGGCGGTCCATCCGTTCGTCTTCGGCCTCCCGCAGCGGGTGGCGTTGTGCACCAGCGACGAGGTGGCCCGCGTACTCTGGCTGCCGCTCGAGGATCTCCTCTCGGGCCGAGGCCGGGGGACCTTGAGGTGGCACTGGCAGGGCGTCGGGGTCGATCTTCCCTGCGTCCGCCTCGATGGGGAGCGCCTGTGGGGGATGACGCTCTTGATGGTGGACGACCTCCTGGATCGACTCCGTGACGTGTCCGGATCGCCGCGCCGCTGACACAGGAGGGCCACCTGGAGGATCGGCGGCTATAGTGCCGCACGCGCGAGGACCCCATGCCCCTGTTCCCCCTCTTGATCCATGGCGCGCTGGCCGCGTCCCCATCCACCTGTGCAGGCCTGGAGACCTGGTTGGACGCCTTGGAGACTCCGCAACGGTGTGCCACGATGGTCCTGATGGGCGCCTGGCGGGACGCCGAGCGCCTCGATGCGGAAACCTGCCTGTCCGAGGCCCTGGCCGCCCGCGGCCTCCCGTCTTCCCCCCTGCCCGCGTGGCTGCCTCCGGCCCAGGGCCGGGCGATGGCACCCAAGGCAATCCGCGACCCGTATGGTTCGCCGAACGCCCAGGAGACCGCGAACTTCGTGGCGTACTGGGGCGCCGAGGGAAGCATGTCTGGCGGCGACGTGACGGCCCTCCTCGAGGCCTTCGAGACGGGATGGTCCCACCACATCGACACGATGGGCATGCCGGCACCGGCCGGATCCGACGTCTACAAGTTCAACGTCTATATCGGGGATACGGGATCCGGACTGCCCAGCTCCTACGGCGCCGGGGGCTACTACACCGTCGATGGGGAGGGGTACCCGATGATCGTCGTCGCGGAAGCCAGCCTGGAGGACATGGACTGGGGGGTCACCACGGCGGTCCACGAGTTCTTCCACGCGGTGCAGCATGCGACCGGAGCCTTCGGCACCTGGGCGGGGCAGTGGTTCTGGGAGGCCACCGCCGTGTGGGTGGAGGGTGAGGTCTACCCTGAGATCCCCTACTACGCGGCCTTCCTGTACGGGTACGCGTTCCTGCCGCACCTGCCCTTGAGCTTCTTCGACTACCCGGACTCGGGCACCCTCGAGGAGAGCCACCAGTACGGGGCCTTCATCTTCCCGCGATACCTGACCGAGATCGTGGCCGACTGGACGATCATCCGCGACGCCTGGCTCGACGGCTACGGGTACTCCGACCCCCTCAACGTGCTGGACGCCGACCTGGCCGAGCGCGGTACGGACCTGGTGACGGTCTGGGGCGACTTTCTCGCACACAACACGGTGTGGGACTACCAGGACCAGGACATCTACACCTGGTACCTGGACACCTACGACGACTACTTCCGCGAGGAGGACCACCGGATCGCCCATTCCTGGTACGGTGCGGGCAGCGAGACGTGGTTCGAGGTCACCGAGGTCATGCCCCAGCGCTTCGGTAGCAACACCCTGGTGCTGCGTGCACCCAGGGCCGGGACGCTCCATGTGGAGTTCGTGGGCGACGAGAGGGGGTCGTTCGATTCCCGAGCCCACTGGGTGGGTCGCGTCGTGGTGGACGACAGCGGCGACTACACCTACCACACCGTCCCCATCGAGGGTGTCGCCGGTGAGCTGGACGTGCCCGTGACCGGCGGCGAGGACGCTGTCTACCTGGTGGTGGGCGCCACGTGCAACCAGGAGGAGGAGGAGGAGTCCTTCGGCTTCCAGGCCCGCATGTGGGTTCCCGACACCAACGGCGACGACACCGGTGACAGCGCATCGGGCGACGACCCGGAGAGCGAAGGCTCGACGTGTGGGTGCGGGACTTTCGAGGGCAGGCCCCGAAGCCTCTCCGGGGTCGCTTTGTTCGGTCTGGCCGCTCTGCTGGCCCTGGGCCGCGCGAGACGGGCGGTCTGACCCGCGTGATCGTCAGGGGGACCGAGGGGGGTCGAGAGCGGACCGGTGGCGTGTGTCGATCGGGCGATTGAGGGCCATTGGGGGTGTGGGAGAGGGGGGGGGACGTGGGGCGTGATCGTGATCGTGGGCGTGATCGTG
>JAFGLY010000033.1 GCA_016927815.1 Deltaproteobacteria bacterium | reverse complement strand
GTCAGGAGGGCAGAATCGCAACGCCCAGGCCCGAAAACGTTGCGATTCGAGGCACCAGACCGGTCAGGAGGGCAGAATCGCAACGCCGGGGCCTTCGGGCCCGGCCCGTCCGCGCCGGGGGGTGTCGGAGGCTCCAATCTGATCCCCGCCTCGTGCGCGCCATCTCCCTGCAGACCGGGTTCAGGGAGGACCCAAGCGCGCCCCGGATCAGAGCCCCCGGGCCCACTCGGGCTTGAGGGGGATGCGCCCGGCCAGGGCCGCATCCAGGACCCCGAGGATCCGGTCTCGGTCCCTGGGCAGGAAACCTCCGAGGGGCAGGTGGTTGGAGGCGTGGTTCATGCGGAACACCCCGTGGGTGGGGCGAACGTCGGCCACGAACGCGCGGGCTTCGGCCATCAGGCCCCACGCGTCCGGGACGGTCGTCGTGCCGCGGGCCACGGCCCGGGCGAGGGGGGTACCGGGAATCACGGTGACGGAGAGGAGCGCCAGGTAGGCTGGATCCATGGCGGAGGCGAGCGCCGCGGACGCGCGGGCGTGCTCGAGGGACCGATCCGTACCGCCCACGCCCAGGAGGAAGATCGTGGACAGGGCCATGCCGGCCGCGTGCGCCCGCCGGGCCGCCTCCACGTGGTCGCCGGCCGTGGCCCCCTTGGCGATCCTCCGCAAGGTCTCGGGGTCTCCGGACTCCGGCCCCACGTAGAGGAGCGTGAGGCCTTCTGCGGCCAGGCGGCGTACCTCCGCGGGATCCTTCTCGAGCAGGTTCCTCGCCGTGGCGTAGGCGGACACCCGCTCGAGCCGGGGAAACCGCTCCCTCAAGCGGACGAGGAGCGGGATCCAGGCGTCGGTGTCCATCACCAGGGCGTCCCCGTCGGCCACGAAGACCCGCCGGACCCCAGCGCCCCAGGTACGGCGGGCCGACTCCACGTCCTCAAGGATCTCGGCCAGGTCCCGGACGCGGAAGCGCTTATCCCGGTACATGGCGCAGTAGGTGCACCGGTTCCACGAGCAGCCCACCGTCGCCTGCAGGATCAGGCTCCCGCCCTCGGAGGGGGGCCGGTAGATGTCGCCCTCGTAGCGCATTCCCGTATCCTACCCCGCAGGAGAGGGCGTCAGCCCATGAGGCGTACCCTGGCCACGCGGCCGGCCACGGCGAGCGCGAGCGCGTAGGCGGCCAGCGCCACCGTGAACGCGACCGTGTACCCGTGGATGCGGGCCAGGATCAGGGTCACCATGCTCGCGGCCACGCTGGTCCAGCCGTTGAGCGCCCAGCCCCAGGGGACGATCCCCGCGGCCTCGGCCGGGAGCGCCTTCAGCGCGACCGGGAAGGGCAGACCCATCACGAAGCCGAGCGGGAGGAGGAGCAGGAAGGCCAGGATCAACCGGCCCGCGAGCGGGAGGCCCAGGGCGGCCCCCTCGACCAGGGGCGGCACGCCGAAGGCGAGCAGCGCACCGAGCCCGAGCAGCGTGAGGAGCGCGAGCCTCAAGGTCCGGACCGGCCGCCGGCCCGCGATCCGGCCCGACAGGAGGCTGCCGAGACCCGAGCCCAGGAGCAGGGCCAGCACCACGTCGGTGATGGCGTAGGTGGGGTGCCCCACGAACAGCACCCACTGGTGGATGAGGACGGTCTCCACGGCCAGGTAGCCGTACCCGATGCCGGACACGTACAGGAGGAAGCCCCAGGTGCCCCGGAGCCGGGCGGTCTCGGATCGGCCTCGCCAGAGGAAGGGCACCAGCACGAACAGGACGCCCGCGATCCCCACGAACAGCACCTGGATGGCGACGGCGCGGTAGAGGACCGCCAGGGTGTCGTGCTCCAGAGACGCGAATCCGCCGAACAGCCCGGTGAACCCGTTCCGGAGGTGGTGGACCGCGTCCAGGTAGGGGCGGTCGTCGGTCATGAGCGGGCCGCGTTCGACGGTCCTCAGGGTCTTCGCGTCGAGCGCCGGATCCGTGGGGTCGAGGGTGAGTCGGGCACGGGGCATCGAGGCCACGACCTGCCTCAAGCGTTCGCCCTCCGCCCGGGTCCACGGCCGGGGCTTGACCAGCAGGACCGACGACGTTCCCTCCACGAGGGCCACGTGGTGCCGGGCCTCGCGGATCCCGAGGGTCCGCAGCGCCGCCACGGCGGCCTTGAGCTCGTTGCGCGTGTACGGCCCCCGCCCGAAGGACAGCGTGCCGTCCGGGGTGAGGTGCTCGAGGTAGGTGACGAAGGCCTCCCGCGTCTCGAGCAGAGACGGAGACCAGGCCGACGCGAGCATCCCGGCCGAGGACCAGAGGTTGGCGTGGACCATCTGGATGATGTCGTAGGGTTCGCGGGCCTGGTGGATGGCCGCACGACCGTCCGCGTGGATCCGCCGGACGCCGGGCTTCAGGAACGGGTTCATCGGGTTGGCGGGCCACGTTTCGGCCACGAGGTCGAAGATCTCGGAGGCGATGTCGATGGCGTCCACGGTCTCGAACCCCAGGGACTGCGCGACCGCCACCTCCGGTCCGGCGGCCGCGGCCAGCACCGCCACGCGGGCGGGCGGGTCGTGGATCCGGTAGACCAGGGACCGGTTGGGCTGGCGGGCCAGCTCGTCGCGCCGTGCCACGTCGAGCACGACCTCCGAGGCGGAGGCGTTGTCGAGGAGGATCTTCGTGGTGGGAGAGGCCGACTGGCCCTCGCCGTCGGGCCCGGCGGGGATCTCGTACACCGCGAGGCGCACGAGAGGGGTCCAGCGCACGTCCACCACGCCGGCCTCCGAGAAACCCGCGCTGGCACGGATGGGGAGGAGTTCACCCTGCACCCGGCCCGCGGCCACCGCCCCGAGGGAGGCGAGGAGGCCCACCGCGGCCAGGACGAGGCCCAGGCGGGCGCGGGCGGCGAGGAACGCCAGGAGGGCGGCGAGGCAGGCGGCGGCGGACACACCGAAGGCGGCGTCGGGCCCCGAGAGACCCGTGAGCAAGGGCAGGAACGCCAGGGCGCCCAGGGCGCCGCCGACGAGATCGGCGGCGTATATCGGACCCGCATGGGCCCGCAGCCGCTGCAGGAGGCCCGACATCAGGAGCCCCCCGAGCGAGAACGGCACGGCCAGCAGGGGCAGGAGCAGGCTGAACCAGCGCACGTCCAAGAGCGCGCCCCTCAGGCCCGACCGCGCCTGGTACGACTGGGGTACGTCCGGGGCCGGGGGGATGACGGGGAGGCGGAGCGCCGCGATCACCGCCACCACGACGGCCGCCGCGAGGAGGAGCGCGATCCAGCCCGCTCGGCGCTCGATCCCACGGGCCGGCACGAGGTGCGGAAAGAGATGCTGGGCCACCGCCCCGACCCCGATGCCCAGGAGGGCCAGGGCGAGCGCGAGGTGCGCGAACTGGGCGAAGAGCACCACCGCGAAGATGCGCGTGAGCAGCAGTTCGTACAGCACGAGGCTGCCGCACGCGAGGAGCACGGCGGCCACGAGACCCGGGGATGGACGCGGATCGGGATCCAGAGGGCGGGCTCGGGGCATGGGCCCTCCTGGATACTCCCCCGCCGGGTGCCGTGCCAGTATAGGATCCAGGCCCCAGCGCCCCCCCAAGAGACCCATGCCCCTGCCCCTCCTCCTGGTGGCCCTCGTCGCGTGCGACGGCCCGACGTCCGGCCGCGCGTGCAAGGGTCTCGTCCTGGTCAACGAGTTCGTAGCCAACCCGGCGGGGACCGATGCGGGCCTGGAGTGGATCGAGCTCTACAACCCCGGCGGCGAGGACGTGGACCTGTCGGGCTGGTCGTTCCACGTCTTCAAGTCCGAGGGATCCCAGAGCGACACCGAGGCCCTGCCTGACGGCACCTGGATCGAGGCCGGCGGGTTCCTGCTCGTCGGCGGCGCCTCGGTCGGGGCGATCGACCTGCCGCTCGAGACCGACCTCGGGTCCGGCAAGGGCGGCGACGGCCTGGCCCTGCTCGACGCCTGCGGCACCACGGTGGACGCCGTGGTCTACGGGGGTTCCAACGAGGACGGCGCCCCCGACGAGACCGGGGCCGCCTCTCCCACCGCCGCCCCCCTGCCGGGGGACGACGAGAGCCTCGCGCGTTGCGGGGATGGCCGGGACAGCGACACCTCCGGCAGCGACTTCTTCCTCCGGACCGCGGACCAGGTCACGCCCGGCGCCTCCAACGCCTGCGAGCCGCCCGCGCTCCACACCGCGGACGAGGTGATCTTCGTCATCAACGAGATCATGCCCGATCCCGCCGGAGCCGACGAGGGTCTCGAGTGGATCGAGATCTACAACGCCGGCAGCACCGCGGCGCACCTCGACGCCTGGACCGTGGCCTGGCACAAGTCCGATCCCGAGTCGCCCTCGGGGACGGCGACCATCCCCACGGGCGTGGCCATCCCGGCCGGCGACGTGGTGCTCCTGGGCGGAGTGGACGTGCCCGGTACCGACGTCACCCTGGACCTGGACTTCGGAAACGGCACCTCCGGAGACGCCGTCACCCTGCTCGACCCCGAGGGCACCTTCGAGGACGCCGTGATCTACGGGCCGCCGAACGACGACGGCATGCTCGACGAGCCGGGAGGCGCCGTGGCCACGTCGCTCGCCGAGAAGCCCCAGGACGGCGAGGCGCTCGCCCGGTGCCCGGACGGCGTGGACACCGACGCTTCGGCCGTGGACTTCTTCCTCCTGGCCGCGGGCGCCGAAACCCCCGGCGCGCCGAACGGCGACTGCGGCGGGAGCGGTCGCTGCGACCCCGCGGACTCGGTGACCGTGGTGATCAACGAGTTCGTGCCCGACCCGGAGGGTGCGGACACGGACCGGGAGTGGGTGGAGATCTATAACGCCGGCACGTCCGCCGCCGACCTCTCGGGCTGGATCCTGGAGTGGTACAAGGGGGATCCGCTCGCTCCCTCCGGGGACTTCACGCTCCCGACCGACATCGTGCTCGAGCCCCGCGCTTTCTTGGTGATCGCCGAGCCCGACGCCGGGGTGTCGTCCGACATCGAGGCCGCCCTGGACCTGGGCAACGGCACCTCGGGCGACGGCCTCCACCTGAGGGACTGCGTAGAGGACCTGGCGGACGCGGTAGTGTACGCCCCCCCCAACGACGACGGCATCCTCGACGAGTCGGGGTACGCCGCCACCTCCGTGGCCGAGAACCCCGACAGCGGCCTCTCGCTGGGCCGAACGTCCGACGGCGTGGACACGGATCGGTCCGGCATCGACTTCTGCGTGCTCGCCTCCCCGTCCGCGGGAAGCGCCAACGGTCCCTGCCGGTAGTCGACCTTGCACCCGCGGCGGTTTCTTCCCCTGTTCGCCGCGCTCCCGTGGCTCGTGGCCTTCGACTACGGCACCTCCGTGCTCATCTCCACCGAGGACGACATCTACGCGCTCGAGTACGACGGTGAGATCGACGAGGAACAACGGGACGTCCTGCTCGCCCTCCTGGCCGAGCCCTTGGATCCCAACACGGCCACCCGCGAGGCGCTGCAGCGGCTTCCCGACGTCACCTACGGGATGGCGGACGCCATCGTGGCCGCACGCGCCCTGGACCCGTTCGTCCAGGCGTCCGACCTGCGCGCGATCGTGGGCCGCCGTGTCTGGCGCCGGATCCAGCCCTTCGTCGAGGTCCCCGAGCCCCGTGCCAGGGTCACGCCGCTCTCGGGCGTGGCCTCGCTCCGCGTGCTCGACCGGTTCGCGGACGACAAGGCGCCTCCCGGCTACGTCCGGGCCCGCGTCAAGGTCGACCGGTGGTTGGAGGGCGGTCTCGTCGCGGCCGAGCACCCGTCGCTGTACGGACCCGACTACACGGGCACGACGCCGGTCTTCGAGGGCTACGGCACCCGGGTGTCCTTGAAGCGGGCCCACGTGGCGGCCCGCCGGCCCACCGGGTCCGTGGTGGCCGGTCACTACGGCGTGGGGTTCGGCCAGAGGCTCACCTTCGACGAGACCGACCTGGAACGGCCCGACGGGTGGACGACCGATCTGAGGATCACCGAGAGCGCGAAGCACGACGGGCTCTCGGTCCCCAAGCGCCTGCTCGGCGTGGCCGCGAGCCTGGACCGACCGCTCGAGTCCGGCCTGTCCCTGCGCGCGACGGCGTGGGGATCCGCGAACCCGCACGATCTCTACTACACGTCCCTCGATCCCCACGACAGCACCGTCTCGGGCGGGGAGGAGGTCCAGTACCCCACCTTCCCCCGGGTCTACCGGGAGGATCTCGTGGGGCTCCACGCCGCGCTCTGCCGGGGCACGCGTTCCCGCGTGGGCGTCACGGCCTGGGGCGGCCGGGCGGTCAAGGCGTACGACTACGTCTTCCGGTCCTTCGACCTCCCCGACCGGGCCTTCTACGGCGCGGTGGGCGTGGACGGAGCCTGGTCCCGCGGCATCCTGGACCTCTACGGGGAGGCCGCCCTCACGGACACCGGCGGCGCGGCCGCGCGCGTGGAGAGCGTGTGGAACCCGCCCGAGGCCGAGATCACGGTGGCGGTCCGCTCGTACGGCGTGGGCTTCGACAACCCGCACAGCCGTGGATCCTCCCAGCCCGACACCCTGTCCGGCTGGGATCCCGAGGACTGGCCGGACGTGGCGGAGGAGTCCACGGGCAAGCGCGATCGGGACGAGCTCGGTCCCCAGGTCAAGGTCGTCTGGGATCCCGCCTCCTGGCTCCGCGTGCGGACCCGGGCGGACGCCTGGCAGCGCAGGACCCAGGACGTGTGGAACGCCTGGATGGAGACCCGGATCGACCTGGACCCCTTCGAACGGGCGGGGTTCGATCTGTCGGGTTCGTTCACGGACAAGGACCTGTCCACCGGCGGGGCCGGGATCCCCTACGACTCGGGCACGGACGACGAGCCCGACCAGGGCTGCAAGGTCGGGGCCGGTGCCGGCCTGCGGCTGGAACCCGTGGACCCCTTGAGGATCCAGGCCTGGTACAAGACCTCCCTGGAGAGCACCCGGCAGACCGCCCGACCCTTCCAGCGGGATCACTACGGCTGGATCCGAGCCACCTGGGACCTCACCGACGACCACGAGGTCTCCGTTCGGGGGAAGGTCTACGAGGAGCGGCTGGGCGAGGAGGCCGGGGTCGCGTACTGGAGCCTCCACGGGCAGGTCCGGGCGAAGCTCCCCGGCCGGGTCACCCTGTGGGCCCACTACGAGCGGGTCTGGGATCTGGACGATCCGGCGGCCGACCCGGAGCAGATCCTCAAGGCCGCCGCGGACGTGCGGTTCTAAGCCCATGTACCTCGCCTGCGTGCTCGTCCTGCTCGGGGGTGCCTGCCACGCGCCCTCCTCCATCGAGGCGCCCTGCGCCGACCCCGTCTGGGTGGACGTGGTCGAGGTGGTGGACGGCGACACCCTCGACGTGGATCCACCCGTGGCCCTGCCCGGTGGCGACGTCCCCCGCATCCGGCTGCTGTGCATCGACGCGCCCGAGGTCTGGAGCTCCCCGGAGTGCTTCGGCGAGGAGGCTCGGGCCTACGCCCGGGCGCGCGTCGAGGGCACCCGTGTCCAGCTCGTGTTCGACCGCGACTGCACCGACACCTACGGGCGAGGGCTCGCCTACGTGAAGACCCGGAGCGCGCTCGGCACGGGTGCGCTCTTCAACCTCGAACTGGTCCGCGAGGGGTACGCCGTGATGATCGACGACTTCTTCGCCGACTACACGTGGTGTCCCGAGATCGCCGAGGCCGAGGCCGAGGCCCGGGCCGAGGGCGCGGGCGGGTGGGGCGCCTGCAGCGGCGATCCCTGGGACGTCGGGCGGTGACCCAGGACCGTGTGTCCGGCGAGCGGACAGATCCGCCGCCGAGGGGGTAGACTGCTGCCGATCGCGCTTCGGAGGTCCCATGCGCACACCCGTCCTCCTTTTCGTCCCCCTGATCCTGGCCTGCACGAGCGAGGACGACACCGGCCAGCCTCCCTTTGCACCGTCCTGGGACGAGGAGGCCGCCGAGGTCGCCTGCGCGTACGGCACCGACGCCGCACTGCTCGACGCGGCCCTGGCCGACGCCGGGCTCGGGTTCGAGGAGGTCGGGTACGACAGCGACGACTGGGCCAAGGCCAGCTACCGGGAATGGCTCGACGACGCGTTCCTCCTCTCCTGGTTCCGCGACCTGCACTGGACCCCTCTGCGCTGGCCCTGCATGGGTGGCCAGATCGCCGCGGACCTGGATCATGCCGCAGCCACGCCCCACCCCGTGGCCACCGCGCTCGGCGAGGCCATGGCCGTGCTGGGGACGGAGCGCCTCGCCCTTCCCCTGGACCCGGCCACCACGACCCAGGACCTGGCCGACCTGTCCGGGCTGCCCGAAGCCCTTGCCGAGGCCCTGGTGCCCATCCTCGCTGCCATGGAGGAGGTGGCCCGGGTACGCACGGAAATGGAGGGCACGCTCGAGGCCCAGGTGGAAGGCGCCAGCGTCGAGGAGCTCGTGGACTACGGACACGGCGGGGTCATCCTCGACTACCAGGACGCACCGGATCTTTCGAGCGATGCCGTCCAGGCCTGGATCCTCGACCCCAGCGGCCCCCGCGCGCTCCAGGATCCGGCCCGGGTGCTGGCCTTTGCCGTGGAGGAGGCCGACCTCGCCCGCTTCGCCGACCTCGACGCCACCCTCGACGTGACGACCCCGCTGGGCCGCGTCTTCGTGGCCGGTCCGGGCGACGACGCGCCCGGCGACATCGGAGACGTGGCCTTCTACCTGGATCTCGGGGGGAACGACACCTACGTTCACCCGGCCGGGGCCTCCTCGGCTGCCGTCCCGGTGTCGGTCCACGTGGACCTGGGGGGGAACGACACCTACGGGTACGTGGAGAGCGACGAGGGCGGCGACGGCCTGCTCCCCGCGGACGGGGACGGCCGGTACGGCGGCGACGAGTACTACGGTGCGTTCTCGCTCTCCCGCACGGGCCGCCAGGGCTCCGGCCGCTTCGGCGTGGGCCTGCTCTTCGACCTGGGGAGCGGCGACGACCGCTACACCTCCCTGCGCATGAGCCAGGGCTGGGGCCACCTCGGCGTGGGGGTGCTCTACGACGACGGCGGCAGCGACGTCTACCGCGGCGAGGCCGGGGTCCAGGGCGCGTCCAGCATGGGCATCGGCCTCCTATTGGACGTGGCGGGGAACGATGTCCACGAGACGTTCACCCAGAGCCAGGGCTTCGGGTACGTCCAGGCCGTGGGCATGGCCTGGGACGGCCAGGGCGACGACGTGTGGTACGCGGATCCCGGCAACCCGGAGTACGGGGGGCACCTGGTCTACTACTCCCCCCAGATGCCCACCACGGGCAACTCCACGTTCTGCCAGGGAGCCGGCTTCGGGCGGCGCGGCGACGCCGATGGGGCCTTCCTCTCCGGCGGCGTCGGCGTGCTCAGGGACGCCTCGGGCGACGACGCCTACACGGCGAGCACCTTCGCCCAGGGCGCGGGCTACTGGCAGGGCGTGGGCTTCCTGCTCGACGGCCGGGGATCGGACACCTACGACGCCTACTGGTACGTGCAGGGCGGCGCGGCCCACTACGCCGCAGGGGTCCTGCTCGACGACGGGGACGGAGACGACGCGTTCAACACGCGCATGGCGCCGGTCTACGTGATGATCGGCACGGGCCACGACTACTCGGACGGCGTGCTGGTGAACGAGGCCGGCGACGACACCTACACCTACGCGGGCCTGGGCGGCGGCGCCTCCAACTGCCAGGGCGTGGGCATCTTCGTGGACAACGACGGCGCCGACACCTACGACGTCCAATCCACCTACTCCACGGGCCTGGGCAACCACTCGGGCGAGTGCGACGCCTTCCCCCGCAACGCCGTGGACTCCATCGGCCTGTTCCTCGACTCGGGCGGCGATGCCGACACCTGGCAGTGGCCCGGGGGCGGCGACCACCCGATCCCGGCCGACGACACCACCTTCGGCCACGCCCAGTCGGGCGACACCGAGGAGAAGGGCGGCGGCGTGGACGGAGACGGTGAGACCGGAGTCCACGCGGCCGGAGCGCTGCCCGCCGCCCGATAGCCTGCGCGATAAGCGGAGGCGATGCTCGCCCAGCCGCGCGCCCGCTGGATCCTCCGGCTCGGCCTCTACGCCGTGGTGGCGGCGCTGGTGACGGGGCCCGCGTGGATCCGCGGGGACCTGCTGGGGGATCCCACGGTGGACGTCTGGAACCACGCCTGGGGATGGTGGTGGTTCGCGGAGTCCCTGGGCCAGGGCACGCTCCCCTGGCGCACCGGCCTGCTCGGCCACCCCGCCGGGGGCGTGCTCTGGTTCCCGGACCCGCTGGGCGCGCTGGCCGGACTGCCCTGGACCCTCCTCTTCGGCCCGGCGATCGCCTGGAACCTCGTGCTGACCTGGCGCGTGCTCTTCGCGGCGCTGGCCGCGGACCTCCTGGCCGAGGAGGTCTCGGGGCCCGGCCCCCACACCGTGGTGGCCGGCGTCGCACTCTCCACGTCTCCGTTCCTCTGGTGCGAACTCGCGGACGGCATCTCCGAGGCCACGTCCCTGGGCTGGGTGGCCCTGGCCCTGTGGGCCCTGGCCCGGGCCTTCCGCACCGGCACCCTCCGGGACCATGTTCTGCTCGGTGCCATCGCCGGAACGGCCACCGTGGCCTCGCCCTACTTCGGGGTCTCGATCGGCGTGCTCGGGGGTGCCTGGTGGATCTGGAGGCTCGTCCGGTACCGCCGGGGCCTTCCGGGCGGCCTGCTCGCCGCTGGCGTGGCGCTCGCGCTGGCCATCGGGCCACTGATCGCCCTCTCGGCCTCGCTCGCGGCGCCCGACGCGCTCGCCCACCGGCCCGAGGCCCAGAACCTCGCGCTGGCCGTGCACAACGCCGTGGATCCACGGGAGTACGTGGTACCCGGCTTCGTGACCCTCGATCTCGCGGCGGTGTACGGCGAGACCCTCGTCCACAGCGGCTACCTGAGGGTGGCGCTGCTGGTCCTGGCCGGCCTGGCGCTCGTCCGGCACCCGCGCCGGGCCCTGCCCTGGGCCCTGCTGGCCGCGGGAGCCTGCGTGCTGGGCCTGGGCCCCTACCTGTTCTGGGACCACCACTGGGTCACGGTCGGAAACCGCCCCGTTCCCCTCCCCTTCCTCCTCCTGCAGCGCGTCGCGGGCCTGGCCGCGACCCATCCCTTGAGGCTGTCCGTGGTGGCCCAGGTGGCGGCCGCGTGCCTGGGCGCCCTGGCCCTCTCGCCTCGCGAGGGCGGGCCGGGCCGGGCCGTGCGCCTCCGGACGGGCCTCGCCGCCCTCGCCGCCCTCGCCGCGATCGCGGACACTATCGCGCTCTCCCGCGCCCCCTTCCCCCTGCCCGTGGCCCCCGCGGCCGTGCCGCCGGTGTACGCGACGATCGCGGCATCCGAGGATCCGCGCGGCGTGCTCGATCTCCCCCCGGAGGTGGACACCACCATGCGGACGAGCCGCTACCTGTGGTTCCAGACCGTCCACGGGCGGCCCGTGCCGTGGGGCCCGGACGTCCGGGCCGGATCGAGCGGGGATCCCGAGGCCCTCATGGCCCTGCCTCACCCCCAGGGCCACGTCGGTCCCCTGCGGCGCATCGACGCGCGCCCCCTGCCCCCGTCCGCGGTGCTGCACCTCCGCCGGCACTACGGGTGGATCCTCCTCCACGAGGATCTCGACGCCCGCGTCGCCAACCCGGGCGCGAGCCGGGCGGTCCTGGAGGCGGCGCTCGGTGCGCCCGTGGACAGCGGCGGAATCCTGGCCTGGACCCTGCCCGGGGCGCCGTAGTCAGGGGCGCGGCAGCAGGAGCACGATCGTGGCGATGGTGGCGTCCGCCACCACGTGGGCCAGGATCGGGGCCAGGAGCCCGCCGGCCCGTTGCCGAAGCAGCCCCAGGAGCACCCCCCAGGCCCCGGCGAGCAGCACCCCGGCGATGCCGCGGGGTACGCCGTGGGCGTGCGCCAGCCCGAAGGACGCGGCCTGCACGGCCACCGCCCAGGCCGGTCCCAGGATCGTCCCGAGATCCTCCTGGACGATCCCGCGCCAGAGGGTCTCCTCGAGCGTGGCGTTCAGGACGGCGAACCCAACGGCGCCCGCCAGGAGGATCGGGACCGGCAGGTCGGGCACGTAGGCGCCCACCACGTCGGAGAGATCGGGCCGGGCGAGCAGCAGCCATGCCACGAGGCCCACCGGCGTCACGGCCGCACACCCCAGGGTCGCGAGGACCGGGACGCGTCCCCGGACGCACCACGGACGGCCCCGGCGCAGGCCGGGCACCAGGCGGGCGAGCAGGAGGAACACCGCCAGGGCCAGGATCATGACGGGCTGCCAGAGGAAGCCCGAGAGGTCGGCGACCAGGAGGCAGGCCACCAGCGCGGCGATCCGCGCCGCGGGGCCCGGCGTCCGCCCCACCGCGAGGAGGGCGGCCCCCACGGCGCCCAGCGCCAGCGCCGCGGAGAGCGCCAGCGGGGCTCGGGGGCCGATCGCCGGGCTCGTTGCGAGCAGGACCAGCGCGGCCAGGGCCAGGACGAGGGGGAGGCGGGGCATCGAGAGAGCCCTACCCGCCGGGGGGCCCGAGCGCCCGCGGAATCCGTCGGGCTCCCGCGCTCAAGAGCGCTTCAGCCAGGCGATCACCGGCTGGAAGACGGCGCGATCGGAGTGCTCGCTCAGGAAGAGGTCCGCGTGCCCGAAGGGAGCCTCGGGGCCGCCCACCTCGATCTCGTCCACCTGGTGCTCCCCGAGCACCCGGACCACGGAGCGGGCGGAGGCCGGGTTGACGATGCCGTCGTCCAGCGCCACCACCACCAGCGTGCGCAGCGTCCGGCCTCGGAGCGCCTCGGCCACGTCCAGGCCGTCCACCACCAGCCGGCCCGTGCGGATCCACCTCCCGATCTCGGCGTTCACGCGCCGGTCGGGGTTCTCCACCACGCGCGCCAGACGATCCGGCTGGGAGAGGTCCACGTGATCCGGGTGGAGGTAGATGGACAGCGGCTTCTTCGCGTAGCGAGCGGCCAGCGGCAGGCCGAAGGCAGCCAGGGTCCGGGTGCCGCGGACCGGCAGGACGGCCAGCGCGGGTCCGGCCACACCCACGGCCCGGACCAGCGCGCCGGGTTGCTCCATGAACAAAGGCGCGCCCACGCCCACGAAGCGCTCCAGGCGATCCGTCCCGAACCGGGCCGCGTAGGCCAGGATGAGCGAGCCGCCCAGGCTGCACCCGACCGCGACCAGGCGAGGGTGCGCGGTGACCGCGCACACGTGCTCCACCGCCGCCTTCAGGTCCACGAAGGCGTACTCCTTGAGGCCGCACGGCCCGGTGGGCCCGGTCCTCTCCTCGTCCGGACAGCTCTCGCCCTGGCCGCGGAAGTCCAGGGTCCAGCCGTCGAAGCCGGCCTCGGCCAGGGCGTCGAGGAACGATCGGCCCTGGACGCGGGTTTCGAACAGCCGGGCGTTCATGCCGTACCCCGGCACCACGAGCACGGGAAGACCCTTCACGGGGGCGGCTCGGTGGCCCTCCGGCCACAGGGTGCGGCGAAGCGCCAGGCGCCAGCCGTCCGGGGTCGAGAGCGGGTGGGGTTCGCTCGTCATGGGGGCGGCGTCCTATCCGGTCCGGGCGGACCGAGGACCAGGTCGGCGCGGATCCAGGCGTTGAACCAGCGGCCCTCCACCGGGACGCTGATGGCGCGGTAGTGGACCTCGAAATCGGGGGGGAACCCGGGTTCGGGCTCCAGGCGCCAGGGCTTGAGCACGAAGGCGTGGTCCTCGGGGACGTACAGGGCCGGCCGTTGTGCGAAGACATAGACGGGATCGGTCTTCTGGTGGCCGGCCAGGCCCCTGCCCGCTGCCGGACGGCGGGCGATGTATGGATCCGTGAGCCCCCACATGTCGAGGGTGGGCAGCCCGGCGTAGTACGGCACCGCTCCGGCAGAGTGGATGGCGAGGACCGTGTCCGCCGGGAAGTGGGCGGCGAGCCACTCGCCCAGGACCTTGCGGGCTTCCAGGTTGGCGTGGCGGTCTCGCGCGGTCGCACCGGCCTCTCGCGCCACGACGAGGCCGCTTGCGAGGCCCAGGCCGAGCACGGCGGCGGCCAGGCCCCAGCGGGCCGTCCTCTGCACGCGCCGCGCGCCCGCGACCAGCGCCTCTCCGGCCAGGAGGGCCAGGAAGGGCGTCACGGGGTGGACGAACCGGCCCGTGGGCTTGAAGTCGCCTCCCAGGGCGGCCACCGAGGCCAGGTAGAGGCTCGCCGTGGCGAGGGCCACCCGGCTGGAGCGACCCAGGGGCGTGCCAAGCAGCCAGGGCGAGACGGCGCGCAGGACCACGAGGATCCACAGGAGCGGGTGGGCGACCGCATGGGCCGCGAGGTACGCAAGCCCCCGCCCGACCGCGTCGAGCCCCCCTCCGGTCTTGGCGTAGAAGGTGTTGGGGACGGGCTCTCCGTAGTAGACCAGGCGGAAGACCACGAGCCCGGCCAGGACCAGGACCATCGGCCAGGCCCCGAGGAGGAAGTCGGCCACCTGGCGC
>JAFGLY010000161.1 GCA_016927815.1 Deltaproteobacteria bacterium | reverse complement strand
TCCGACACGTCGATGTAGTTGCAGTTCAAGTCCTGCGTGAGCGTCGAGTGACAGTCGGTCTTGGTGTACGCCCCGAGTGCCAGGAGCACGAGGGAAACGGGGATCATGACGGGTTCCTCCTGTGGATGCCAGGGTTCGAGGGGAAGAGGATCAGGTAGGCAGCGCCGGCATCCGATCCGCCGGCGTCGTCCCCGACGGCTCCGACGAGGAAGTCCGCGAAGCCATCGGCATTGACGTCGCCTGCACCGGAGACGCCATCCCCTGCATTGTCGTAGATCTCGACGCCCACGAACCGGGCGTCCGAGAGGGAGAGGGAGAGGCTGTTCGTGACGGGTCCGTAGAGGAGATAGGCAGCGCCGGCATCGCTGCAGCACAGGTCGTAGCCGGCGGCTCCGACCAGGATGTCGTCGAACCCGTCGGCGTCCACGTCCCCAGCGCCCGCTACGGACAGCCCGGCGAGGTCCCGGGACGCCTCGCCTGCGAGCCGGACGCTGGCGAGGGAGAGGCTCCAGTCACCCTCGAGGGGCGTGGAGATCAGGTAGGCGGCGCCCGAATCGATGCTGCCCGCGTTGGCCTGAGGCGCCCCGACGAGGAGGTCCGCATGGCCGTCGCCGTCCACGTCTCCGGCTCCGGAGACGGCGTACCCGGCAAGGTCGCCGGTCTCCTCGCCCACGAACCGGGCGTCGGCGAGCGAGAGGGACCGATCCCCCTCCACGGGCCCGTAGAGGAGGTAGGCCGCGCCCGAGGAAAACCCTGCGGCGTCGTGGTGGGACGCTCCGACGAGGATGTCGTCCAGGCCGTCGCCATCCACGTCGCCCGCGCCCGAGACCGAAGCCCCTGCGAGATCCTCCAGGGTCTCACCCCGAATCCGGGCGTCGGCCAGGGACAGGTGCCGGTCGCCCACGACCGGCCCGTGGACGAGATACGCGGCGCCCGTACCCGTGCCGCCGACCTCCGCGGGCGCTCCCACGAGGAGATCCGCGAACCCGTCCCCGTTGACGTCCCCCGCCCGGGAGACGGCGTACCCGGCCAGGTCGCCGGGCTGCTCCCCCAGGAGCCGGGCGTCGGCGAGGGAGAGATCGCCCCCCGAGGGCACCGGCCCGTTGAGGAGGTACGCGGCGCCGGCCCCCGAGCCGCTGGCGCTGTTCCTCCAGGCGCCCACCAGGATGTCGTCGAAGCCATCGCCGTCTGTGTCGTCCGCCCCGGAGACCGAGTACCCGGCGAAGTTGGCCACCTCCTCCCCCAGGAACCGGGCGTCGGCTTGGACCAGGTTCCGGTCGTCCAGGATGGGCCCGTGGACCAGGTACACCGCTCCCGAACAGGTGCCGCCCGCGCTGCTCTTCCAGGCTCCGACCAGGATGTCGTCGAAGCCGTCGCCGTTCACGTCTCCGGCCGCCGACACGGAGCGACCGGCGAAGTCGCCGGCTGCTTCGCCCGTGATCCGGACGATATCGGAGTGGTCGAGGCCGAAGGTGCCCCGGTGGCGGCAGGCGGGGGCCAGGCCGTCGCAGTCCTGGTCGATGGCGTCGTCGCAGATCTCCTCCGCGTCGGGGTGGACGCTCGCAGCGCCATCGTCGCAGTCGTTGCCGTCCGTCGTCGTGAAGATCCCGTTCTGAGCGCACAGGCAGGCGCTCGAGGAGGAATCCCCGTACCCATCGGCATCGAGGTCGGCGTAGAACCAGGTGCACCCGTCCGCGTGCTCGGGGTCCGTGAGGCCGTCGCAGTCGTTGTCCACGCCGTCGCAGGACTCCAAGGCGCCCGGATGGACGGCCGCATCGCCGTCGTCGCAGTCTCCCGCCTGGGCGACGTAGCCGGCCGGCGGGTCGGAAGCGTCGAGCGGCGCATCGGGATCCCCGTACCCGTCGCCATCGACGTCTGCGTACCACCTGGAGAGATCGGCCTGGCCGGTGTCGTCCTCTCCCGGGAGGGTGACCCTCCAGGGTGCACAGGCGCTGGCGACGAGCAGGAGGAGCATCAGGGCAGGTCCCCCCGGGTGCAGGCTGCGAGGAGCGAGGCGGCCTCGGGATCGGTGGCTGCGAGGACCTCGAGGTGAGGCCGTGCACGGGCGCATCCCCCGACGACTCGGGCGAGTCGGACCGCCGTGCGGCGCACCTCGTCCTCGCGGGTGGTGTGTCCCCGGCCCAGGTAGGCCTCGGCGGCCGCGAGGGCCTCGGTGTCGCGCCCCAGGTCGGCCAGCGCCAGGATGCGGATCGCCCCCAACTCCTCGGCCACGGCCCCTCGGGCGTCGGGGCGCTTCAGACCGGTCTCTGCGCTGGCCAGCACCTCGCCCGCCGCCGCGTGGCGATCCTGGAGGAGGAGCGCGCGGGCGAGCCACCCGTACGCCGACACGGGCGGGCAGTCCTTCCGGCTGCCCGCACCGACGGAGGTGAGACCCTCGTCCCGGCAGACCACCTCGACGGTACCCTGGGAGACGGACACGACGCTGCCCTGGGCCACGCTTCGTTCCACCACGAAGGCCGTCCCGGTCACGATGACGCGTGCCTCGCGGGTTTCGACCACGAGGTGGACGTCGTGCTCGGGCAGCACGGATACCTCGAGTCGGCCCGTCTCCCAGGTGATTTCTGGGGAATGTGCCGTTCCGGACAGGGATCCGCTGCCCTGAAACCTCAGAGCCACCTCCGAGGTGGGTGCGCGCTCCTGCCAGTCTGCCGGGGACTCCAGCCGCTCGGAGAGGACCCGGTCGGGCCGTGGCAGGACGATCACCGCGACCACGGCCGCTACGGCCGCGATCGCCGCGACGTGTCGGCCTGCACGGAGAGGTCGGGTCCGGGCGAGGGGAAGGTCCGCGAGGCGCCGGGCCAGGCCCCCGCGCGTCCGGGTCAGGTCGTGGGGGGTAGGAGCCGGGAGGCCGTGGAGGGACGCCTCGGCCGGTGATCCGAAGCACCCCCGGTCCTGGAGGCGATCGGCGACCTCGCGCACGTGGGCTGGCGTGGGCTGGGTGGCCCGGCCCCAGTCCTGGAGGAGGCGGAGATCGCGGCTCATGGTGCTGCCTCCTGGGCGGGGATCTCCCAGTCGGGGTCCAGCCCGGTAGCCTCGGCGGCCTCTCGGAAGGCGAGTCGTCCGAGGCGGAGTCGGCTCTTGACGGTGTTGGGGGAGATGCCCAGCAGATGGGCCGTTTCCGCGACCGTACGACCCTCCGCGTAGACCAGCACCAGAGCCTCCCGCTGGCGGGTGGGGATCCGTTCGAGCGTGGCCTGGACGCGGTGGGACAGGTCGCCCCTGTCCGGGGCGGCCGCGGAGGCGGCGTATCGGTTCGGCACGGGGCCCACCCAGCGCCGGATCCAGGCCCGTCTCCGGTGTGCGGCGAGAACGCGGCGCGTGACCTGGAAGATCCATGCGGGGAAGCAGTCCGGATCGCGGATCTCGTGAAGCCGGGTCCACAGGACGATGCCCACGTCCTGTGCGGCATCGGACGCATCCACCTTCGGTCCGCCCAGGCGCATGCACCAGCCGAGCACCTCGGGCAGCCAGGCCATGAGGAGGTGTTCCGCGGCCGCGGCGTCACCCGAGAGCGCGTCGCGGAGGAAGGCGGTGCGAGGATCCACGGAGTTCATCATCCGAGAGGTGACGACGAGTGGCCGAACGGTTCACTTCCTGGGCGTCCAGAGATCGAAAGACACCAGGAGGGTCCAGGGCCCCAACATCCCTGCTGGAGAAGAATCCACCTGAAAGGTGGTCTTGCGAAGATCTCGCGAGATCGTGATCGCCAGGGCCGGCTCGAAGCGGTCCAGAGAGGGAACGAGGAGCGCGGTCTCCAGGCCGACGAGGGGGATCAGGCCCCGGTCCACGCGGACGCCGTCCCGCGTGAAACTCCGGACGGAGAGACCGAGGGTGGGGGTCAGGGAGAGGACCTGGACGGGCCTCCAGGAGGGACCGAGGCACCCGTCGAGGGTGGCCAACACCACGTCCACGTCTTCGAGCGCTGCGGCGGTCGAGACCCCCACCGATGCGCGGACCCCGAAGGGCGAGCGGGCGGCCAGGGCCGCCACGAGCCTTAGGACGAGCCGCGAGTGGGTGTCCGTACCGGCCGCCAGGCCGACCCCTGCGCCGGCCTGGAGGCGGGCGCTGCGTGGAGCCGCGTCCGGCTCCACGACCGCGGCCTCGGGGACCGGTTCCACGAGGGGGACGGCGGCGCCGGGGTCCCCATCCAGGGGCTCAGCCGGGGGGATGGGACGCGCGATCGAACCGACGGTGACGGTGGCCGGAGGGGGGACGAGCCGCTCGATGGACCCGGCGGGGTAGGGACTCTCGGGGCGGGCTGCACGTTCCATGGACCCGACGACGAACGGCCCCTGGTCAGGAAACGCACGTTCGATGGAGCCTGCGACGAGCGGATCCACCGGGGTGAGGGCGGGAGATGGATCTTGCGGGCCCGAAGCGGCGCGGGGGGCTCGCTGCGGGCTCGAAGCAACGGTGGGCACGTTCGGCGGCGCCGGGGCAACGGCGGGCAGGGGTGGCGGCGCCGGGGCAACGG
>JAFGLY010000160.1 GCA_016927815.1 Deltaproteobacteria bacterium | reverse complement strand
CCTCCTGCTCCCCTCCCCAGCCCCTCGGCCCTCCCAGCACCGCCCGCCCAGGCCCAGCTCCCCCTCTCCTCGACCCTCCTTCCGCTGCTCGGACAGGCCGCGCTGGTGGAAGCGAAAGGCCGGATCGGGACGGACGTCGCGCCGCACCGGGCACCCACGGGCCGAAGGCAGCCAGGGACGAATGGAACACGCTGGGCCTCGCTCCCCCTGGGGAACGACCGGGGTCAGCGGACCGTGCAGGCGGTGTGGCGCCCGCGATAGGGACCTCGCCCCCCACCGGTGAAGGCCCTCCGTGCCCACCCCCATCTACGTCTTCAGCGCCACCGGCAACTCGCTGTGGGTGGCCCGCACGCTCGCCGAGCGCCTCGGCGACGCGTCCGTCGTACCCATGGTCCAGGCCTTTCGCTCGACCCCCGTCCGGCCGGAGGGAGGGCGCGTGGGCCTCGTCTTCCCCGTGTACATGTACCGGATGCCGCACCTCGTGGGGGACTTCGTCGCACGCCTCGAGACCCGGGCGCCGGTGTTCGTGGTGGTTACCGGTGGCGGCGATCCCGGCGACCTGTTCGCGCGCGTCGAAAGGACCTTCCGGAGGCGGGGCCTCGACCTGTCGGCCGGCCTGTTCGTCCGGATGCCCTCGAACTACCTGCCCTTCGGCGGGGTCCCTCCGGACGACGAGCTGGGCGTGATCCACGCGGCCGCCCGGGCGAGGGTGGAGGAGATCGCGACGCTCCTCGCCGCCGGAGAGCGGCGGGTCGAGCGCGACTACGATCGCTTCCGGGCCTGGATCCATCCGGGTCAGTTCTACCGCCTCGGACATCGGTACGCCTCGGTGTCCGATCGGCAGTACCAGGTCGAACCGTCGTGCAACGGCTGCGGGGTGTGCGTTCGGGTCTGCCCCGTGGACAACATCGATCTGAGCAGGGGTCGGCCGGTCTGGAAGAACCACTGCCAGCAGTGCATGGCCTGCATCCAGTGGTGCCCCGAGGAGGCGATCCAGGTGGGCGACAAGACCCGCGGCCAGCGGCGCTACCACCACCCCGAGGTGCGGATGCGGGACATCGTGGCCCAGAAGGCGGATCCGGCGCCCGGATCCTGACGACCGGGCCTGCCAGCGCTCGTTGGTACGTGAACCGGGGCCCCAGGTTCCCCCTCGAGGCCCTACCGACCATCCGGACGATGGCCACGAAGGCCGGTCGCCTCGGTTTCGAACCTTGACGCCCCAACCCGAATCGGTGCATACCCTGGTTCAGTGCTCTCTGGTTCCGCCCGACCGCCGTCTGGGGTTGCCGATGAAGCGCTTGAGCCGTCTCCCGATTCCTCGGCCTCTGCAGGGAGAACACAGCGCCCCCACCGCCCGCGCCAAGCGACACCCAGAGTCGGATCTGGAGCCAACCGCACAGGATTCCCTGGGGAATGCGGGTGTCCTGGATCTGCTGCGGTCCATGGGCGGGTTGGGGAGCATCGGTGGGGCGGGAGGCCCGATCGACGCCGCTGAGATTCTAGGGGGTCTGCCCCTTCCCCCGGAGCTCGGGGGCGACGGGACGGAGGCCGGCGCCGAGCAGGGCGAACCGGCGGAGGCCCAGGAATCCCCCGCCTCGGAGCTCGTCCCCGAGGCCGATCCGGAGGAGACCGCCCCCCAGGCGTTCGAGTACACGGTCGTGTGGGGGGACACGCTCTGGGCGCTCGCCGAGCGGTTTCTCGGCGACGGGTCCCGGTTCATGGAGATCGCCCGGCGGAACGGCATCGCGGACCCCGACGAGATCTACGTCGGGCAGGTGCTCGTCATCGAGGGTGCCCTGCCCGGAACCGCGCCTCCCGGCGAGGGCGGCGTCGAGGCCCCCGGATCCTCCTCGGGCATCCCAGGCCTGGAGCCCGCAGGCACCGAAACGCCCCCAGCCGGTGGAGAGGAGGGAGGCGAGGAGGGAGGCGAGGAGGCGGCGTCCCTGACCCTCATGGTCCACACGGAGTCGGCCAACCGCAGCCAGATGACGCCCGAGGAGCTCGCGAATCAGCAGGTGGGACACAGTTGGATCATCCTCGATCTCGTCGATGGGCAGATCCCTCCCGGAACGGGGAGCCCTACCCGGGACCTTCTGGAGGCAGACGAAGCGAGCATCGGTTTCTATCCCATCGGAGGGATCATCCCAGGCATGGACGGTCCCGGCCGGGTGGTGGAGCCGGACAAGGTCTTCGAGGGCAAGGCTGGAAAGCACTACTGGATCTCCCAGGCTGGCCTCGAGGCGTTGCTGGCGTACGTGGATGCCAACCGGTCCCACCCGTACAACCTGCTGACCTACAACTGCACCACGTTCGCGGTGGAGGCGGTCGAGGCAGCCGGCGTGAGCCCGCCGCCGATGGACGGCCCGGTAGCCTCGCCCAACGCGCTCTACGCGGGCATGTACGAACAGCACGAGGCGGGTGACAAGTCGGTCGGTATTGCCCCCTTGGAGCCCGGCGAGACGCACGGATCGGGGGAACCGGGCATCCCCGGACTGGGAGGGATGGGCCTGCCCGGACCCGGGGACCTGGGCCTCCCCGGCACGGAGGAGTGGGGCATCCCCGGGCCGTCACCACCCGGAGGCGGGGAGGGAGGCGAGGGGCGCGAGAAGGGGGAAACGGTGGCGGTCGTGATGCTCGAGGTCTACACGGCGACGGCCAACCGCAGCCAGATGACGCCCGAGGAGCTCGCGAATCAGCAGGTGGGGCACAGCTGGATCACCCTCACCTACGTCAACGACCACCCAGTCCCGCCCCACGTCGAGAGCCCGGAACGGGAACTTCTGGAGTACGGAGCCGCGGAGATCGGGTTCTATGCCGTCGGGCCCGTGGTCCCCGGGGTGGATGGCCCAGGCCAGGTCGTAGAGCCGGATCGGCTGTTCACGGAGACAGGCCAGATGGCATACAACCTCGACCAAGCCGGCGTGGACGCATTGCTGGCGTACGTGGACGCTAACCGGTTCCATCCGTACAACCTGCTCACCTACAACTGCACCACGTTCGCGCTGGAGGCGGTGGAGGCTGCGGGGGAGAGCCCGCCCTCCATGGATGGCCCGGTCGCCACACCCAACGAGCTCTACGCAGGGATGGTCGAGGACCTCCAGACCAAGGGGGACGACAGCTCCGTGGTCCTCTCCCCCCTGGAGCCCGGCGAGACGCACGGCCCGGGGGGGCCGGGCGTGCCCGGCGTGGGGGGG
>JAFGLY010000159.1 GCA_016927815.1 Deltaproteobacteria bacterium | reverse complement strand
TCGTCGGAGATGAAGTAGGTGGCGTGCTCGCCGTAGCGGCGGGAGAAGAGGACGGTCCCCTGCAGGCCCGTGGAGAACCGGAAGCGCAAGAGTGCGAGGTTCTCGTTCTCCGAGGACGTGAGGAGCGCGTTGCAGACCGGGCACCGGAACTCCACGAGGTCGCCGGGCTCGATGCCGAGATCCTCGGGCACGATCGCGTTGTAGTTGCCCGGCTGGGGCGAGAGGAGGACCAGTCCGCGGCGGCCGTCGCGGACGGCGCTCAGGATCACCTTCACGTTCGGATTGAGCGTGGCCTGGCATCGAGGGCAGGAGTAGGTCCGCTTCATCCGACACCTCCGGGCGCGGGACCGCCCCACGAACATCCCCTAGTATAGAGCCCCCTGCCCGACGGCCACCCATGGGTCCGGACTCCTGGCCTTGACGGGGCACCCCACGACGATCCATTCTGGAGCCGCCCCCCTCCACCGGCACCTGCATGGAACCCCTCGGCGGGAGCGAGTCCTTTCTCGACCGGATCGGCCGCCTGGGAGACCACCTGCCCCGGTGGCCGGCCTGGCTCGCCGCCGGCATCGCGATCCTGCTGCTGATCGGTTGGGCCACGGAGGCCTGGCAGCGGCGGTGCGAGGGCCAGGCTTGGACGCTCGTCACGGATCCCAAGGGTATGAAGTACGCCTTCGCCTACGACCCGGAGCAACCCTGGGAGCGCGGCTGGCAGGAGAACCGGCCGGCCATGCCGCTCCAGCCGGAGCAGAAGCGGGTGATCTGCGTCGGCGACGACGTCACCTACGGTGAAGGCGTCCCGGCAGAGGCCACATGGCCTGCCCGCCTGGAGGCGATGCTCGGTCCGGACCGGGTGGAGGTCCTCAACGTGGCCGTTCCCGGTTGGGACGCCGAGCAGGCCGCCGCCCTGGTGGCGTCGCGGCTGCAGGACTGGGCGCCGGACCTCGTGATCTGGGGCGCCTGCCCCAATGACCGGATCCCCACCTGGACGCTGCGCGATGCCGAGGGCAGGCGTCCGATCTTCGTGGGGTCCACCGTACCGCCCGAGGTTGCGCTTCTGCCCTGGGGTTCCGAGGGACTGCTCCTGCACAGCGCCTCCTACCGCCGCCTGCAGGGTGCGGCGCTGGCCCGCGCGGAGCGCAGGCGCCGCCTCCCCGATCCGCCCGAATCCTGGTTCACCACCCAGGTCCACCGCTTCTACGCGTGGTCTCGGCACTCCAACGTTCCGGTCCTGGTGCTCACGATCCCCCCGCACGTGGTGAAAGCCGATGGCTCCTGCGAGACCGGCCGGGTGGACTCCCAGCGGTGCGTCTCCGACATGCGCGCCTACCAGAAGAACGGCCAGGAGATCGACGCCGTCGGTCTGCCCCGTGTGGACGGGGTCGAGGCGTTCGCCGCGGGCGCGGGCCCGTTCGGGCTGGAGGGCACCCAGGACCCCCTTCACCCGAACGCCGCGGGGCACGAGGCGTTGGCCCTGGCCGTCACGCCGCGGGCGGCGGACCTGCTCGAGATCGAGTGGCCTCTCGTGGATCCCGCGAGGGCAAGGACCGCACGAAGGAAGACCCCCCTGCCCGGCACCAGCGTGCGGCTCCCCGCGCGACAGGCCCAGCGCCCGGCCGAGGCCGTGACCCTGCCGGGCCGCCGTCCGCGATCCGACGAGACCACCCGCCTGCCGTCCGGACCGGGTCCCCAGCAGGAAGCGCCCTGAGCGGGTGCACCCGGGCTTGGGAGCGGGTGGGGGAATGGCGATCTCGGGGTCGACGCTCGAACTCGGACTCGGACTCGGACCTCGGACTCGACGCTCCAACCCGATCCCCAGCCTTCCTCCGGGAACGACCCCTGGTATTCCTACGGCCTACGGCCTACAGCCTCTCCCCGCTCCGGGGCATGCTCTCGGCACCGGGTCCCGCGGACCTGAAGGTCCCAGATGCCCAGAGCCTCGGTCATGGCCACCGGCTCGCCCAGGCAGGCGGTAAGGCGCCGCCTCGCCTCGGGATCGCCGCGGACGGCCCTCCGGTGGAGCACCACGTACCGGAACCCCTCCTCGAGGAGGCTTTCGCGCGTTCCAGGGGCCAGCACCGCCTCGCGAGCCACGGCCTCCACGACCTCCCCGGCCTCTCGCGCACGGGGCCCGACGTCCGGGGCGAGGACCAGGGGGCCGGCGGTGGGGCGACGGTGGTAGACCTGGAGCAGGGCCGGGTGGTCGGTGAAACAACCCGGTGGAGGCCTGTCCCGGATCTCCGCCGGCAGGTCCACGAGGGCCCCGGGCGCCGGCAGGGCCAGGAGCGGGGCGACATCGGGCGCCGGCGTGGCCAGGAGCGGCCACGGTACGGGCGAGCAGACGACGGCGTCCAGGACGACCAGGAGCGCGACCACGGGTCCCGCCCGGCTTCGTCCCCAGGTGGAGACCAGCGGAGCCAGGAGGAAGGTCGCCACGGCACCGGCCCGGAACCAGCGGGTGAGACGGGCGAGGAGCCCCGGCAGCGCGGCCATGAGCGCGGCGGCCGGGCCGGGGACGAGCCCCTGGCCCACCCGGAGCGGGCGCCCGCCCACCAGGATCCAGGCGCCCAGGGAGACGAGCGCGAACGCCAGGGCTCCGGCGAGCCAGGGCCACCGCCTCCGGTCGCGCACCACCGCCCCCACCGCGAAGAGGAGGGCCACCGGACCGAGGTAGGCGGTCGAGGCGAAGGGCTGCTTTCCGCCGGTAAAGGCCGCGGGCAGCCACAGGTCGAGGACGTCCGCCGAGGGACTCGGCAGCGTACGGAACGCCAGCACCGATCCCAGGGGCGGCCGCTGGAGCCCGGCCAGGGCCCGGGTGCCGGGGAGGCCCGGGGTCCGCTCGGTGAGCAGTGTCCAGGCGAACGGCGCGCAGAGGGCCAGGGCGCTTCCACCGACCGCGAGGGCCCTCCCCACCGGCCGCCAACCGTCCCTCCGGGCCTTCCAGACGAGCCCGCATCCCACCGCAGCGTCGGCGAGGGCGGCCCAGACGCCGTTGTAGGGCCCGCCGTGCACGGCCAGGACCAGCGAGAGCGTGGCGCCCAGCCAGCGCAAGGTCCCGCCCGCCTGCACGTACCCGAGCAGGAGCGCGAGGTGGATCGCCACCCACCCGACCGCGAAGTCCTCGGTGGTTCCCGGGCTGACCGCGGACAGGAGCGTGGGGCAAGCCATGGCGGCGATCGCGCCCAACCAGGGCGCCCCCCCGACCCGCCGGGCGAGGAGCGCACCACCGAGGCCGGCCAGAACGAGCCCGCTCCACACGACGGCGTTGTAGCCGGCGGCGGGCCCCAGGAGGGAACCGACGGCGAAGGCGGGCAGGTTCGCCGGATCCACCAGCACGTAGTCGATGCCCTCGGGGAAGCCCATGGCCCCGGTGTGCACCCGAAAGGGCATCCGCTGGGCGAGCGCGGTCGCCAGCGCCCAGGTGTGGAGCGCCACCTCCCCGATGCGGAAAGCGAGGAACGAGCGGGACCCCGCGAGGGGCAGCGGCCAGGCCAGCACGAAGGGGCCCAGGGCCAGGGCCGCCGCGAGCGCGAGGGCAACACGGTGGCGCCCCGTTCGGGGCTCCGTCGGCAGGTCGGGTGGGCGTGCGGCGGACATGGCGGCCTCGCGGTCCGCGAGTGTAGCACGGGCTCGGCAGCCCCCCGGCCGGGCTGGCGGCAGGGGCGTTCAGGCCGTCCAGACGGGCCAGCTCCGCGCCAGGGCGATGCGGTGCAGCGCCGAGGGAGGGCCGCCCCGGGCGTCCACCACGAGAGGCAGCCGGGCCGTCTCCAGCATCTCGAGGTCTCCGAGGCTGTCGCCTGCCGCGAGGTCCGGACTCGCGCCGACGTACCTCTGGACGGCCTCGGCCTTCCCCGACCCATGGGGGATCGGCCGGACCGGCCGATCCGTGAGGCGTCCGCCCTCCACCTCCACCCGGATCCCGATGGCCCTGTGGACCGGCACCCCCAGGCGAACGGCGGCTTCGCGCACGATCCAGTGGTTGGAGGCGGACACGATCCAGGTCTCCACACCCGCGTGTCGGAGGCCGTCGAGCAAACCGGCCATGGCAGGACGGGGAGGCCAGGCCGCGGCCAGATGCCGGCTCCAACGCACCACGTCGGCCTCCTTGAGCCCGGCCATCACCTGGACCGCCCAGGTGTAGCCGGCGGTTCGATCGGCGCGGACACGGGCCTGGTAGGCGCTCAAGAAGTCGGGGGCAGCGAGGGCGATTCGGCCGCCTCGGGCCAGCCACTCGAGGAATGCCTCCCCGAGGTCTCCCTCCCAGAGGGTGTCGTCCGCGTCGAAGCAGGCCACGCGTCGGCCGCTCCGTCCGAGCAGCGTCTCGACGCCCTTTCGGAACGCGGCCGGGAACGGGTCGAGCCAGGTCGAGGTCACGGGCCGCCTCCCGGCCCGGGGGGCAGGAACCGGTCCGGATCGAGCGCCTCCTCGCGCCGGACGGCCTGGAAGCGCAGGACCGCCCACCCGCAGGCCGCGCCGCTCGTGGCCAGGAGCAGCGTGGACCAGGGGTCGAAGGGATTCCGGGCGAAGCGGTACAGGAGACGCGCCAGGGCGAGGGCGAGCAGCGGAGAGAGGGCCCACACCCGGGCCGGTCGGTAGGTCCACCGTCCCACATGGACCCCGACGAACTCCAGCACAGGTGGGAACAGCAGCATCGGGATCACGACGTCCCACGTGGATTCTTCGGGTGCGCGCAGCACCACCAGGAGCCCCAGGACGAGCCCTGTCGCGGGCCAGAGCGCCCAACACCGGCGACAGATGGCCCAAGTGCCGATGCGGACGCACCGATCGAGATCCTCTTCCCCGTGGTGGGCGAGCCAGGGAGGGGCCCGCACGCGCCGCACCCGCGCGTCCGGCCCGGTCGCGGAGCGACACGGCCCGGGACGCGGATCGGACATGGGGGGCTAGTTCCTGCCCCTCCGCCGGGAATCCACGACCGCCGTGGCCTGCACCACCGTGACCTCCGCCTCGGCGTAGTCCCCCGGCGGAAAGGCGACTTCGAGCCCGTCCACCCAGTTCATCCAGGCCTCGTCGCTCACCCCCGCCTCGGGGGCGTAGGAGTGGTAGGTGATGCGACGGACCGGGGTGTCGGGCGCGTGTGCGGGCGCCCGGAGCGTACCGACGGTGGAATCTCCGTAGGCGGGGACGACGCCCTCGATGGCGATCTCCCTCTCGGCCACCACGCGCCGGCCGCGGTTCTTGACCGTGGCCAGGATGCGGACGTCCTTCATGTCGAATTTCGAGTTGTTCTTGAGGATGAACTCGAAGACCGTCACCACCTCGGCCCGTCCCTGGCCGACCGGATCCTCGTCGGCAGGCAGCTGCATCCAGCGGGAGTTCTTGACCTCGATGTAGCGGTCGGCATTGTAGATGGGGTCGTAGTTTTCGCGTTCTTTGGCGTTCGCGAAGTAGTAGGCCGGGATGACCTGGTCCACCGCCACCCAGCCCTGGACGCCCCGCGAGGTCTTGACCTCGTACCACTGGCCTCGCTTGGCGAGCAGTTCGAGGCGCTCGTTGCGGGCCAGCGTGGCGAGGCGCTCGGCCTCGCCCTCGGGCTCGCGTCGGAGCGAGACGCCGTCGGACGTGACGAGCATCTGGGAGAGCTCCAGGCCGTTGGGGCCCCCGAGCAGCGACAGCTCGGACATGTCCGGGATGCTGGACGCCCAGCGGTAGAACAGGATCGCCCCGAGCAGGGTCACGGCGAGGCTGACGCCGATGAGGATCCGGCGCCGTCCGGCCGCGGTCTGCTCCTCATGGCGCATGCCGTAGGAGGTCTCGTAGGAAGAGGTCCGCAGCAGGGGGCGGAGGTCGGGGATCTCGGTGGCGTAGACCCAGGTGACCGCGCCCGGCGGCCGGATCATGCTCCCCGCGCTGATCTCGCTCCGGCGTGCCATCTGCTTGAGTTCATCGATATCGCGGGCGGAAAACTGTCGATCGCCGTCCGTGATGAGCCACCGCGCCATGCAAGGGTCTCCGCGCAGGGAGGGCCTGCGCTGGACCGTCGCGCGGCGTCCTCCTGCTTTCGGCGTCTCCTTTACCAGACCGCTTGCAAGTTCGTCAACGGCGGTTCCCGCCTGGGAGGCACCCATTGACCCACTGTTGACAGGGCGTTACCGTCGGTCCCCCCCGGGACGAGGCCTCCTTGCCCTTCCGTCCTCTCCGGCTGTGCATCGTCTACGACGGCGCGCGCGGTCTGTGCGACCGTGTCGTACCGCGCATGCGGGTGATGCTGGAGCACCGGGCCTTCCTCGTGGACACGCACGAGGTGGGGCAGGGCGGGATCGACCTGGACGCCTGCCAGGGCCTGGTCCTGGGTTCGCCGGCGACCGGGCTCGCGATCCGGGGCGCCGGCCCCTCGGCCCGCCTCCGCACCTGGGTCGAGGCCGTGCCTTCGCTCGAGAGGGTGCGGGTGGCGCTCTTCTGCGTCTACGACACGAGGCCCGGGGCCACCCTCGACCGCATGGAGACGCTGGTGCGCTCCCGCGGGGCCGAGGTGGTGGCCCGACAGGCGTACTGGGCCCTGGCGCCCCGAAGGGACGACCACGTCCTCCCCGCGGAGTGCATGGTCCGCATCCGGTAGGACACGGCGCCGATCAGCAGCACCCGGAGCGGTCGATCCGGACCACCGCGTCGCCCCACCAGCGGTTCCAGTCGACGAGGATCTCTCGGTCCGACCGGAGAAAACGGCTCACTTCGGGCGGAATGGCAAAGGACAGGCTGCCTTCCTCGAAGCGGGCGTCATCGGCGTGCGGCTCCTCCAGAGCCAGCCCCAGGCGGGGCCCCCCTCACCCGAAGCCCCGGATCGTGATGCGGAACGCCCGCCCGGGCGCGGTCGAGATCATCGCCTCCAGGTGCGGGGCGGCTTCGGGGGTGACGTTGACCATGATCGCTCCGAGGTACAGGTGTGCAGCCTGGATGCGCCTGCGGGGCGAAACGTCACGCCATGGCAGCGGGCGGCGCGGGAGCGTGCTAACCCATCCGCGTGGCGCCACCGGCGCCGGGCCTCCGGATCACCCGGCGGCCGTTCGAATGGAGGAGAACATGCCCCGCTGGACGATGATCCTTCTCGCCGGCCTGTCCCTGTCCCTGGTCGCGTGCGACACCGACGAGGAGACCGGCGATTCTGAAGAGTCGGACACCGACACCGACGTCGATACCGACGCCGACGTCGACACCTGCGAGACGAACTCGGCCTGGCCGTGCACCTGCGACATCCCCGGCTACCCATGCGACGACGGCGCCGACTGCATCACGCTCAAGGGCCTCGGAGACGGCACGCAGGGCTACTGTGCCGCGCAGTGCATGGGCAAGGGCGCCTCCTGCCCCGACACCCCCTATGGCGGCCTTGGGCAGTGCCTCGTGGGCGACGGGACCAACAACTGGTGCGTGCTGATCTGCTCCGGCGCGGACGACTGCCCGCCGGACCAGGCCTGCGACACCTCGCTCGGCACGGGGCTCTGCTACCCGGTGTAGATCGGCCCTCCCGCGAGGGCCCGGCCCGTCCAGGAGTCGGGGCACGCCGCGATCGCGGCGGGTGACCCCTCCGCCACGATGCGGCCGCCCCCCTCCCCGCCCTCCGGCCCCAGATCCACCACGTGGTCGGCGGATCGGACCACGTCGAGGTCGTGCTCGATCACCACCACCGTGTCGCCGCGGTCCACGAGGCCGTGCAGCACGCCGAGGAGCCGCTCCACGTCCGCCGGGTGGAGGCCGACCGTGGGCTCGTCGAGCAGGTACACGCTCGGTCCAGCGCGGGCGATGAGCTCCATCGCGAGCTTGATGCGCTGCATCTCGCCGCTCGAGAGCGTGTGTCCGGGCTGCCCGAGGCGCAGGTAGCCCAGGCCCACGTCGCCCAGAGCCGCGATCGGCCGGAGGATGCGGCGGTGGTGGGCGAACACCCCGCAGGCCTCGTCCACCGTGAGGTCGAGCACGTCGGCGATGGACCGGCCCTGCCAGCGCACCTCGAGCACGCGCTCCCGGTAGCGCCGACCGCCACAGGCCTCGCAGGGTACCCACACGTCCGAGAGGAAGTGCATCTCCACGAGCGTGGAGCCCCTTCCCTCGCACGCGGGGCACCGGCCCCGCGCGTTGTAGGAGAAGTCCGCGGGCCCGAGGCCCCGCACCTGGGCTCCGGGCAGGCGGGCGAAGAGGGCTCGGAGGGGGTCGAGGAGCTTGGTGACGGTCGCCGGGCAGGATCGCGGGGTGCGCCCCATGGGGGCGGCCTCCACCTCCACCACCCGCCGGAGGCCGGGCGGGATCTCGACGCCGTCGCAGGGCAGCCGATCGCCCGACGGCCTCCCGGGATCGAGCACCCGGCGCAGGGCGGGACCCAGGGTGTCCATGACCAGGCTCGACTTGCCGGCGCCCGACACCCCCGTGACCACCGTGAAAGCCGCGGTGGGGATGGCCACGTCGATGCCCTTGAGGTTTCGACCCCGGGCGCCTCGGACCACCAGGGGCGGACCTGGGGCCCGGTGCACGCTGCGAGGGGCGATCCGCCGGGCCCCCGAGAGCCAGGCCCCGGTGAGGCTGGCCGGACAGGCGGCGATCTCGGCGGGTGTCCCCGCCGCCACCACCTCGCCCCCCTGCTCGCCCGCGCCCGGGCCGAGGTCGATCACGTGGTCCGCACGACGGATGGTGGCGGAATCGTGCTCGACCACGACCACGGTGTTCCCCAGGTCGCGCAGGCGCTCGAGCGTGGCGAGGAGTCGATCCACGTCTCGGGGATGGAGGCCCACCGAGGGCTCGTCGAGCACGTAGATGGTGCCGGTCAGGCGGCCACCGACCTGTCCGGCCAGGCGGATCCGCTGGGCCTCGCCCGAGGACAGGGTGTGGGCGCGCCGGTCCAGGGTGAGGTAGTCGAGACCCACGTCGCCCAGGAAGCCGAGGCGGGTCCGGGTCTCGGGCAGGAGTTGGGCGGTGATCGCGGATTCCCGCGGCGTGAGGGGCAGCTCGTCGAGGACGTCGATGGCCTCGGCCACGGTCAGCCGGCAGAACGCCGCGATGGAGAGGCCCCCCACGAGCACGCCCAGGACCTCGGGCCGGAGGCGGTCGCCGCCACACGCCGGGCAGGGCCGTCCGCCGGTCTCGCCCAGCCCCTCGCAGCGCGGACAGGCGCCTGCGTGGCTGTTGAACGAAAAGTGCCTCGGCGTGAGCGGATCCGGAAGCACCGCGCCGTGCTCGGGGCAGTGGGCGTGGAGCAGCAGCAGGAGCGGCTCGCCTCCGGCCGGGACGAACCGGGCCCGGTCGCCGCCCCAGCCGTAGGCGACGCGGACCGCTTCGGCGACACGCTCGGGGCCAGCGGCGGCGGGGTCGAGGCGGTCGATCACGAGGTGGGCGCCCCGATCGAGAAGCGCGAGCGCCTCGGGGTCCTCGAGCCCGACGTCCCGCTGTCCGTCCCAGAGGCGCACGAACCCCTCCCGGCCCAGGTCGCGGCGGCGGGCGGCCGCGTCCTGTGCAGGGCCGAGGTCCGCCACGACCCGGCCGGGTCCGGGCGCGCGCTCGGCCAGGAAGCGGGCGGCCGACGAGGGGTCCAGGGCGAGGAGCGGCCGGCCGCAGCGGTGGCAGTGAGGCCGGCCCACGCGCGCCCACATCAGGCGCAACAGGTCGTGGATCTCGGTCACGGTGGCCACCGTGGATCGCGGGTTGTGGCCGCCCGGTTGCTGGGCGATGGCGATGCTCGGGGCCAGACCCTCCACGGAGTCCACGGGGGCCCGGTCCAGGCGGCCCAGGAAGCGCCGGGCGTAGGTGGACAGGCTCTCCACGTAGCGGCGCTGACCCTCGGTGAAGAGGGTGTGGAGGGCGAGCGAGGTCTTGCCGGAGCCCGACACGCCGGTCACCACGGTCATCTTCCCGTAGGGGAACACCGCGTCCACACCCTTGAGGTTGTGGCGCCTGGCACCCCGGATCACCACGTCGCGCCCGTGCGAGCCGGGCGCGCGGGGCAGCCGACCCTCGGCCGCGAGGCGCACCCGGTCCGGCGCGCCGAGATCGGGGAGCGCGGCCAGCACCCGCCCGGTGGGCGTGTCGAGGCGGGCGAGGACCTCCGGTGGGCCCTCGCCCACCACGCGGCCGCCCGCGTCCCCTCCGCCCGGGCCGAGGTCGACCACGTGGTCCGCCACCTTGATCACGTCGGTGTGGTGCTCGATCACCACCACGGTGTTGCCCGCGTCCACGAGCGCCTGGAGCGCCTCGAGCAGGCGAGCCACGTCCGCCAGGTGGAGTCCCGTGGTGGGCTCGTCGAGGAGGTAGAGCGTACGGCCCGTGGGCGGACGTTGCAGCTCGCGCGCCAGCTTGATGCGCTGGGCCTCGCCGCCCGAGAGGGTGGTAGAGGGCTGCCCGAGCGCCACGTACCCGAGCCCCACGCGGTCGAGGGCCTCCAACGGCCGCCGGATCGCCGGGTGGGCGTGGAAGAGATCCAGGGCCTCGGACACCGTCATCTCCAGCACGTCCGTGATGGACCGGCCCCGCCAGCGCACCTCCAGGGTCTCGGCGTTGAAGCGCCTCCCCCCGCAGTCCTCGCAGGGTACGGTGACGTCCGCGAGGATCTGCATCTCCAGGGTGATCACGCCGGCCCCCTGGCACCGCTCGCAGCGTCCGCCGGGCACGTTGAAGGAGAACCGGCCGGGCCCCCAGCCCCGGGCGCGCGCATCGGGCAGCCGGGCGAAGAGATTGCGGATCCCAGCTGCGGCGCCGGTGTAGGTGGCCGGATTGGAGCGGGGGGTTCGGCCGATGGGCTGCTGGTCGATGCAGATCACCTTGTCGAGGTGCTCGATCCCCTCGATCCGGTCGTGGGCCTCTGGCGTCCGCCTCGCGCCCTGCAGCACGCAGGCCAGCGCAGGTTCGAGGATGTCGAGGAGCAGCGTGGACTTGCCCGAGCCGGACACTCCGGTGACCACGGTGAGGCATCCCAGGGGGAAGGCCACGTCCACGTCTCGGAGGTTTCGAGCGCGGGCCCCGATCACCTGGATCCACTTGCCGTTGCCCGTCCGGCGGTGCAGCGGCACGGGGATCCGGCGCTCGCCCTTGAGAAAGGCCCCCGTCAGGCTGTCTTCGGCCAGGAAGGCGGGGAGCGGTCCCTCGGCCACCACCCGGCCGCCCGCCCGCCCGGCACCCGGTCCGATCTCCAGGAGGTGATCCGCCGAGAGCACGGTTTCCACGTCGTGTTCCACCACGAGCACGGTGTTGCCCTGGTCGCGGAGTGCCAGGAGGGTGTCGAGCAGGCGGCGCTGGTCCCGGGGGTGCAGGCCGACCGATGGCTCGTCGAGCACGTACGTGACACCCTGCAGCCCGCTCCCCACCTGGGCCGCGAGGCGGATGCGCTGCGCCTCTCCGCCGGAGAGCGAGGCCATGGCCCGGTCCAGCCCCAGGTACCCCAGGCCCACGTCGTCGAGGAAGCGGAGGCGATGACGGATCTCGCGCAGGATCGGTTCGCCCAGCAACGCGTCGCGGCCCCGAAGCGAGACGCCGTCGAAGGTGCGGCGGGCGGCGGCCACCGGGAGCGCGACGAGTTCGGGGAGCGTGTGTCCGAGCACCGTCACCGCGCGGGCGACGGGGTTGAGTCGCGTTCCGCCGCAGGCCTCGCACCTCACCACCCGCCGGAACCGATCCAGGGGCTCGTAGCGCGTCATCTGCCAGATGCGGGCGACCTGGGGAACGAGTCCCTTCCAGGCCCGACGGACCTGGCGCGGCGGGCCGTCGTACGCCTTGAGGGCGGTCCAGGCCACGTCGCCCCCGAAGAGGACGACCTGGCGAACCGGGGCGGGCAGGTGGGCGAAGGGGGTGTCGGGATCGGCGCCGAGCGCCCGGATCACCTGGGCCACCGCGGCCTCGGTGACGGTCGTGAAGAACGGGAGGTGGCCGCTCGACATGGCCCGGCAGGCCGCAGCCGCAGGCGCGGCCGGATCCATGAGGAGGTCCGGGTCGAACCGTTCGACCACGCCGAGTCCGTCGCATGCGGGGCAGGCACCCTGGGGCGTGTTGAACGAGAACAGGCGCGGCTCCAACTCGGGGAGGTGGACGTCGTGATCGGGGCAGGATCGGGCCGTGGCGTAGGTGCGGTGGACGTCGTCCACCAGCACCGTGACCACCCCCCGTCCGAGATCGAGGGCCTGCTCCACCGCCTCGAGCAAACGCTCCCGCCGATCCGGCTCGAGCACGAGGCGATCGGTCACGACCTCGAGGGTGTGCGTCTCGTACCGCGCCAGCGCCGGGGCCTCGTCGAGCAGGACGAGCACGCCGTCGATCCGGGCCCGTGTGTACCCGGCCTGCACGAGATCGGCGATCTCCTTTCGGTACTCACCCTTCCGCTCGCGCACCACCGGGCCCATCACCACCGTCCGCGCGCCCGGGGCCTCCGCGAGCAGGCGATCCACGATGGCCGTGGGCGTGGTGCCCGCGATCTCACGCCCGCACACGGGACAGTGGGGCACGCCGAGCCGGGCCATCCAGAGCCTGAGGTGGTCGAGGATCTCGGTCGCCGTGCCCACCGTCGATCGTGGGTTGCGGTTCACGCCCTTCTGGTCGATGGCGAGCGTGGGCGAGAGACCGTCCACGCGCTCCACTCGCGGCTTCTCGAGGGTCCCCAGGAACTGGCGGGCGTAGGCCGACAGGCTCTCCAGGTAGCGGCGCTGCCCCTCCTGGTAGATCGTGTCGAAGGCGAGCGAGGACTTGCCCGATCCCGACACCCCCGTGATCACGGTGAGCGCGTCGCGCGGGATGGCCACGTCCACGCCCTGGAGGTTGTGTTCGCGTGCGCCGGTCACGACGATGTGGGTGCTGGGATCTGCCATGGGGCGGCTCCCTAGCCCGCGCGGCGGGTGTATGCTCCCGCACGAGGTTCCCCATGCTCCTCGTCCTGCTGCTCGCCGCCTGCGCCGACGATCCCGCCCCCACGCGAGCCGAGAGCCTCGAGGGTCGCACCAGGGTCGATCCCAGTACGGACCCCTACCCACCGGTGCTCGCAGCGGATTTCGAGGCGCTCTTCGAGGACCCCGTGCCCGTGCCCGGCGGGGTCAACACGGCAGGGGCCGAGGACTCGCCCTTCGTCGCCGACGGCGGCCTCTACTTCTTCTTCACGCCCGATCCCGGGATTCCGGCCGAGCAGCAGGTGCTGGACGGGGTCACGGGCATCTGGTGGATCTCGGCGGGCGACGGCGCCACGGGCGACGACGAGGCACGAGTGGTCCTGGCCGACGAGGACGCCATGGACGGCTGCCCGACCTTCCACCGCGGCACGCTCTGGTTCTGCTCGATCCGGGCGGGCAACGTGAACGAGATCGACTGGTGGACCGCGGCGTGCGACGGCCCGGAGTGCGAGGACTGGGCGAACGCGGGCGAGCGCGTGAACACCGAGATCCGGGCCGGCGAGCTCCACCTCACCGACGACGCCCTCTGGTTCGGCGCCGAGCGGGACGGAGGGCACGGCGGCCAGGACCTGTGGCGCAGCGCCGTGGACGGCGACTCCTTCGAGGATCCCGTGAACCTCGGCCCCGCGGTGAACGACGCCGGCACGCAGGTCATGCCGTGGGTGGCCCCGGACGGCTCGGAGCTGTGGTTCACGGGCACGAGCGCCCTGGGCCATCCGGGTCCCGCGCTCTGGCGATCCACCTGGGAGGCCGACGCCTGGACCGAAGCCCGGGAGGTCGTCTCGTCGTTCGCCGGGGAGCCGACCGTGGACCCCTTCGGCAACGTCTGGTTCGTCCATCACTACTTCACGGACGGCCCCGACGAGATGATCGAGGCCGACCTATTCGTGGC
>JAFGLY010000032.1 GCA_016927815.1 Deltaproteobacteria bacterium | reverse complement strand
GATGCCCAGGTCGTAGGACAACTCGAAGTCGGGTGCACCGGGGGTGGGTGACCAATCGTCTTCGCTTCCGTACCATCCGACGATTCCGAACGACTCCACGAAGATACTGGGATAGTCGCACTCGCTCCGGGTCGCCACGAGGTCCAGATGGCCATCACCGTCGACGTCGGTACATGCGACCACGTCGCCGATGAGGTAGCCTCTGTCGGTGATGTAGACATCTGCGTCGGTGATCGCCATCCCCGTCGACCAGGAGGATGAGTTGCTCCCGTAGAACACGCCGATCTCTCCGTGGAAGTCGTTGCCGTCGGGAGCCGTCACGATGAGGTCATCGTACTCGTCACCGTCAAGATCGCACGTCGTCATTCCGTAGCCCAGAAACTCGCGTGCTATGCGCCCCACGACGGAGTACGGCGCGTCTTCCAGGTCCCACGCCTCGGTCGCGTCCGCGCCGCCGCAGTCCTCGTCGATGTCGTTGTTGAGCCAGTCCAACCCCCCGGGGTGGTACGAGGGGTTCGTGTCGTCGCAGTCGGTGTCGTCGGCGACGTACCCTTCGGGCCTGGCGCATGCCTGGGTACTGTCCTCGGGTCTCCCGTACCCGTCGCCGTCGGCGTCCGCGTACCAGGTCGAGGTGGTGGACAGGTCGAGGGAGTCGTCGGCGTCGTCCACGAGCTTGTCGCAGTCGTTGTCCTTCCCGTCGCAGACCTCGTCCGCGCCGGGATGGATGGACGGATCCCCGTCGTCGCAGTCGTCACCGCCGTACTCCTCGGCAATGTAGCCGTCGTCGTCGATGTCCTTGTCAGAACCGGTGTCGTCGGGTTTGCAGTCGTCGCATCCCACGGCCGCGAACGACAGACCGGTCGCGATGAGCGCGGCGTTCAGGAGGAATGAGCGGGTCATGGAAGCTCCGGGTCCTGGTGGGGGGTCGAGGAGACGGGATGGGAAGTCATCGGCGAGAGGTCCCATCGCTCTGTGCAGTGCATCGAGAGGGCTCGAGGGTTCGGGTGAAATGTCGTTCGAGGCAGACCCTCCTGCCAAAGGGATTTCTTGACAAGTCGGATGGGGTCAGGCGGCCTGCTTCACCTTCTTTCGGTGGTCGGCCACGCAAGGTGGTTCCTTCCTGGTGATCCTCCTGGACGCACCGGTGATGGGCCTGCGCGCGGTGAGGAGGTCCGACAGGGAGCCGAGCGAGACCAGGGAGCGCGGGCGGTAGTCGGTCTTGTCGGGAGGAGTGCGACCGGGCGTTCGATGAGTTCGAGGGGGGCCAGGAGGAGAGCGGCCGTCCGGTCGGCCCCGAACGGTCAACGCGGTCGTGTCGAGGGGCGTGGTCGACGGAGGGCGAGGTCCGACCGAACCATCGAATGCGCTCGATGCACTGCACCCGGTGATGGAACCCGCCGACGACTCCAGCGTGCTGCTCCACCGTAGACGCGGCAACAAGACGCACCTCGTTCGCAGTGGATTTCTCCATGGACGCTCAGTGGTGTACGCTCGGGCCATGGGCGCTGCCGGTGCGATCCTCCTGGCCGTGCTCGTCCGACCTGCGGGCGCCGTCCCCGTGCGCCTGCCCCCCGGCGAACCGATCGGGCCGTGGCGGGAGGTGCTCGTCCTGGCGGGGCTGGAGCCGACGAATTGCGGCGACCCGGTGGTGGAGATGGTGGACGCAGGACCTTCCTGGGTGGTGCGGGTAGTGGAGGGCGGGGGCGAGGTGCGCCGAGCGGAGGTTCCCGCGCCCCACGATGCCGACGCTCGCGAAGCGGTGGCCTGGCTGGCCGCGAGCCTCGCGACGCCCTCGATCACGCCCGGTTGGGGGACGCCACCACCGCCACCCCTGATCACGGCGCCACCTCGCGCTCCGAGCGAGCCGGCATTCCAGCCGCCTGCACCGGAGAACCGGGTGGTGACGCCGCCTCCGCGACCCCGGCCAATCCGGGAGACGGCGCGACCCACCCCGGCGCCTCCCCTACCCGTGGTCGTGCCGAGCGAACCCACGCCCGCAGTCGTGCCCGAGCCCCCGCTGGCCGTGGCGGCCCCGGAGCTCCAGCTGGCCACGCCTGAGCCGCCCTCTGTCGTGGTCGCAGCCGAACCGCCCCCCGTCATGGCCGCCCCCGAACCGCCGCCACCCGACGCCTCACGCCTCACGCTGGAGAGCCCATCGGTCCGCCACCATCCCACCCTGTGGGTCGAACTGGAGGGCGTCACCGGTGGTTCCGAATCCACGGTGTGGACCGCCGGTGGGCAGCTCCGGGTCGGCGCCGGACTCGGAGCGTTCGAAGCGGGCGTGGGATTCGAGTATCTCACGCCGGCCACCCTGCTGGACGTCGGCGGAGTCCGCACCGTGGAGGCGCTGGGGCCGTCCGCCGGGTTCGGGGTCGGCTCGGACATGGTCTTCGGTCGCCTGGAGGCCGGTCTCTCGTGGCGCCGGTTCGACCAGTCCGGGGAGCGGGTCAAGACCGCGTTCACGCCCTGGACCGGCGCAGACCTGGGCCTGCGGATCCGGGTCGCTGGCAGACTGGCGCTCGCCCCCACGGGCGGGGTGTGCCTGGATTTGCGCCCCACCCACGTCCACGTCGGGGACGACCCGGAGATCCCGCTGTCGAGATGGCACTCCCGGTTCGGCGTCGCCCTGCGGATGGCCCGTTGACCGAACCCTTCGACCCTCCCGATGCACTGCATGGTGCGATGGAACCTCTCATCGACACCGCAGGTCTCGTCCGCCGCGCCCGACATGGTGAGGCCGGAGCCGAGGACACGCTCGTGGGCCACTGGCTGCCCACCGTCCTGGCTTGGTGCCGCCGCCTGGGCGGTCCCACCATCGACGCCGAGGATGCCGCACACGACGTGCTGGTGATCGTGCTGACGCGTCTCGAGCGCTTGCGGGAGCCCGAGTGCTTCGCGTCCTGGGTCTTCGGCATCACGCGGAGGGTGCTGGCCCGGCATCGTCGGCGGGCCCAGCTCCATCGGTGGTTCGACCTGCGTGCCGAGCCCTCCACCATGCCTCCCGCGCCGGATCGGGCCTGGGACCGCACCGAGGAGGCCCGCCGGCTCTGGCTCGCGCTGGACGACCTGTCCGCCGCCCAACGCGAGGTGCTGGTGCTCTGCGAGCTCGAGGAGCGCACGGACGCCCAGGCTGCCCGCCTCATCGGCGTGCCGCTCGGCACGGTGAAGCGCCGCCTGCACGACGCTCGTCTCCGCCTGAAGGTGGAGGCGGCCCGCCGAGGGTTGGGAGGCGAGGCATGAGCGTCGAGCGCGAGCGCTGGGACCGGCTGCGGGAGATGACCGCAGCGACTCCGGACGCCGTCCGGCGGGTGGCGGCCCGCCTCCGGTCTCCGCCCGATCCCGAGGTCCGAGGGCTCCTGGATCTCCTCCCGGGATCGGACCCGTTCACCGAGCGCCGAGTCCAGGGTCGCCTGGTCGCCCGCAACCGTCCGTGGCTGTCCCTCGCCCGGGCCCTGCCCGCCACCGCCCTGCTGGCCGTGGCGGCCCTCCTGGCCGTATTGATCCTGCAGCCGACTGCTCGGGACGGGTACGACCACCTGCTCGACTCCCCCACCACGTGGCGCGAGGAGCGGCCGACCGAGGCCCTCGCCGTGTCCTACCAGGGCACCGGCAGGCTGCGCGGGACCTGGCGGACGGCCGAGATCGAGTGGCGCGTGGGAACCGTCCAGCTCGCGCTCGACCCCGAGGCCCAGGTGGACCTGACCGTGCACACCCCCGAGGCCAAGGTGCACGTCACGGGTACGCGTTTCGAAGTGGCCCGGGACGCTCGGGGCACTGCAGTGTCGGTCCTGGAGGGTCGTGTCGAAGTCGAGTGCCAGGGATCCCCCGCCGTCACGCTGGTGCCCGACGCGGCGCTCTCCTGCCTGCCCAACACCGCCCCCGGCCTGCTGGGCCGAGCCCGGGCCCTGGCTGCCGCCGGCCAGCCTCCCTCCGAGGTCCTCGCCGCGGCCGAATCCGCGCTCGCGCTCTCTCCGGACCCCGCGGTAGCCGAGGAGTTGCGCCTCGTCCGTCTCGAGGCCCTGGTCGCCGCCGATCGCCTTCGCGAGGCCCTGGCCGCTGCGCGTATCGGCGCGGCTGCCGGTGGCCACCGTCGCCCCGACTTCCTCCACGCCCTGGCCCGCCTCGCCTGGGACGAAGGGGGCTGTCGCAGCGCAGCCCCCGTCCTGCGCGACCTCGCCGCCGAGGACCTCATCGACGACATGGAGCGCGAACGCCTCGACGGGTGCGAGGGGCGTCGCCCGGCCACGGACCTCCCTCCATCCGAGCAGGCAGGCCCATGACCCCCCTCCTGCTCACCCTGGCCCTCTCCTGCAGCGTGATCGATGTCTGGTTCCCCGGGAAGGACCGTGACGAAGACGGCTACGAAGCTGTCGAGCACGGCGGTGACGACTGCGACGACGAGCACGCATCGATTCACCCCGGCGCCAGGGAGATCGTGGCCGATGGCATCGACCAGGACTGCGACGGGGGCGACCTTTGCTACGAGGATGGCGACGGGGACGGGTACGGAACGTCGACGGGGGTGAAGTCCGAAGACTTGGACTGCACAGGCACGGGCGAGTCGGAGGTCTCCTCGGACTGCGACGACGGAAACGCCAACGTCCACCCCGATGCGGATGAGTTCTGCAACGACCAAGACGACGACTGCGACGGGGCGAGGGACGAGGAGGCGGTGGATGCCCCCACCTGGTACACGGACGCCGACCACGACGGGTGCGGTGACCCGGACACGGCGAACCGCGCCTGCGAAAGGCCCTACGGGCACGTGACCGACGGCACCGACTGCGACGACACGGACGCATCGATTCACCCTGGCGCCGAGGAGTTCGCGTACGACGGGAAGGACAGCGACTGCGACGGCGCCGACCCGTGCGACGTGGACGGCGATGGGTACGACGCCGACAGCAGGCACGGGACGGGCGGGTGCTCCGGCGACGATTGCGACGATACCGACGTTACCCGCCACCCCAACGCGAAGGAGACCGCGTACGACGGGAAGGACAGCGACTGCGACGGCAACGACCCGTGCGACGTGGACGGCGACGGGTACGATGCCGACAGCACGTACGGCGCGGGCGGGTGTGGCGGCGACGACTGCAACGACAGGAACGCGAATGTCCACCCTGACGCCGAGGAGATCTCCTGGGACAGGCTGGACCAGGACTGCGACGGGGCGGATGCGCACGAGGCGTGGGACCTCGACGAGGCACCCTACTCCGTCGTTGGGCGGGAGGGGTACGCGGAGCACGTCGGGCATGGCCTCGCGGTCTGCGACCTCGACGGGGATCGCTACGACGACCTCGTCGTCGGGGCGCCGAACGGCAACGACAATCACGGCGAGGTCGGGGTGTTCTTCGGGAGCGGATCCGCAGCGTGGTCAGACGGGATGGAGATGAGCGACGCCGATGTCTACCTCACGGACGATGGCCGCCTCATCGGGGCGTCCGTGGGCTGCGCGGACCTCGACGGGGACGGCTGGCTCGACCTGGTCGCGGGCCGGGCCGAGAGCGAGTTCCCCGGCATGCATGTGGAGAGGTTCGGGATCCTCGGATGGTACGGCGGCGAGGACGTGTGGTCGTCGCCACCGGACTCGCCCGACTTCGAACTCTTCTACGACCTCGGGGTGTCGTCCACCGAGCGCACCGATCGAAAATTCGGCCTGGGTGACGTCTACGCGGACGGCGCGAGCGATATCCTCGTTGCGATGACCCCGGAAGAGAATCCTGACATCTCCGGGGCGCCCGATGCGTGCGGGGTGTGGGTGATCCCCGGGATTCCCGGGGAGAGGTACAGCGGCTCGAGTGACCTCCAGAACACGGTGTACGCCCGGTACGTATGCGAGGACTCGAGTGACCATCCGAGGAATCCTCAGGTCGCCGAATACGGGGACGGGACCATCGGCTTGGCCGTCGGACTCGATCGCCATGACGGATACAGAGGTCTCTTGGGGCTGCTCTCTCCCGATCCCGAAGAGGGCGTCACCGCGGACATGGGGAGTTCGTTCCACACGAGTATCATCGGCACGGAAGGCTCGCACTTCGGCTACCATGCCGTATTCGACGACATCGACGGTGACAGGTACATCGACGCGCTCGTCGCGGCCCCTTTCGACAACACCGGTGAGGGGGGCAGCGGCGCCCTGTACTTCTTCAGCGACGTGGGCTCGCTCGAAGGGACCAGCCTGGACGCCAGCGAGGTGGCCGACGTTGTCGTCGTGGGCTCGGACTGGCTGCAGTACTTCACTTGGTTGGGCGCGGTCTCCACGGGCGATCTGGACGGAGACGGCTACCCCG
>JAFGLY010000031.1 GCA_016927815.1 Deltaproteobacteria bacterium | reverse complement strand
AGCGTGCGGGCGTCGGCCTCGAGGACGCGGTGCAGGCAGGGGGTCTCCATGGAGCGAGGGCCTATCCCGTCGCCCGCCGTCCTCCAGGCTCCATGGCGAGGCGCCCTACCCCTCGCGCTCGAAGACGGCCGCCGCGCCCATGCCTCCACCCACGCACATGGACACCAGGCCCCAGCGCACCTTGCGGCGCTTCATCTCGTGGAGCAGGGTGGCGGTGAGCTTGGCGCCGGTGCACCCGAGGGGGTGGCCCAGTGCGATGGCGCTGCCGTTGACGTTCACGAGGGCCGGGTCGATGCCCAGCTCCCGGACGCAGTAGAGCGCCTGGGAGGCGAACGCCTCGTTGATCTCGAAGATCTCCACGTCTTCGAGGCGAAGCCCCGCCTTCTCGAGCACCCTGGGGATGGCGTATCGCGGCCCCACGCCCATGATCTCGGGGTCCACGCCCACGACCGTGTAGGCCCGGAGCACGCCCAGCACGGGCAGGCCGAGCGCGGCTGCCTTCTCGCGGGCCATGACGAGCGTGGCCGCGGCGCCGTCCGAGGTCTGGGACGAGTTCCCGGCAGTGGACGCACCGTTCACGGCGAACGCCGGCTTGAGCCTGGCGAGGCCCTCCAGGGTGGAAGCCCGCGGGCCCTCGTCGGTGTCCACGATCGCCTCGACCCACTTCCCGTCCTGCCAGACCCGGGTCTTCACGGGCACGATCTCGTCCAGGAAGCGCCCCTCGGCGATGGCGGCGAGCGCCTTGTCGTTGGAGGCGAGCGCGAAGGCGTCCTGGTCGGCGCGCGAGACCTCGAACCGCGTGGCCACGTTCTCGGAGGTGACGCCCATGGGCGCGAACACGCCGGGGTCGTCCTCCATCACGCCGGGATTGGGCGAAGGCCGCTGGCCGCCCATGGGGATCATCGTCATGGACTCGACGCCGCCGGTGATGGCGATGTCGATCCAGCCCGCCTGGATGGCCGCCGCAGCCTGGGCCAGGGATTGCAGGCCGGACGAGCAGAAGCGGTTGACGGTCATGGCCGGCACCGTGAAGGGCAGGCCCGCCTTCAGGGCCGCGGTGCGGGCCACGTTGAGACCCTGTTCGCCCTCGGGAAAGGCGCAGCCGATCACCACGTCGTCGACCTGGGACAGGTCCAGGCTCGGGACCTTCGCGAGGAGGCCCTGGAGGGCGGCGACGAGCAGATCGTCGGGCCGGGTGTCTTTCAAGGACCCCCTCCCGGCCTTCGTGACGGCGGTGCGGACGGCGGCGACGACGACGACGTCGCGGGGAAGCTGACTCATGGTGTCCTCCACGATCCGAAGGGAGAAGGGCCTAGTTGCGGAGCGGCTTGCCGGTCTGGAGCATGTGCTGCATGCGATCGAGCGTCTTCTGCTCGCCGCACAGGGACAGGAACGCCTCGCGCTCGAGCTCGAGGATCGTGTCTTCCTCCACCCAGCCGTTGGTGGGGATGTCGCCCCCCGTCATGACGTGCGCGAGCTTCTTGCCCACCACGACGTCGTGATCGGTGGCGTACCCGCCTTCGTGCATGCTGTAGAGGAACATCTCGATGGCTGCTTTGCCCGAACGGCCGGGGAGCTTGAAGCGGCGCTTCCGGGGGGGCTTGTACCCGGCCTGGGCCAGCCCGAGCACCACCTGCCGGGCGTCGTGGAGAAGCGCGTCGGGATCGAGCGAGAGGCGGTCGGTGGGCCTCAAGTAGCCCATGGCCCTGGCCTCCTCGGCCGACATGGAGACCTTGGCGAGCGCGATGTTCCGGTAGGCCTGCTGTACGAAGGGATTGGGATCGTACTCGGTGCCCTCGGGGATGTCGCCGAGGGTGCGGGCGAGCAGCTCCTTGCACCCGCCACCGGCGGGAACGACACCCACGCCGGCCTCCACCTGGCCCATGTAGAGCTCGCCCGCGGCCTGGGTCGCGCTGGACTGCATGGCGACCTCGCACCCGCCTCCGAGCGTGAGGCCCCACGGCGCGGTCACCACCGGGCGCCGGCTGTACTTGGCCCTCTGGCAGACCTCCTGGAGCCGCCGTACCATGTCCTCGAGCATCGCCCACTGCTTCATGGACGCAGCCATGAGCACCGCGAACAGGTTGGCGCCCGCCGAGAACGCCGTGCCGCCCTGGTTGCCCACGACGAGCCCGGTGTATTGATCCGCGTCCAGGAGGTCGATGGCCTTCTCGTAGAGCGTGATGATCTCGGTGTCGATGGCGTTCATCTTGGCGTGGAAGGCGAGGGAAAGCACGCCGTCGCCGAGGTCGACGAGATCCGCCGACGCGTTGGACTGGACGACCTTGCCCGTGGCCTTCAGATCCTTGAGGAACAGCCATCGAGGCGACGAGGGGACGGGCCTGGCGCTGCCCGACGCCGGATCCCAGAACGTCAGGGTCCCGGACGGGTCCCGGGCGTAGAACGTGGGGCGGTCCTTGGCGAGCATGTCCTTCACCCAGGCGGGCACCACCCGGCCCTCGGCCTCCATGCGCTTCACGCTGGCGGCCACCCCGATCGCGTCCCAGGTCTCGAAGGGACCCAGCTCCCAGGCGAAGCCCCATCGCATGGCCCGATCGATGTTGACGATGTCGTCGGCGATCTCGGGGATGCGGTTGGCCGTGTAGATCAGCGTGTCGGCGGTGCAGGCCCAGGCGAGCCGTGCTCCCGGATCGGAGCCGGCCACGATGATCTTGATCGACGAGGCCGCGTCGTCGGTGCCGCGGGCCCGCCCGATGCAGTCGAAGCGGGGCTTGCCCGCGGGCCGGTACTCCCCGGTCTTCAGGTCGCGGGCGAGGATGGTGCTCTTCTGGCCGTCGCCCGGGACCTTCTTGTAGAACCCGTACCCGGCCTTTCCGCCCAGGGCTCCCTCGGCGATCATGGCCTTGAGCCAGGGCGGGGACACGAAGGCGGCTCGCTCCTCGTCCTCGGGGCACCCGTCGTGCACGTTGTCGAAGACGTGGTCGAGGGTGTCGAGTCCGACGAGATCCGCGGTGCGGAACACGGCCGAGCCGGGCCGGCCCATGGGCCTTCCGAACACGGTGTCCACGTCCTCGATGGTGAGCCCCAGGCGCTCCATGTGGCGGAACACGGAGGCGATGCCGTACACGCCGATCCGGTTGGCCACGAAGTTCGGGGTGTCCTTCCCGTAGATGATGCCCTTTCCGAGGACTACCTCGCCAAACCGCGCGACGGACGCCACGACCTTGGGGAGCGTGGTGGGGCCGGGAACCAGTTCGAGCAGCCGCATGTACCGGACGGGGTTGAAGAAGTGTGTGACGAGGAAGTGCTGCCGCATCTCCTCGGGCATCGCCTCGCTCATGGCGGCGAGCGAGATGCCCGAGGTGTTGGAGGTGACGATGGACCCCGGGCGTCGATGCTGGGCGATCCATCCGAACACCTTGCGCTTGATCGCGAGGTTCTCGACCACCACCTCGATGACGAGGTCGCACGTCTCGAGCGCAGCGGCGTCGTCCTCGTAGTTGGCGGGGTGGATGAGGGCCGCGTCGGACTCGCGGTAGAAGGCAGCGGGCTTGAGCTTCCGCGCGTTCGCGATGCCCTCCTGGGCCAGGCGCGACCGGGGGCCTTCACCGGGTGGCACGACGTCGAAGAGGATGGAAGGGACACCGGCGTTGGCCAGGTGGGCTGAGATGCCCTGCCCCATGACGCCCGCACCGAGGACGGCCACCTTGCGGATCGGGATGTCCATGCTGCCTCCTGAATGAACGACCATTCATCGTGAAGAGAAGCGTAAACGGACCGACCGAAGCCCGCAAGCCACAGGGTCCACGATTCCCTGAGAAACGCGATCCACACAGGATCCAAGGGGATTCGGACCCCACCCGTGGGGCGGAGAGCGCCCGGCGCGGATGGCCTCAGGACAGCTCCACCACCGTCCAGGCGTCCCCGCCCTCGCCCTCGGCGGCGGGGCGCCACCGGCGAACGTAGCGACAGGAGGACAGCCATCCTCTCAACCCGCTCTTCAGCACACCGGTCCCGTGGCCGTGGAGGAGCCAGGCGACCGGTTCCCCCCGGAGCAGGCAGGCGTCGAAAAAGGACTCCGAAGCCTCGCGGGCCTCCTCGAGCCTCCGGCCGCGCAGGTCGAGCGTGTTGGCCTTCGAGGGCACTCCCCCGAACGGAACGGCTCCCGCAAGTGGCGCCGCAGACCTCGCGAGCGGTGTCTTCGGGCGGTCCGAGGCGGCCGTGGCACCGAGGTCGGACACCGGGATCCACGACCGAACGCTGCCGGCCTCGACCTCCACGCGGTCGGCACCGACCTGCACCACGCGGGCCCGGATTCCGAGCGAGGGCACGGCCACGCGATCTCCGATCTCCGGCCGGTGTGCGAGCCGTTCCACCGCCGACGCCGGCTCGACCGGCTCGGCCGCGGCGCGTAGAGCGCGGATCTCTGCCAGGGTGCGACCCGCGCGGGCGAGATCGGGGTCGGCCTGGAGCGCAGCGACGAGCGCGCGGACGCGGCGCTCCTGGACGTCGAGACGGCGGCCGAACCCCTCGGCCACCCGCCGCTCGAGATCGTGCGTGCGCCGCCGGAGCGCCTCTTCGCGCTCGTGCAAGGCCGCATCCCTTCGCCCGACCTCCGCCTCTTGTGCCTCGAGGGCTTTGCCCTGCCGCTCGATCGACGCGAGGTCCTCCTCAGCACGCTGGAGGAGGGCATCCAGGTCGCGGCCGCCCCTGCCCAGGAGATCCGCTGCCCGGTCGATCACGGCGGCCGGCACGCCGAGCCGCCGGGCCACCCCGAAGGCGTGCGATCGACCCGCCCGGTCGGGCACGATCCGGAAGGTCGGACGGCCGTCCTCGTAGCGGGCACCCGCCAGGCGGAACCGGCCGTCGGACGCAGCCAGGACCTTGAGTTCGTCGTAGTGGGTCGTCACCACCACGCGGGCGCCCTCGCTCACCATGGCCTCGATCGCCGCACGTGCGAGCGCGGCGCCCTGTGCGGGATCCGTACCGCTGGCCACCTCGTCCACGAGCAGCAGCGCACCGGGCCGGGCGGCGTCGATCATGCTCCTCAAAGCGAGGATGCGGGCCGAGAAGGTGGAGAGGTCCCGTTCCACCGCCTGGAGGTCGCCCACGTCGGCGAGCACCGGATCGAAGAGATCCACGCGGGAGCCCTCGGCCGCGGGGAACGGGATGCCGGCCCGTACGAACAGGGCCGCGAGCCCGAGGGTCTTGAGCGCCACGGTCTTTCCTCCCGCATTGGGACCGGTGAGCACCAGCCCGGGCCGGGTCGCATCCACGCCGAGGTCGTTGGGCACCACCGCCACGCCGCGCAACACCAGCAACGGATGCCGCGCCGCCTCGAGGGCGACCACGCCCTCGGTGCCCACCCGGGGAATGGTGCCCCCCAGGCCGTGGCCGAACGACGCGCGCGCACAGGCGAGGTCGAGCGCTGCCGCTGCCTCCAGGGAGGCCTCGATGGCCGGCCGGCCGGCACCCACGAGGGAGGAGAGAAGGGCCAGGATGCGGTGCTCCTCTCGCCGGACGGCTGCCTCCAGGCTCCGCATCCGGTTCTGTGGCTCCACCGCCTGTGCGGGCTCCACGAAGGCGGTCTCTCCGCTGCCCGACACGTCGTGGACGATGCCCAGTCCCGTCCGCCGAGCCGCCTTCACGGGCAGCACTCGGCGGCCCTCCCGGTCCGTGACGTACCGATCCTGGAGGAGATCGCCGAGCGCCTCGCTCCGGAGCAACTGCTCGAACAGTTCGTCCACCACCTTGTGCGCGGCGCGCGCTGCCCGACGGAGATCGGCGAGTTCGGGCCAGGCGGCGTCCGCGAGGTCGCCGCTCGCGTCGAACGCCCGCTCGATCGTCTCCAGGATCTCGGGCTCCACCTCGACGGGCCGACCCATCCGGGCCAGCGTGGGAACCTCGGCCGCGCGTCGGTCGAGCCAGGCCCTCAGGAAGGCCAGGCCGCGGAGGCAGAGGCCCACCTCCTTGATCTCCCCGGGTTCCAGGACGGCGCCCCGGGCGGCGCGATCCACGGCCTCGCCCACGTCCAGGACCGCTCCGACGGGAAGGCTGTCCCCCGCGCGCTCGAAGGCCAGGATCTCGGCCACCGCCGTGTACCTCGAGGCGACCTCCTCGCGGGTGCACGCCAGCGGCGCGACGCGTGCCGCCCTGGATCCGCGACGGGTGCGGGCAGCGGCGGCCAGCCGTTCGATCACCACGGGCCAGTCGAGGGCATCCAGCGTTCGGGCTGCGAGATCCATGCGCTCCGGCGTCCCACCGGGACGGACCGCTACTGCAGGTCGTAGAACCCCGTCATCGGCTGGAGCGCGATCAGGCCGAACGGGTTTTCGTGCGCGACGGTGAAGGCCCAGACGGTGCGGCCGTCGGGTGTGGCCTCCTTGGCCTTGGGAGTGGATCCCCAGTTGACGAGGCGATTGCCGTTGTCCAGCGCCTCGATCCCGCCGTGGAAGACCGCCTGGATGCCCATGTCGTCGCCGTAGGACCAGACCTCGCGCAGCAGGCGGGCGTCCTCATCGACCTCGTACTCGATCCCCACGGTCTCGTGGTCGTGCGTGTTGGACGCGAGCAGGGTGCCCGACGGGCTCCACTTCACGTCGTGCTGGAAGTAGAACGGTCGGCTGCCCGCCGCGAACCCGTACCCCTCGCGCTGGCCGAACCAGCGTACCGGGTGCCCGCTGCGGACGTCCACCTCCACCACCATGCGGGTGTTCCGGAGAGACAGGAGGAGGGTGTCGGTGTTGGCGTCGTAGTCGAGGGCGTTGGCGTGGGTCCAGTTGGCGGCGTTGGGGTAGTACGCGTCGTGCCACCACGGGTTCATGGCGGGTTCCGACCAGTCCCAGATCGAGAAGAGCTCCGAGGTCTCGCCGTCGGGAGTCCGGATGGCGATGGCGTCACCGGCCACCAGGATCGTCTGGTCCGTGGGGTCCACCCATTCCCGGATGTCCGCGTGGATGTAGGCGATGGAGCCGTCGGGAAGCTGGGTGAAGGCGTGGTGGGCACCCCCGATCAACCGGATCGACTCCCGGGTGCCGTCCGCGATGGAAATGCGATGGATCTCGGCGTCCCGGGTGCCGAACCGGATGGGGGTGGCCAGGGCGAGGATCTCGTTGGTCCCGTTGCGGAACTCCAGCTTCGGGATGTTGGTGTCGTTGTCCTCCTGGCCGAACCACAGGAGGCGCCCGGCCCGGTCCGCGACGAACACCCCGGTCACGCTGGTGAACACGCTGCCCGCGACGTAGTCGTGGGGTGCGATGGAGGACGGGTCGATGCCCTCGATCTTGAACGTGGGCAGCTCCTCGGGAAACGCCTCGGTCCAGGCCGAGGCGGTGGTGGAGCGTTCCACCCCGTCCACCTCGGTCACCGCCCGGAAGAAGACCTCGGTCTCGGCCGGGAGGCCCACGAGCCGGAAGACGTGCAGCCTGCTGCCCTCGTCCTCGACGAACGTGCTCTGATCCCGGTCCAGATCCAGTCCGAACTCGACCCACGACGGGCCCGGCTCGTCGGTCTCCCAGGAGACCACGATCACGGTGGGTTCGATGTCGTCGATGACGACCTTGACCTCGAAGTCGAAGGACTCTACGGGCAGATCGCCGGTCGCGGGCGGAGCGCAGGCCGACAGGAGCAGGATCAACGGGAAGACACGGTGAGCAGACACGGTCACCACGGGCACCTCCGAGATCCCAAGATGCCCTGAGAAACGGGGGGAGGACAACCCTTCCATCACAAGATGTTGTCAAAGATCGCACGGCCCCGGCTCGCCTGCGCCCCCGAGCTGCCCGGGTGGCCGGCTTAGGGCCGGGCCTGCCGCCGTTGCAGTCCCACGGGGGCCGCCCTATTCTGGCGCGGATCCGCCCCGAGGGAGGTGTTCCTTGCGCCCACCCGCTCTCGCCGTCTCGATCGCCCTTGCCCTCGTCGCCCTCGTCGCGGCCTGCAGCCGAGGGGAACCGGAACCGATCGCCGAGCCCCCGCTCAAGGTCGGCTTCCTGTACGTGGGCCCCGTGGGCGATGGCGGCTGGTCCTGGGCCCACGACCAGGCACGCAAGGACCTCGAGCGCACGTTTCCGTGGGTCGAGACCGCCTTCCAGGAGAGCGTTCCAGAAGGGGCCGAGGCCGAGCGCGTGCTCGCCCAGTACGCCGAGCGGGGCTATCGCCTCGTGTTCGCGACGTCGTTCGGGTACATGGACTCCGTCCTGGCCGTGGCCGAGCGGTACCCGGACGTCACGTTCATGCACTGCTCCGGCTACAAGCGGGCGCCCAACGTCGGGACCTACTTCGGCCGCATGGAACAGGCCAAGTACCTCGCCGGCCTCATCGCCGGTCGGATGACGCGATCGGGGCGGATCGGGTTCGTGGCCCCGCATCCCATCCCCGAGGTGATCCGCCTCGTGAACGGGTTTGCCCTGGGCGTCCGCGCCGTCCACCCGCAGGCCACCGTACAGGTCGTCTGGACCAACGCCTGGTTCGACCCGGGCAAGGAGAAGGAGGCCGCTGCAGCGCTCGTGGACGCGGGCGCCGACGTCGTGGCCACGGGGGCCGACTCGGTCGCGCCGCTGCAGGAGGCCCAAGCTCGCGGCGTGTACGCCATCGGCTACGACTCCGACGCCCGCCGGTTCGCTCCGGGTGCCTTCCTCACGGCGCCCATGTGGGACTGGAGCGTGGTGTACCGCGACGTGGTACGCCGCGTGCGCGATGGGACCTGGACGTCCGGGGACTTCAACGGGGGCCTGGAGACGGGGGTCGTCCGCCTCGCTCCGCTCGCCGAAATCGTGCCGCCCGACGTGCAGACCCTCGTCGAGCAGGAGGACGCTCGCATCCGGAGCGGATCCCTCGACATCTTCGCGGGCCCCATCCGCGACCAGGACGGCGGGCTCCGGGTGCCCGAGGGAGCCACGATCCCCGATACAGACCAGCTCCGGATGGACTGGTTCGTCGAGGGCGTCCAGGGGACGATCCCTCGGTAGGTCAGGGCCCCTGGTTCAGTGCGTAGAGGTCCGCGACGAGCGTGTCGTGGCCCACGAGGTGGGACCGGAAGTCCACCTCCCACGCGATCTCGCCATCGGGCGTGACCTCCCGGATGGTGCCGTCGGTCCCGTAGTTGACGAGCGTGTTTCCGTTGGCCAGCCGCGTGGCCTCCCCCGCGTAGTCGGCGTAGTCGGGCACCGACTCGCCGAACGACCAGACCTGCACCAGGGTCCGGGTCTCGTCGTCCACGAGGTACTCGCGGGCCCGTTGCTGGCGCCCGCCTCCCAGCACGTGGGTGGACAGGAGGAGCGTGCCGTCCGCCGTGAAGTTGGGGTAGTGCATGTAGTCGAGCATGGCCTCGGGCGGCTCGACGGCCCACGACCCTTCGACCTGGCCCCACTGGCGCACCACCACCGCGGAGTCCAGGTCCACCTCCACCACGGTGTCGAGCTCGAACATGGACCAGAGCACGCTGTCGCGGTCGGCGTCGTAGTGGATCGTGTTGGTCATGCACGCCCGGTAGCCACCGACCCCCACCTCTCGGAGCCAGTCGTTGCAGCGCCACAGGACCTGCTCCGTTCCGTCCGGCCGGATGGCGACGAGGTCGAACAGGACCCCGTCCGGGGACGCATCGTAGAGCAGGGTTCCGTCGGGCTGCTCGTCGTAGGTGAAGTCGAGCCTGGGCAGCTCGAGGACCTCGTAAAAGGACAGATCGAGTGTCTCCCGCGTGATCGAGGGGACCGCAGACGGATCGAACGTGTACAGGCACCCTCCCTCGTAGAGAACGTGCGTGCCGTCGCGAGCGATCCGCGGAAAGAGCGCGGTGCGATTCTCCGAGACGGCCCGGTACCAGACGATCCGACCTCGCCGGTCCAGGATGAACACGTAGAAGGGACCGAAGTACCAGTAGGGTCCGACATCCAACGAGCCCAGGATCCAAGGCTCGGGGCTCGCGAGGGCCGGATCCCAGGTCACGAAGACGGGTGTGACCAGGTTGGCCGGCAGCGATCCGGTGGTGCCGTGCCATGTCTCTCGGGATCGGATCTCACCGGCCTGCTGCCGCTCCACGAACCGGAGCGTGACCTCGGTGTCCGCGGGGATGCCGAGGAGCACCTCCCGCTGGGCCCCGGCGACGCGCGCCTGCTCTGGCGTGGCGAACCAGGTGTCGTCCTCGAACGAGAACTCGATCCACTCCGCGTCGCTCGGGCGCACCTGCGTCCAGGTGACCACCAGGAGGGTGTGGATCTCCTCGTGGACCGCGATCGCCACGTCGGAGACCAGGGCGCCCGGCGTGCCGGTGTCGTCCGGGCCCGCGGTGTCGTCCGGGCCCGCGGTGTCGTCCGGGCCCGCGGTGTCGGGAGGCACGCCGGTCCCCGAGGGGGTGTCGTCCCCTGGAATCCCGGTGTCCGGATCTGGACTCGGGCAGGCGACGAGGAGGGCGAACGAGAGGAGGGCGGGCCGCACAGACGTCTCCGGATCCATCGTAAACGACCCACGGGCCACCCGCCCGGCGCCTCGTGAACGTCTCACCCCGGCCCGGGCGCGATGCTGCGGACGGCGGTCCGGCAGCAGCATACCCTTTGGCCGAGGAGCCCGATGTCCGACAACCGCCAGGTCTCTGCGGCGCTCGAGATGCAGGGCATCCGGAAGGCGTTTCCGGGCGTGGTCGCGAACGACGGCGTGGACCTCGAGGTCCGGGAGGGGGAGATCCACGCCCTGCTCGGAGAGAACGGCGCGGGAAAGACCACGCTGGTGAACGTGCTCGTGGGCCTGCTCCGGCCCGACGCAGGGTGGATCCGGGTGCACGGACGGCCGGTGGAGATCCGCTCGCCCCGAGACGCGCTGGGTCTGGGCATCGGGATGGTGCACCAGGACTTCCTGCAGTCCGAGCGGCACACGGCGCTCCAGAACGTGGTGCTCGGCCACCCGTCCGTGCCCTTCCGGCCGTCGTACCGCTCCCTACGGGAGCGCGTGGCCGCCCTCGGAGAGCGGGTGGGACTTCGGGTGAACCTGGACGCCCCGATCCACGACCTGCCCGTGGGGGAGCGCCAGAAGGTGGAGATCCTGAGGGCGCTCTTCCACGAGGCCCGCTTCCTCGTGCTCGACGAGCCCACGGCGGTGTTGTCGCCCCCCGAGGCCGACACGCTGTTCGCGTTCCTCGGGCGTTTTCGGTCCAACGGCGGCGCTGTGGTGTTCATCACGCACAAGATGACCGAGGTACTCGCCCTCGCGGACCGCGCCACCATCCTGAGGCGGGGCCGGAAGGTGGGCACCGTGGACGTGGCGGGGTGCGATGCCCGGACCCTCGCGCGCCTCACGATCGGCCGAGACCCCTCCGGTGGGGCGAAGGGGGATGGTCCCCCCCTCGGACCCGAGGTCGCCGCGCTGGAGGGCGTCACGGTGCTCGACGCCCGGGGCCTGCCCCGCCTCTCCGAGGTCACGCTGTCCGTCAGGGGGGGGGAGATCCTGGGCGTGGCGGGCGTGGCCGGCAGCGGACAGGACGCACTCGTGGAGGTGCTCACCGGGCTGGCCCGGCCCGCACGGGGGACGGTGCGGCTCCACGGACGGAGGGTCCCCCGACCTTCGCCCGCCGCGTTTCGGGCCGCCCAGACGGCCTGCATCCCCGAGGATCGGATGAGATCGGGCGTCGCGCTTGAACTCTCGGTGGTGGCCAACCTAGTTCTGGGCCTCCACCGCACGCGGTTTTCGCGGCTGGGGATGATCCGGTGGCGTGCCGCGCGGGCCTGGGCGCAGGAACGGATCGCCACGCTCGGAATCGCCTGCCCCGATCCCGAGGCACGGGTGGGCACGCTCTCCGGGGGCAACGTCCAGAAGGTGATCCTGGCGCGGGAGTTGGCCAGCGTTCCCCACCTCCTCGTGGCCGCCCACCCCTGTCGGGGCCTCGACGTGGGCGCCGCCGAGGACGTCCGGAGCCAGCTGGTGGCGGTGCGGGACCGGGGGGCAGCGGTGGTGCTGGTGTCCGAGGATCTCGACGAGATGCTGCGCTTGAGCACCCGGATGGCGGTGCTGTTCCGGGGTCGTCTGGTCGGGGTGCTGCCTGCGATGGAGTCCACCCGGGAGGCGGTGGGCTGTCTCATGGCGGGCCTGCAGCCATGAGGATGCGCCTCGTGCCCCGCGGCCGCACCTCGGTGCTCGCCGAAGTCGGAGTGCTCACCGCCGCGGTCGCCGTCTCGGCGATGGTCGGAGCCCTCGTGTTCGCCGCTGCGGGCGCACCCCCGCTCGCCTCGCTGGGTGTGCTGGTGACCGAGCCGTTCGGGAGCGCGTTCGGCCTCTCGGAGACCCTCCTCAAGGCCGTTCCGCTTGGGTTCTGCGCGCTGGCCGTGGCCGCAGCCCTGAAGGTGAACCTCTGGAACATCGGTGCGGAGGGGCAGTTCTGCATGGGCGCGCTCGGCGCGACCTGGGCGGCGCTGTACGGACCCGTGGTACCGGGCCCGATGCGGATTGGCTTCGCCCTTTTGTGCGGGGCCTCCATGGGAGCGCTCTGGGCGCTCGTCCCGGGCGTCCTGCGCACCTGGGGCCGCGTGAGCGAGATCCTCTCCACGCTCCTGCTCAACTACGTGGCCATCGCCTGGATCGAGATGCTGGTGTACGGGCCGTGGAAGGGCGAGGATCGCTTCCCCTACACCGCGTTCATCGACGCCGGATTCTGGCTTCCGCCGCTGTTCCGTCGGGTCCACGCAGGGTTGCTGCTCCTCGTGGGGATCGCCGTGCTCCTCGCCTGGATCGAACGCCGTACGGTGATCGGCTACGAGGTGCGGGTGGTGGGCGCCTCGCCTGCGTTGGCCCGAACCGCCGGCCTCCCGGTGGCCGCACGCCTCCTCGCGGTCCTGGCCGTCGCCGGCGCACTGGGCGGCCTGGCCGGGGCGTGCGAGATCCTGGGCGTCCAGCACCGGCTGCACGCTCAGATTGCCTTCGGCTACGGGTACACCGCCATCATCGTGGCGTTCCTGGCCCGGCGGGACCTTCTGGCCTCCGTGGGGGTGGCCGTCCTGTTCGCGGCGCTCGCCGTCGGTGGAGACGGCCTCCCGGTGGCGGACCCGGCGCTTTCCCCCGCCATCGTGAAGGTGTTCCAGGGGGTCTTGCTCCTCGCCGTCCTCTCCGGCAGCACGCTCGTGCGGTACCGGATCGTCCTGGAGCGGGCCACGCCCCTGTCGACGCGGGAGGGTGCGTGACGCCCCTCGAGATGAGCACCGTGATCGCTGCCACCGCGGTGTCGTCGGGCACGCCCATCCTGCTGGCCGGTCTCGGCGAGCTCGTGGCCGAGCGGTCCGGGATCCTCAACCTCGGAGTCGAGGGGATGATGCTGGTGGGCGCATTGGCCGGGTTCGCCACCGCCCACGCCACGGGCAGCGCCCTCGCCGGGGCGGCGGCCGCGACGGGCGCCGGCGCCCTGTTCGCGCTGGTGCACGCCTGGCCCACCGTGCGACTCGGGGTGGACCAGGTGGTGTCGGGTCTCGCCCTCGTGATCCTGGGCGCGGGCATCGCCTCGGCGTTCGGCCGGCCCCTGGTGGGCCAGGTGGCCGCGTCCTTCCATCCGGTCCCGGTGCCGGTTCTGTCTCGCGTGCCCGTGGTGGGGCCGGTGTTCTTCGACCACGACCCGATCGTCTACCTGGGCCTCCTGCTCATTCCCGCGGTGGCCTGGTTCGTGGCTCGCACGCGCTCGGGCCTCGCGCTGCAGGTCTGCGGGGAGGCCCCACGCTTCGCGGACGTCGCCGGCCTGCCCGTGGAGCGACTGCGGATCCGGGCCACCTGTTTCGGGGGTGCCCTCGCAGGGCTGGGAGGTGCGTGGCTCTCGCTGGCCGACACGCCCTCCTGGGTGGACCAGATGACCGCAGGACGCGGCTGGATCGCCGTGGCCATGGTGGTCTTCTCGGGTTGGTCGCCGGGGAGGCTCGCCCTGGGTGCCTGGCTCTTCGGTGGGCTCGTGGCGGTGCAGTTCCGCATCCAGGCGTTCGGCGTGCACGCGGACGTCTACCTCCTGAAGATGCTTCCGTACGTGTGTACCCTGGCCGTGCTGGTGCTGGCCGCGCGGGGTCGCTGGCGGCTGAAGCTCGGTGCCCCGGCGGCGCTCGGTCGGCCCTACCGGCGGGAAGGACCGGAGTGACGGGCGATTCGCACTGGCTCCCCACGCCCGGGAGAGGAGGGGGTCCGGAGACCCGGGGTCGGTCGGAACGGGGGAGCGCCAGAGGAGGGCCGCCCCGCAAAGCCAGTCGGGAGAGGGCACTCGAGGCCCCGGCCGAACCCGGTGATCCAGGTTCGCGGGTGTGCTACCCTCCGGGCACGTCGTCCCCGGATCCACCATGACCCTGGCTCGCGTCCTCTCGCTGGTCCTTCTCTTTGGCTGCGAGGATTTCAACGACACAGGCTCCCCTCCCGAGGTGGACGGGGCTCGGGGGGACTGCCATCCGATCCTGGGGGACCAGCACTGCCTGCTGCCCTGGCCGTCGTCCTTCTTCCTCGAGGAGGACGAAGACGCTCCGAGCGGCTTCCGCGTCGCGTTCGGCCCCACCTCCCTGCCCATGACCAGCACCGGTCTAAGGACCGACCCCACGGCCTTCAACGAGAAGGACGGGTTCTCGACCCTCGGGCCGCTCCTGGCGTTCCTTCCGGGGCTCTCCACAGCGAACCTCGTGGGCCACCAGGACATCGCTGCCTACGAGGCCGACGACGTGGCCAGCGTCATCGTGGACACCGAGACGGACGAGCGGATCCCCCACTGGTGCGAACTCGACGACCGGGCCGTGGATCCGGAGCGACGAGCGTTGGTGATCCGCCCTGCGATCCCCCTGGATCACGGCCGACGCTACGTCGTGGGACTTAGGAACCTCGTGGACGACGCCGGCCGGTCCATCGAGCCTCCGGCGCCCTTCGCGGTCCTGAGGGACCGCACCGGCAGCGACGACCCGGATCTCGATCGGCTGCAGGACACCTACGAAGAGATCGTCTTCCCCACCCTCGAGAGGGTCGGGTTCGCACGGGGGGAGCTGACCCTCGCCTGGGACTTCAAGACGGTGAGCCGCACCACGAACCAGGCCCGGATGCTCCACATCCGCAACGACGCCCTGGCACGCCTTCCCGAGGAGGGTCCGGTCTACGAGATCACCCGCGTGGTGGACGAGGACTGCAGCGCCGAGGGCATCGACGTCGGCCGGACGATCCAGGGCACGTTCACCGCGCCGCTGTACCTGACCTCCTGGGAGCCCGGGAGCGTCTTCACGCGGGGCGACGACGGGATGCCGTTCTACAACGGCGACGTCGAGATCCCGTTCACGGTGGTGGTGCCCTGCACGCTGCTCACCGACCCCCGACCGGGCCGGCTGGTCCAGTACGGCCATGGGCTCTTCAGTAATCAGGCGGAGGTCGGAACCGGGTTTCTCACGGCCATGGCCGAGCGGTACGGCTGGATTCCGTTCGCGGTGGACTGGACGGGCATGAAGGTGGCCGACGTGCCCACCGTGGTGGAGGTCATCGGCAACGGCCTCTCGAACTTCGCCACCGTGCCCGAGCGGATCCAGCAGGGCTTCGTGGAGCAGATGGTCGCCGGGCGCCTCCTGCTGGGCGCCCTGGCCTCGGATCCTCACCTCGTGGTGGACGGCCACGTTCTCGTGGACCGATCGGGCCTGGACTTCTACGGGATGTCCCAGGGCGCCATCCTCGGCGGAGGGTACACGGCCATCTCGCCGGACATCCGGCGCGCCGTCTTCGGAGCGGGCGGCACGCCCTACGCGCTCCTGCTGCCTCGCTCGATCGGCTTCGAGCCGTTCCTGATCCTCCTGGAGGGGCTGTACGAGGACCCCCTGGACATCGCGGTGCTCGTCGCCCTCATGCAGATGCTCTGGGATCCCGGCGAGACGGCCGCCTGGGCGCGCTACGTCCGGAGTCGCCCGCTCGACGACGTCACACCCAACAAGCAGGTGCTCCTCCAGGCCGCCATCGGGGATGCCCAGGTGCCCTCGCTCGGCGCCGAGTTGGCGGCCCGTGCCTTCGACGTGTGGCTCGTTCACCCGCCGGCCCGCAACGTGTGGGGGCTCGAGACGCGTCCGACGCCGTTCCAGGGATCTGCCCTGGTGGAGTTCGACTACGGTGTCGTGGAGCCGGTGGAGCAGGTCCCGTGCGACGCCCGGACGGACACGCACGAGAGGCCTCGTCACGAGACCCCGGGCCAGGAGCAGATCCGTGCGTTCTTCGAGGAGGCCGTCGTGGAGAACTTCTGCGACGGTCCCTGCGACCCGGACTGAAGGAGAGCATGAAGGATGCCCATCGATCTGAGATCCGACACCGTCACCCTGCCCACGCCCGCCATGCGCCAGGCCATGGCCACCGCCGAACTGGGCGACGACGTGATCGGGGAGGACCCCACCGTGCGGGCGCTGGAGGCCGATGCGGCCCGCCTGCTCGGCAAGGAGGCGGCGCTGTTCGTCCCGTCGGGCACGTTCGCCAACCAGTGCGCGCTGCTCACCCACTGCGCGTCCGGCGACGAGGTCGTCGTGTCGGAGCAGGCACACGTGGTCGTCCACGAGGCGGGCGCGGCTGCGCTCCTCGCCCGCGTCCAGGTGCGGGCCCTGGCTCCCGCCAACGGCCGGTGGCCGACCGCAGTCGAAGTGGCACGCCGGATCCGCGTCGGAGACGACATCCACCTCCCTCGTACAGGCTGCGTGTGGCTGGAGCAGGCCACGTCCTGTGGGGAGATCATGCCCCCCGTCGACCTGGCAGCGGTCGCACGGGTGGCCCACCGACACAAGGTTCCCGTTCACGTGGACGGCGCCCGGTTCCTCAACGCCGCGGTGGCACTCGACGTGGACCCGGCCAGGCTCGCGGCGCCGGTGGACTCCCTGTCGCTGAGCCTTTCCAAGGGGCTGTGCGCACCGGTGGGTTCGCTGCTCGTGGGTCGTTCGGCCTTCGTGGACGCCGCACGCCGCAACCGCAAGCGCATGGGCGGGGGCATGCGACAGGCAGGGGTCATCGCCGCGCCGGGCCGGGTGGCCCTCGCCGACATGGTGAGTCGCCTCGCGGAGGACCACGCCAACGCCCGGCTGCTCGCCGGCTTGATTGGACAGATCCCGGGCGTGGTGATCACCAGAGAACCCGCCATCAACATGGTATTCTGGCGTATCGACCGCGAGCGGATCGACTGGAATCGGCTGCGGGCGCGGCTCGCGTCCGAAGGGGTACTGACCTACCCGCCCGAGGACGGCGAGATGCGCTTCGTGACGCACCACCCGATCACGGAGGCAGACGTCCGAGCCGCAGCCCTGGCCGTGTCGCGTGTGATCCGGACGCTGCGGTAACCCCAGGACCCGACCCGTCCCCCTCAGGCGCGGCGTCGGGCCAGCACCGCGAGCGTGGTCAGGAGGAGGAGGACCGCCGACCAGGGACGCCTTGGGACCGTGGCGCAGCCCGCCGCGGCGAGGACACGGGTGGCCCAGGACGCCTCGGCGAGCCGGAATGGCCTCGTGAAGGGGGGGATGCGCCGGCAGTCCAGGGTCCATCCGGCCGCCCCGGGCCAGGCCTCCGGATCGGTGTCGTCGCAATCGCGTTTCCGCGGCCAGCCGTCCCCGTCCTGGTCGTCGTCGTTGCCGTCGCAGTCCTGGTCCACCCCGTCGTACCAGATCTCCGTCGCGTCCGGGTGCACGCCGACGTCGGTGTCGTCGCAGTCTCTGCCGCCCGAGACGACGGCGTCGTGCCCGTCCTGGTCCGCGTCGTGGTCGCTCCAGCCGTCGCAGTTCTGGTCCACGCCGTCGTACCAGGTCTCCGTTGCGTCCGGGTGGATGGAGGTGTCGCCGTCGTCGCAGTCGTCGCCGCCCCAGACGCCACCGTCGTGCCCGTCCAGGTCGGCGTCGTAGTCGCTCCCGCCGAGGCAGTCCCCGTCCACGCCGTCGTACCAGGTCTCCACGGCGCCCGGGTGGGCACAGGCGTGGTGATCGTTGCAGTCGTCGCCGCCCCAGGCGTCACAGTCGAACCCGTCGAGGTCGGCGTCGTAGTCGCTGCGGCCGTCGCAGTCCCGGTCCACGCCGTCGTACCAGATCTCCCGGGCACCGGGATGGATGGCCCCATCGTCGTCGTCGCAGTCGTCGCCGCCCCAGGCCCGTGCGTCGTGGCGGTCCATGTCGGCGTCGTAGTCGCTGCGGCCGTCGCAGTCCTGGTCTACGCCGTCGTACCAGGTCTCGGTGGCCCAGGGGTGGACCGAGGCGTCCCGGTCGTTGCAGTCCCAGCCCCAGAACCAGAAGGAACGGAATCCGTCCTGGTCGGCGTCGTAGTCGCTCCAGCCATCGCAGTCCGAGTCCACGCCGTCGTACCAGGTCTCGACGGCCCCGGGATTTACGCCTGAATCGCCATCGTCGCAGTCTTCACCCCCCCAGGCGTCCGACGTGTATCCGTCCGCGTCCCGGTCGAAGTCCGAGGCCCCGTCGCAGTCCGAGTCCACGCCGTCGTACCAGGTGTCCGCAGCCCCCGGGTGGATCCCGGCGTCGTGGTCGTCGCAGTCCCCCCCACCCCAGGTGTCGGACTCGTACCCGTCGGTGTCGGCGTCGGCCGGAACCGGCGTGGCCCAGGAGGGGCTCGCCCAGACACGCTCCTCGTCGGTGTCGTTCGAGTCGTCCACGTAGGCCGATCCGAAGAAGGTCGGGCCATCCACCGAGGCCCAGGCGTAGGACCACTCGGGGACCTCCCAGACCTCCCACGCGTGCTCCCAGGTGCCGGCCACCACCCGGGTCAAGGACACGTCGCCGTCGGGCCCGGTGACCGACACCCCCGTCACGGCCTCGTCGTAGGCCTCGGGGAACCGGACGGTGAGGGTGAGACCCTCGTCGTCGGGGAACTCGAAGTCCTGCCCCAGGGTCGCGAGCAGGTACCCGGAGGAACTGTACTCCACGACGAGCGGGAGGACGGGCCCCGAGGAGGCCAGCGTGCGTCGATCCAGGAAGGCCGCATGGAGGTTGGCGCGCGTCCAGGCCTCGGACGCGTCGAGCATCGCGATGGTGATGCCCCCCGAGGAGGCATGCTGGTCCGGAGCGAGGTGATCCAGGCCGCCGGGGCTGGTGAAGTGGTTGTCGGTGCCCGCCCAGAAGCCGAGGTGGTACCCGTAGTCCTCGAGCGCGGTGTAGACCGACCCCGCGGAGTAGACCCCCCGCACGGTCGGGTCGTAGTCCGCCTCAGGATCCAGGGAATTGCCCCAGGAGGAGTAGACCTCCACGGCGGGCGTCCACGCCTCCTGGTAGCAGTCCCAGCTCGTGGGTGCGGGTCCCATGGGCATGGGGTGGTGCGGGATCACCAGCATGTCGCCCCAGGCGGACCCCACGAGGGGCAGCCACGCCTCGAGCGTGGCGCAGTCTCCGATGTCCCGGTCGGTCGGGTCCCCGAACTGCAGGTCGCTCACGACCAGGTCCGCCAGGTCGGCCTCGTCTCCGAAGAAGTAGAAGTTCTTGTGGCCGAGCGGGCTCGAGCCCGCCGTGAAGGCCAGCTCTGCCGCAGGGATCAGGACGATGCCCGTGGCATCGTCGTCGTGTTCGAGCACGAACGACCAGCCGTAGGCCCAGTCCGATGCGGAAGCGGCGAACACGTCGTTCGCGTGGTCGGTCACGGCCACCCAGTCGAGACCGGCCTCGGCACAGAGGGCGTCGAGGTCCGTGAGCGCGTTGTACTCGGCACTCGCCCGCGAGCCCACGTCCGACGAGTGCCCGTCGCCCGAGACGCCGGAGTGCATGTGCGGATCCCCCCCATAGAAGGTGTACCCCTCGAAGGTCTCCGAAGCCTGGGCCAGGGGTGCGAGGAGGAGGAGGAAAAGCGACATGCCGGCACTCCGACACGGCAACTTTACCAGGAATTGACATCCCGGCAAAGGCGCTGGCGCCACCGCCCATCACGGTACTCGAAGAAGGACACGATTTCCACTCGAATCCCGACCGCCCACTAGGGCGGCGTGCACTGGCCGTAGGAGGCGGCCTCCCCGGCGCATCCCCAGCACTGGATGCGTCCGTCCGGACGCAGCCCGCAGGTGTGGTGATCGCCCGAACTCACGTGCGTGTACGTCGACTCGGGTGGGGTGCTCTGGCCGTCGCCGTTCCAGCCCCAGCACCGCACGATCCCGTTCCCCATGAGCCCGCAGGTGTGGCGCCAGCCGGCGCTGATCTCGGTGAAGGTCTCGGAGGGCGGCGACGACTGCCCGTAGAGATCCCAGCCCCAGCACGTGGCTCGGCCGTCGAGGAGGACCCCGCACGTGTGGTCGTAGCTCCCGCCGGACACCTGGAGCCAGGACCCCTCGGGGGGTCGGGCCTGGCCGTACTCGTTCCACCCCCAGCACTCCAGGGTGGCGTCGGGCCGGAGGGCGCACGTGTGGCAGAAGGCGGCGCTCACCTGGCTCCACGTACCCGTGGGCTCGCCGATCTGACCCGTCTCGTCCGATCCCCAGCAGGTCATCCCTCCAGCCTCGTCCAACGCGCAGGTGTGGTGCCCTCCGGCATGGACCGCCACGAACCTGCCTGCCGGCGGTGAAGCCTGCCCGAAGGCGTCCCATCCCCAGCACGCGACCGTGCGGTCGTCGCGGATCGCGCAGGAGTGGTAGGCGCCTGCGCTCACCCGGACGAAGACCCCCTGGGGCGCGTCGGCCTGCCCCTGGTCGTCTCGACCCCAGCAGGCCACGTGGCCGTCCTCGTCCAGTCCGCAGGTGTGCTCGCCCCCCGCGTCCACGGCCACCCAGTGGCTCTCGCTGGAGAGGGGCGATTCGGGGGTCTCCGAGGTGTCCACCTCGCCCTCCCCGGAGTCCGGCTCCGTGCGGTCGCACGAGAGGAGGGCCAGCAGGGTCGGCAGCAGCAAGGAGCGCACGGGTAGCGTCCACATGCCCGGAACGTACTCCCGGATCTCTCGAGGGGTCAAGCCTGCCCGCAGTCCGGGTCGTCCCGCTCTCGGGAGCCCGGGTCCACGCTCGAGCCCGAGACCGCGTGCCTGCCCACGCCCGCCACGCGGGAGCATGGCGACGCGCAGCACCCGGGCGAGGGGGTCACCTCGTCGCCTTGACTGCGCATCCCCCTCGTATAAGGAAACGGGCTCCCGGGGAATCCCGGCCGGCCCCAGCCATCGGGTCGGCATCCGCCCCGGGGACCCTGCTTCTTCTACGCATGAACGGAGGCATCATGGCCGAGCGTCTGAGGATCACCGTGGACGGGAACGAGGCGGCCTCGTCCGTCGCCCACCGGTGCAGCGAGGTCATCGCGATCTACCCGATCACCCCCTCCTCCTCGATGGGCGAGTTTGCCGACGAGTGGTCGGCCGCGGGGAGGCCCAACATCTGGGGGACCGTGCCGGACGTGGTCGAGATGCAGTCCGAGGGCGGCGCAGCGGGCGCGGTCCACGGCGCGCTGCAGGCCGGTGCCCTGACGACGACCTTCACGGCCTCCCAGGGCCTGCTCCTCATGATCCCGAACATGTACAAGATCGCGGGGGAGTACCTTCCGTTCGCGATGCACGTCTCGGCCCGCACGCTGGCCACGCACGCACTCTCCATCTTCGGAGACCACTCCGACGTCATGGCGTGCCGCCAGATCGGCTTCGCCCTGCTGAGCTCCAACTCCGGGCAGGAGGTCCACGACCTGGCCTGCATCGCCCACGCCGCCACGTTGAAGTCGCGCGTGCCCTTTCTGCACTTCTTCGACGGGTTCCGCACCTCGTCCGAGGTCACCCGCATCGAGTACCTCTCCAACGAGACCCTGCTCCGCATGATGGATCCGGCGGACATCGCCGCCCACCGGATGCGGGCGCTCACGCCGGACCGGCCGGTGCTGCGGGGCACCGCCCAGAACCCCGACACGTTCTTCCAGCAGCGGGAGGCGGGGAACCACCTCCCGGCGGCCTGCCCCGGGATCGTCCAGGCCACCATGGACCGCTTCGCGGAGCTCACCGGCCGTGCCTACCACCTGTTCGACTACGTAGGGCACCCGGAAGCCGAACGGGTGGTCGTTCTCATGGGATCCGGGGCCGAGACCGCCCACGAGACCGTAGAGTGGCTCGTGGCGCGCGGTGAGAAGGTCGGCCTGCTGAAGGTCCGCCTGTACCGGCCCTTCTCGGTCGAGCACTTCGTGAAGGCCCTGCCGGCCTCGGTCACGCACATCGCGGTCCTGGACCGCACCAAGGAGCCAGGCTCCATTGGCGAGCCCCTCTACCTGGATGTCATGGGCGCACTCCACCAGGCTCGGAAAGCCGGCATCCTGAAGACCCTCCCCACCCTCGTGGGCGGCCGGTTCGGCCTGTCGTCCAAGGAGTTCACCCCCGCCATGGTGAAGGCGGTGCTGGACAACCTGTGCGAGGCCGAGCCCCGCAACCACTTCTCCGTGGGCATCGAGGACGACGTCCACCACGAATCGCTGCCCTACGACCACGACCTGGACATCGAGCCCGACGACGTGAAGCGCGCGGTCTTCGTGGGCCTCGGCGCCGACGGCACCGTGGGCGCCAACAAGAACTCCATCAAGATCATCGGAGAGGAGACCGAGTTCTATCCGCAGGGGTACTTCGTGTACGACTCCAGGAAGTCCGGGTCGTACACCATCTCCCACCTGAGGTTCGGGCCTCGGGTCATCCGGTCTCCCTACCTCGTGAAGCAGGCCTCCTTCGTCGCCTGTCACCAGTTCGTGTTCCTGGAGAAGCTGGACGTCCTCAAGTACGCGGCGCCCGGGGCGGTCTTCCTGCTCAACTCGCCGTACGGGACCGAGGAGACGTGGGACCACCTCCCCCGCGAGGTGCAGCGGTCCATCGTGGACAAGCGGCTTCGCTTCTTCGTGATCGACGCCTACGCCGTGGCGCGCGAGACCGAGATGGGCACCCGCATCAACACCGTGATGCAGACCTGCTTCTTCGCCATCTCAGGCGTGCTCCCGCAGGAGGATGCCATCCGGAAGATCAAGGGCACCATCCAGAAGACCTACGGCCGCAAGGGCGAGGAGGTGGTGCGCAAGAACTTCTGGGCCGTGGACCAGACCCTCGCCAACCTCCACGAGGTGGAGGTGCCCCGGCAGGTCACCACCGAGCGCGTCCGCCCGCCCGTGGTCTCTCCCGAAGCCCCGGCGTTCGTCCGGGACGTCATTGCGACCATGCTGGCCGGCGAGGGCGACCGCCTGCCGGTGAGCGCGTTCACGGTGGACGGCACGTGGCCCACCGCCACCACGCAGTGGGAGAAGCGGTCCATCGCGCAGGACGTGCCCATCTGGGATCCGGCGGCCTGCATCCAGTGCGCCAAGTGCTCGCTGATGTGCCCTCATGCCGCCATCCGGCCCAAGGTGTTCGATCCGGCCCTGCTCGCCGACGCCCCGGCCTCGTTCCGCTCGGCAGATGCCAAGGGACGGGAATTCGCCGGCTTGAAGTGGGTCATCCAGGTGGCCCCCGAGGACTGCACCGGCTGCGGCGTCTGCGTGGGCACCTGCCCGGGCAGGAGCAAGACCCAGCCGAACCGCAAGGCCATCAACCTGGAGCCGCTGATTCCGGTCCGGGAGCAGGAGCGCGAGAACTACGCGTTCTTCCTCGGCCTGCCCGACCTCGACCGCACCCGGGTCCACCGCATCGATGTCAAGGGGTCTCAGCTCTTCCGTCCCCTGTTCGAGTACTCGGGCGCGTGCGCGGGCTGCGGCGAGACCCCGTACGTCAAGCTGATGACGCAGCTCTTCGGCGATCGGCTGCTCGTGGCCAACGCCACAGGCTGCTCCTCCATCTACGGCGGCAACCTGCCCACCACGCCCTACTGCCAGGACGCCGTGGGCAGGGGGCCCGCGTGGTGCAACTCGTTGTTCGAGGACAATGCGGAGTTCGGGTTCGGGTTCCGCCTTGCCCTCGATGCCAACGCCCGGGTGGCTCGCGATCTGCTCGTCCACCTCGAACGCGACCTCGGCGAGGAGCGCGTCCACGAGATGCTCACGGCCGATCAGACCCAAGAGGCCGGCATCGCGGCCCAGCGGGCGCGCGTGGCCGCGCTCAAGGAGGCGCTCCGCGGCCTCTCCCTCCCCGAGGCCCGGCGTCTCGAGGACGTGGCGGACTACCTGGTCCGCAAGACCGTGTGGATCGTCGGCGGTGACGGGTGGGCGTACGACATCGGCTACGGCGGGCTCGACCATGTGATCGCCAACAAGCGCGACATCAACATCCTGGTGCTCAACACCGAGGTCTACTCCAACACCGGCGGCCAGGCCTCCAAGGCCACCCCCATGGGGGCCTCGGCAAAGTTCGCCATCTCGGGCAAGGAGATCCAGAAGAAGGATCTGGGCCTCGTCTCCATGGTCTACGGGAACGCCTACGTGGCCGCCGTGGCCATGGGGGCGCGCGACCTCCACACGGTGCGGGCGTTCCAGGAAGCGGACTCCTACCGCGGTCCGTCCATCATCCTGGCCTACTGCCCGTGCATCGCGCACGGCTACGACCTCGCGAAGGGGCCCGACCAGTCGCAGCTCGCGGTGGATTCGGGCCTCTGGCCCCTCTACCGGTACGATCCCCGTCGCGTGGCCGAGGGCAAGCCTCCGCTCCAGCTCGACTCCCGCGAACCCAAGGCGCCGGTCCTCGAGTTCATGCGCAACGAGACACGGTTCCGGATGGTCGAACGTATGGACGCCGCCCGGTTCCACGAGCTGGCCGAAGCGGCCCAGCTGGCCACCCGCCAACGGTACGCCTACTTCAAGCACCTGTCCGAGTTGGTGCTCCCGTTCGGATCCGAGACCCCCGCTCCGCCCGCAGGTCCCTCCACCTGACCCGAGGGCCCGCTCGTCGCCCGTCGGCGCACCCGCCCCATCCGGGCGATGGGGGCGCGTGCGCGCGACGTCGCGACCGGACGGTGAGCCCTCTCGCGGGGTCTGTCGAATGCACGGCCGGTCGTGCGTGGATACGTCGCCGGCGGGCGAGCCGTGCCCGGCGCTGGAGGTCCCATGCTGCGCGTTGGTGAACGCATCGGCGACTGGGTGGTCGGAGCCTCCACGTGCGAGGGAGCCGCGACCGCCGAGTTCGTGGGTCACCACGCTTTGAGCCCGCGCATCGAGGTGGACATCCGGGTGGCGCACCCCCCCGAGTGGAACGCTGCGCGCGAGCGGTTCATCCGGGCGATGGAGCCCCTCCTCCTCTCGAGGCACGAGGGGCTCGTCCGGGTCCTGGGGTGGGGGGAACTCCCCGAGCGTGGCCTCCTGTGGGCGGCCTCAGAGCGGGTACCCGGGCGGCAGCTCTCCCTGCGGCTGGCCGAAGGGCCGATGTCGATGACGGAGGCCGCCTCCGTGTTCGGCCCCGTGGCCCTCACCCTCTCGCACGTCCACCAGGGCCGCCACCGCCACGGCGATCTCCGCCCCCCGGACATCTTGCTCGCCGAGGACGGCTCCGTCCGCCTCATCTCCTTCGGAGGCGTGTTCCGCGAGGATCGGCGCGCCGATGGCCTGGACGCCGAGTCCCTCGCCTATGCGGGCCCGGAATCCCTCGAGGACCCACACGCTGGCGGCACGACGGCCGGCGACATCCATGCGCTGGGTCTCATCCTCTACGAGGCGCTCACCGGGCGACGGGCGTTTCCGGTCGACCCCTCCCTGCCGCCCGCTCGCCGGATCGCTCGGTTGACGGCCCTCAAGATGCGCCAGGGCGGCCTGGATCCAGGGGAAGATCTCCCCCGTGGCCTGCGCGACGTCGTGATCGCGGCCACCGATCCGGACCCCGCGCGGCGTCCCGGTGACGCCGCCCGCATCGCGGAGGCCTTGAGCCCCCTGCCAGCGGCCGACGCACCCTCCGGCTCGCCGTTCGGAGAGGAGTTCGACGTCCCGGTCCCGGGGCACGTGACTCTGGGCCCACCCCCGGAGGACGTCTCCGAATCCTTCCAGGCACCGGACACACCGCCCTCACGCCCCGAGGTGCCGCCGCCAACGCGATTCACCTCGGCCCAGCCCGGTTCCTCCTCGACCGTGTCCCACCGGCCCCCACGCAGCGCCTGGGAGACGTTTCCGCCCGAGGAGCCGGCCACCCCCTACGTGCCCCCGAAGCCCGGGGGCGCGGGGCTCGCCCCCTCCGAGGCGTGGACCCCCGAGCCGCCCGACGTCGTGCCGTCGCCCCTCGAAGCCCCCGTGCTCTCGCCGCTCGTCCTGCCCGAGCCGACCCGGTTGCCGATCCGCCCACCCCCCCTGGTGGCCCCACCCGAGGACGTGGACGCCCTGGCACCGGAGGCCGAGAAGGCACTTCTCGACGCCGCTCCGGTCCTGCCCCCCCCTGCGTCCCGCTCGGCGCGCCACGTGGACACCGTGGACGGTCCCTACAGCGTGCCGCCCGGCCAGATCGTCTCAGAGCCCCGGCCGGTCGCCGGCCGGGACGAGTGGCACTGGGAGGCGTCCGAGCCGTCGTCGTTTCTCGAGGAGGAGGCCCCGCGCCGTCCGGCGGGCAGGCCGCTCGCCGTGACCCTGGTCATGTGGGGCGCGCCCCTGGTCGCCATCGTCGTGCTCGGGGTCCTGATCTGGCAGACGTTGAGCCACCGCGAGGCTCTCGTCCTGACGCCGTCCGAGCCCGAGGTTTCGCTGCCCGTGGCGGAGGCTCAGGTGCCCGAAGCAGGAGGGGAGGCACTCCCCGAGACGCCCCTCGTCGCCGAGTCCCCTCCAGAGCCCGTGGAGGAGCCTGGGCAAGCGAACGCCGTCGTCCGCACGGCCCCAGCGTCGTACCGGCCGAGGGTTTCGTCCGACGAACAGCCGCCGCCGGTCCACGCATCGCCGATCCTCGAGGAGCCCGAGGTCCTCCCCACGGCCTCCTCGATCGATCGGCCGGCCGAGCCTCCCGACGAAGCCCCCCCGGACGAGACCCCCGAGACCCCGGTGGCCGAGCCCCCCGTGCCCGCCCCGACCAGCGCGGTGGCCTACCTCAAGGACGGCTGGTCCGCCCTCGACACCCGGGACTTCGCGGCCGCCAGGGTCGCCTTCCAGGAGGCTCTCGAGATCGAGCCGACCAGCGGTGGAGCCCACTACGGGCTCGGCCAGGTCGCCGAGCGGACCAAGGACTTCCAGACCGCGATCTTCCACTACAGCCGGGCGCTCGCCCTGGCGGGATCGAACGCGGGCATGCGCGCCGAGGTGCAGGCCTCTCTGAGCCGGGTGTCGGCTGCCCAGCCCACCCAGACCCCCCCGGCCAAGCAGGAGCGGCTCGAGGACGCGTTCCGCCGGGACGCTCGGGACGAGTAGGGGCCCCCCGCCTGAAGCCTCTCAGGCTTCCACTCGGCGCAGCGAGTCCGCGAATGGGACCGCGAGCCAGCAGGCCAGCACCATGTAGATGCCGGAGGGCAGGGCCAGGAGGGCGAACACGTACCAGCTCGCGTACCACAGGCGGTAGAAGACCGCGGACATCGCCAGGTTGCCCAGCGTGGACGCCATGCCCGCGACGGAGAACGCCACGGCGAGCCCGATCCGGCGCCCCCACCGCGAACGGTCGTGCCAGCCGGGGGAGCGCGTCGCACCCACGAGAAAGAGCGTGCCTTCCAGCCAGGCCACGGACGTACCGAGGGCGACGAGGTCCAGGGGGTGGAAGGACCCCATGGCCAGCCCCCGCATGAGGAAGGCCAGCAGCACCGCCAACGCGATGGTCCCGGGGCGCGGCAGGAGCGTGACGAGCGTGGCCAGCAGGGCCACACGAAAGACGTCGTCCACCAGACCCGTCAGGAGCGGAGAGAAAGGGCCCAGGATCGCACCGACCGCCATGCCCAGGAGCTGTGAGGCCACCGAGGCCACGAATCCCAGTGTCCCGAACAGGGCGAGGGTGACCAGGTCGGACGTGCGAGCCGCGCGCAACCAGCCGCCGGTCCGCGCCATCAGCAGGGCGAGCCCGACGAGCGCGCTTCCCAGGGCGTGCAGCAGGCCCAGCGTGGCCCAGGTGTTGCCTCGGCGTGCATGGAGGGGTCGCTCCTCCACCAGCAGCGCCTCGTCCCCACCCAGCGGCAGGACCGCGATCCGGCGGGTCCAGGACGAGGCCTCGGCGGGCAACAGGTCGTCGTCCACGAACAGGGGCAGGGCGGCCGTGGCGCTTCCCCCCGCAGGCACCGAGAGCAGGGCCGCCACCGTGCCCGTGCCGCCCTCAGCCTCGCGCAGGCGAGGCCGGAAGGCCGGCGCAGGAGTGCCGGACGGGTCGAGCACCACGGCCTCCAGCACGACGGGAAGGTCCGTCCGCGCGGTGTTCGTGAGGGTCACCGCCTGCCAGGCCCAGGGAGCCTGATCGGGCCGCGCACGAATGCCCAGGCCGGCTCGGGCGAGCAGGGCGTGCCACCAGGGGCTCGGCAGATCCACCCGGTCGCTCCGACGGGCTCGCCAGGCACGGCCCCAGGCGTCCGCGGGGAAGCGAACGTCCTCGATCTCGAGGTGTCCGGCGGCCTCGGTCGCCGAGAGGGACCGCGGCCTCAAGGCGAAGGTCGCCGCCTCGGTGCCGGATATCCCCACCTCCACGGCCACCGGATCCTCGCTCCCCAGCGTGCCCAGGACGGTCCTCTGCGCTCCCGGGGGGATCGGACCGAGGTCCTCGGTCCGCCCGTCCACCCGCACCCGGGCCTCCACCGGGCACAGCGCCTCGAGGTGCAGGGCCAAGGGTACGCGGCTGCCCTGTGGTACGGGCACGTCCAGCACCTCCCCGGCCCGAACCGGTCGCTGAGGTTGACCCAAGGGGACCTCGATCGCGAGCCGTACGGGGCCCGGTGCGGCCGGGTTGTGCCACGAGGCCACAGACGCGATGGACCCCGTACGGCCCTGCACGCGCCCGGACGATCCCGGGGGGAGCGCGATGGGGACGAAGACGTGCGCCGTCGGCGGGTCCATCGTGCGGAGGGCGACGAGTGCACCGTCCTCCGAGTGGACCGTCACCCGGTCGAGGGAACGGGTGGCCACCACCTCCACCCCCCCGTCTCCGGCGATCGCCACCAGGTCCAGGGCCGGGGGCGCGCAGCCCACGAGACCTGCGGCCAGGACCCGAGCGAGCAGCCCGGCAGCGAGATTCACGGTCGGTGGACGAGGCAGCGCACGGTGGCTCCTCGATGGCGGGTGTCGGGAGCGCCCCCCCTCCTGGTAACGTTCCCCCGATCGGCCAAGCCAGCGCCGAACGCGGGGCAGACCCCGTCCTCGACGGGAGTTTCGACGAAACGACGCGTTGGAGTAGAATGGAGGCTGGTGCAGCCGATGGAAGACACCTGCCGCCGCATCCTGGATCTCATCCAACCCGCGCCGTCGCCCGAGATGGAGGACGTCCTCGTTGCCTTTGCTCGAACCATGGCCGACCGTGGACTCGTGATCGCGGGGTTCGCGGTGGAGGCGGGGGGGTGCGCGGTGTCGTTCGCGGACGACGCCCATCGGTACTGCGTCCGCCTCTCGGAGATGCCCAGCCTGCTCGCCCGTCTCGATGCCGGCCTCCCGATCTGCCTCGACCTCCTCGTCGTACCCGAGGGTGTCCGGTGAGCCGAGGGGTCCGGGTCGCGGGCGCAGGGAAGGCCGGGCACCGAGTCCGTACCTCTCAAGACCCGGGCAGGGCGTCTGCCCCAGGGTCGAGCGGGACCACGCCCTCGAACCGGGTGCTGGGGCGCCGGCCGCGGAGGATGTCGAGCAGACGACGGGCCAAGGCGTAGAAACGAAAGAAGGCGGCGAGCGCCCTCATTCGGCCGGGTGGGAGCGGTCCCGGCGCCAGCACCCACTTGGGGTCGGAGACTCCTTGGTCCCGAAACCGGACCACCGCGACCACCGGAAGGGTCACCCGCGCTCCGGCTTCCGGCTGCATGCCGAGGATCACCGCGTCAGCGGCGTCGCCGTCGGGCGCCTCCAGCCCCGGCACGCACCCGTACGCGAAGGGGGCGGGCAGGGGCGAGATCCAGCTGTCCTCCTCCGAACCGCCCGCCTCCCGTTTGCGGAACCCGCCCCGGGGGACCTCCACGAGGGCGGTCAGGATCAATCCAGGTACCCGAGCATCTCGAGACGGTGCAGCGTCTCCTTCGAGGGGAGGGCCTCCACGGGTGGGCCCGAGGCCTCTGCGGCGGCACGGACCCTGGCCTCCCAGGCGTCCAGCTCGGCACCCAGCCTGGCCCGGACCTCAGGCTGGTCCGCGAGGTGGTCGGACACCTCCAGCGGCTCGGAGAGGTGGTAGAGCCGCTCCTCTCCGCCGGCCTTCCGGTCGCGGATCAGGTGCCAGCCATCGGCCATCACAGCAGTCTTGTCGGATTTCCGGAAGAGGGTCTCGCTGAACGCCTTCTCGTGGGCGGCCGTACTCGTGCGGCCCAGGACGGCGCCAGCCTGGCTGAGTCCGTCCAGCTGGCCGGGTACGGGCAGGCCCAGGAGTTCGAGAATCGTGGGCAGGAGGTCCACGCCCATGGCCAGCCCGTCGACCCGTCGGCCCGGCTGGGGCAGGGCAGGGTGCCAGATCAAGAACGGGACGTCGGTCGTCGTGGTGTAGAGGTGGTTGCCGTGACCCGGGCCATGGCCGGGCGGAAGGTCGAGGCCTTCCCCGTGATCGCCGATGACGACGAACAGCAGGTTGGGGCGGCGCCGTTGCACCTCCACGAAGAGGTCCGCGAGGTGACCGTCGAGCGTGCGCAGCGCCGCGTCGTACCTTCGGACCCGCTCGCTCACGTCGCCCCCCTCCTCCCCGCGCTCGATGGCCCGGCGAGCGCGCAGCGTGGGATGGCGGGGGGCATGCGTGTCGACGAACAACGCCTGGAGGTAGACGCGCTGGTCCGAGGCCGAGGCGTCGAGGTCCTCCAGGAGCTGTTGCACGAGGGTTCCGCCCGAGGGCGGCGGCCCCTGCTCGTCGCGCCAGAGCACCTCCGGCTCGTGGTAGACGGCGAATCCCTGGTCGAAGCCGAAGGTCGAGGAGACGTTCGGATTGCCCGAGATCCCCAGGGCCCGGTAGCCGGCGCCCTCGAGGATCTCGGACAGCGTGGTGGCCTCGGCAGACAGGGAGCGGTTGTGGAAGCCTCGGTCGCTGGGGTCGTCGAGCTGCAGGACCCCGGGCCAGAGGCCGGTCAGCATGGAGCCCACGGAGGGTCGGGTCCAGGACGCCTGGGTGATCGTGCGCTCGAAGGCCACTCCGTTGGCCGCGAGCCTGGCCAGGAACGGGGAGGTGTCGCGGGTCTGGCCGTAGGCCTGGAGGCGATCCTTGCGAAAGGTGCAGACGATGGCCAACACCACGTCGGTGTGCGCGGCCGAGAGCGGGAGGGAGGGATCTGGGGTCAGGGCAGCCATGACCTCGGTTTCGGCCGGTGGCGGGCT
>JAFGLY010000030.1 GCA_016927815.1 Deltaproteobacteria bacterium | reverse complement strand
CGGTCGAACGATCCGTTCCTCCACCAGCGCGCGGATCATCTCCACCGCGAAGTGGGCGTTTCCAGCAGTTTCCCGTTGAATTCTCGCAGCCAGCGTCCCCGCCTGCCGATCTCCGGGCACGAGATCCAGCAGGAGATCCTCGATGGCTGCCACAGGCAGCGGCCCCAGGTCCACCACCTGGGCAGGCACCCCGGTGGCCTCCCCGTTCACGAGGCCCGCCTGCGGATCGGCGCTGTGGGCGACGGGCCAGCGTGCGAACACGAAGAGCACGGGCTCGTGGGCCAGGGCGAGCAGGTTTCGGACGAGGTACTCCGCAAGGCCCAGGGTTCCCGAGTCCGCGCGCTGGAGGCCGTCGAGCAGGATCAGGCGCGCCGGGCCGCCTTTCAGGAGATCGAGGAACGCGGCGTAGATGGCGTATCGTTCCACCGGTGCATCGGAGGTCCGGTCGTCGTCGGCTTCGAACACGCGCCGCAGCACCTCGGAGGGCTGGGCCGCCCGACCCGCCGTGAGGGCCCCGTACACCTCCATCCACCCGGAGAAGGCCCGCCGACTGCTCTTGCCGCACACGCCCCGCAGCACGGCGATGCCCTGCTTGCGGGCATGGGCGGCGAGATCCTCGAGGAGTCGGCTCTTGCCCGCGCCCGAGGGTCCCTCCAGCACCACCACGCCCCCCCGGCCGGCTTCGAGCGCGGACACCGCCTCCCATAGCAGGGCGGTCTCCCTGGCCCGCCCCACCGTGCGATCGGGCCATCGGTCGCTGTATACGTCTGTCGTGAGGGGCGTACCGGCGCGCACGAAGTGCATGAGGTGGCTGGCCGATGCGAACCGGTCGGCCGGGTCCTTGGCCAGGAGGCGCAGGCAGGCCTCGTCGAGATGTGCGGGAACCTCGGGCGAAATCTCCCGAGGGGGCCGTGGGCGGCCGTGCAGGTGCTTCTCCAGGTAGCCAGCCAGCGTCCGGGAGTGGAAGGGGCGTCTCCCCGTCAGCATCACGTAGAGGACGGCGCCCAGCGCGTAGAGATCGGCCCGCTCGTCCACCCCCGTGCCCGAGAACTGCTCCGGAGCGATCCAGGCCACCGTGCCCACCAGTTCGTCCGCCGCGGTCAAGTCTCCCCCCGGGGCCTTCACCACGCCGAAGTCCATGAGCTTCACCCTGCCGTCCGGGAGGACCATGATGTTGGACGGGCTCACGTCCCGATGCACGAGGCCCCGCGCATGGACATGGGCGAGGGCGTCGGCCACCTGCACCAGCACGTCCTCCGCCCGCTGGAAGCGTTCGGACAGAGAAACTCCCTTCCACCGATCCATCTCGGCCTTGAGGTCGTGGCCTTCGAGCCACTCCATGACGTACCAGGGCCTCCCCTCCCACGTCCCCATGCCGAACACGTGGACGACGTTCGGGTGATCGAGGCTCGCAAGCGCCCGGTACTCGCGCTGAAAGCGCTTTTTGGCCTCGTCCCCGGACATCCGAGTCGTCAGGAGCTTCAGGGCCCGGATCTCGTGCGTCCCCCGGTGTTCGACCCGGTAGACCACGGCCATGCCCCCGCGACCGATGAGATCCACGACGACCCATTCGCCGACGGAATCGCCGGGATGAGGATCGGGCGCGGGGAGGGATCGGGGCTCGGTCATGAAGGCGCCCGCCGGGGCGGGCGCGGGGGCATCCCGCTACCCATCCTGGAAGCCCACGTTATGGGTAGCCTGCTCCGGACGATGGGGCCTCCCCACCACCCCGGGTCCCGTATGCTCATCGAGACCACCACGCGCACCGATCCGGGACCGGTGCGCGCCTGCAACGAGGACTGGTTCCTCGTGGACGAGGACAGCGGGCTGCTCCTGCTGGCCGACGGCATGGGCGGCCACGCGGCTGGCGAGGTCGCCGCACGCATCGCGGTGGACACCTTCAGGGAGCTGCTGCTCGGGCAGACCGATCCGGACGAGACGCGGCTCGATCGCATCACGGCGGGCCGGAGCGACATGGTCCTGGAGCGGATGCGCTACGCCATGAACCAGGCCAGCCTCCGCATCCGGCAGGCAGCCCTCCTGGACCCTTCCCGCACGGGCATGGGCACCACCCTCGTGGCCGCCATCCTGGAGGAGGGGCTGCTCCACCTCGCCCACGTGGGCGACAGCCGCGCCTACCTCTGGCGTGGGGACAGGTTGGAGCGTCTGACCCGGGATCACACGCTCGTGCAGATCGAGGTGGACGCGGGTCGCCTCACGCCGGAGCTGGCCCGCATCGCGCCGCACAAGAACATCCTCGTGCAGTCGATCGGCTTCCACGGCGCGGTGGATCCGGACACGTCCGTCCTTCCGCTCGCGGTGGACGACGTGGTCCTGCTCTGCTCGGACGGCCTCACGGATCCGCTCGACGATGCCTCCATCGCACGCATCTGCCGCTGCACCTCCCCCACGGACCTCCCGGACGTGCTGGTGAAGGCCGCCCTCGACGGTCGAGGCAACGACAACGTCACCGTCATCGCTGCGCGCGTGATGGAGGTGTAGGCGCGAACCCGGCTAGGGCGTGCCGACCGGGCCTGCGGGAGACGGGAACCGCGGGGGCATGCCGGGCACGACGGGCGGAGGCTGGAGCGGAATCGCCCCCGTGGTGGGCTCCGGAGGGACCGAGCCGGGCGGCTGGGCGGCTTCCTCCTCGGTCGCCTCTTCCTCGGCGGGCTGGGCGGAGATGACGTCGGGCACGTCCTCGGCCGCCTCTGCCGCCTGGGTGCGGGCCAGCTTGAGCAGGCTCCGAGTGAACGCGCTGCGGCCGTACCACTCCTCGACACCCCCCTCCCCGGGCGCACGCAGGATCTCCACCGTGACGGGCTTCTCCTTCTCCTTCTCGAGGGTCATCCGGAACACGACCTCGAGATCGGAGGGCTCCTCACCGGGTTCCACGTTGGACAGCCCCTTCAGGCGCAGGGCCTTGTCGAGCCAGTTGGAGTACTCGGACACCTCGAGGTCCGGGGCGGCGACGCCGGCCCAGTAGGCCTTGTCACGGTCGTCGCGGTTCTGCTGGACCATGGTCACGAAGCGGCCGTCGTTCGCCTCGATCCTCACACTCACGATGTCCTTCTCCGCGAAGGCCCACAGCCGCCGTTCCGGCAGCCGGCTGCGGGCGAACCGGAGCGGACGTACGGACTCGTCGTCCACGAGGTAGACCGCCCCATCCCGGTCCCGGACGTACCGGTCCTTGGTCCCGTAGGCCTCGCCTCCGAGATCGAACCGGTGGACCTTGCCCTTCCTCGTGACCTCCAGGTACGCCTTCGGGTCGTCGAGTTCCAAGAGGGCGAGGCGTTCGGGCGTCAGGCCATCGAGGCGACGCAGCGCCTTGAAGGGCGCCAGGGCCCCCATGAGGGTCTCGGCGGCCTCTCCGCCCTTGAAGTGGAGGGTCTTCACCTCGACGGGAGGGGCCTCGGCCGTCGGGTCGCCCGCTTCGGCCTTTGCCTCCGGGGTGGCCTCGGTCGACTCTCCACCCGGATCGGAGGCAGCCGCCTCGGACGGCTCCTCGGGCTTCTTGGGCGGGAGCTTGCGCTCCGCGAGCGTCACCCAGACCCAGTCGCCCAGGTCGTCGGCGCGAGACTCCAGGACCACGTCCTGTTTCTCGTCGTGGTAGGTGACCTTCTCGATCTCACCGGGGGCGGCCTTCAACAGGACCACCGAGCCGTCTTCGGAATCGGATTCGGATCCCAGGAGACCGCCCCACCTGAGCCCGGCCAGGACCAGCAGCCCGACCAGCAGGCCGCCATACACGTAGACGCTGCGCCTCATGCGACCCCCTTCTTGCGACGGGTCCGGACCCGGAACCAGCCGAGGAGACCCAGGGCGAGGGGCACCAGGAAGGTGGAGGCGTAGAACCAGATGCCCTGGCCTTCCTTGGTGTGGACGATCTTCACGTCCTCCTCGTTGCTCGTGCTCCCGGCGACGCCTTCGTCGCGCAGGAGCCAGTTCACGGCGTCGGCCACGAGCTGCGCGGGTGCGCCGAACCGCATGAACGCGAGGAGCGCATCCGAGGCGAATCCCGCCTCGGAGAGGACCACAGCCCGGTATTCCTTGCCGTCGTTGGCCGGGCCGCTGGCCACCGCCGCCACGTCGCGCACCTTCTTCTCCTCGTGGTCCTCGTCGAACTCGAAGTCGCCGTCCAGATCCTCCCACACCTCGGGGGTACGCAGGGTCACGGTGACCTTGCCGCCGTGCTCGGGCAGCTCCTCGAGGGAGCCTGCGCCGGGAAGGACCACCCACGCCGAGGACCGGTTCTTGGTGAGCGTGGTGACGCTCTCGTGGGACGAGTACCGGTTCGTGACGAGGTTCTGCCGGTCCAGGACGCCGCCCGTGATGGGAACGAAGGCCTTGCGGTCGTCGGTGCCGAGCCGGGTGGCACGGAACGCGAGTCCGTAGGGGGCGAGCAGCGGCCCGAAGTCGGCACCTTCCTCGATATCGGGGTCGAAGGCCGCGAACAGGCTGCCTCCCCGCAGGCGGTACCGGTCGAGCGAGGCCGCCTCCTCGGGCAGGAAAGAGGACTTCGGCCCCATCACGAAGACGATGGTCGCGTCGTCCGGGACGTCGCTGGCCAGTCCCTCGCCCAGGCCGAGCGATTGGACCTGGAAGTTGAGTGCCTCCTCCAGGACCTTCTTGAGCAGGGAGATCTTCCGATCGGCGGTCTCGGTGCCCCTCCAGGCCATCTCCCCGTGGCCGGAGGTGAAGTAGGCCACCCGCTTGCCCTTGGCGAGCTTGAGCATGGCCTTCTGGACCTCGGCGTCGAAGGTCTTGAGCGTCTTCTTGGCCCGGTCGATGTCGGTCCCGATCTTGATCTTCTCGTTCCGGTCGGCCACGACGAAGACGATGTGGCCGTTCTCCCGGATCTTGAGGTCCTTGGCGGTCTCCGGTTCGAGCGCCTGATCCACCACCTCCACCGAGAGGTTCGGGCCCGAGAGGGCGTCGAAGTAGGGGACCACCTCGCGGGCGACCTCGTTGGCCTCTGGGAAGAACAGCACCACCCGCAGGGGATCCTGCAGGTTGGCCACCAGGTCCTGGGTGGCCGTGCCCGGGGAGGTGGTGCGGAAGTAGGTGACGTCCCAACGGTGGTTGAACTCGTGGGCCAGCCAGTTCAAGGGGAAGAGCATGCACAGGGCCAGGACGGCCGCCAGGGCGCCGTCCCTCGCGTCGGCCACCCTGCGGGGATGCGCGGCGACCGGGGACGCCACGATGGCCCGGTCCAGGGCCACCGAGGGCACCAGTCCGGCGGCGACGAGGATCGGCCAGAGCACCGTGAGAATGACGTCCCAGCGCTCCTTTCCGGTGTCTCCGAGGGGCAGCCGGTCCAGGACGACCCCGGTCGTGAGGCCGTAGACCACGGCCCCCGCCACGGCCACCAGGAGGAATACGAACGCGTTCCGGTGCGCGACCCGTGCGGCCCGCGTGGCGCCTCGGAGCGCCTGCCAGCGCAGGACCACGGCAGCCAGGAGCAGGACGACGGCCAGGCCATCGAGCGTGAGCCGGATGGAAGGACTGCCCGCGAAGGTGCGCTCGCCCAGGAAGAGGAGGAGGAAGGCCGTCAGGGCAGCCCAGGACGCGGGGGTCATCGCCACCTCCTCCCCTGGATTCCCCGCACGGCGAGGACCAGGAACGCAAAGGTCAGGGAGGCGTAGTAGACGAGGCTCTCGATGTTGATCCGCCCCTTCTGGAACGGCTGGAAGTGCTTGTCGAAGAGGGCGACGTACGAGAGGATCGCCTTGAGGGGCGGATCCGAGACCTTGGCCAGCATCCAGGTGAGCAGGAGGGCCACCGTGACCACGGCCGTGATGCCCGCGCCCACGTACTGTCCCCGGGTGACGGCCGAACCCCAGGTCCCGATGGCCGTGACCGTGGCCCCGAGGGCGAGCAGGCCGAGGTACCCGCTGGCGATGTGCAGCAGGCTCACCTTGCCGTTCACGAAGATGAGGGCGGGCATGTAGAGCGTGAGGCCGAGCAGGATCGCGATCATGGCGAATCCGGCCAGGAACTTGCCCAGGACGATCTGCAGGTCGGTCAGCGGAGCGGTGTCGAGCAGGACCATCGTGCCCGCACTCCGCTCCTCCCCGAACAGCCGCATGGTGAGGATGACCGCACCGGCCATGGTGATCCCGGAGGAAAGGTAGAAGAACTTCTCCAGGACGTCGGAGGAGTACTGGGCCGACGCGCCCATGGCGAAGGCGTTGAAGAGCAGTCCATCGATCAGGAGCATGGCCGCCAGGATCACGTAGCCCCAGGCCGTGTTGAAGTAGGCCTGGAGATCGCGTCGGGCGACGAGGAGGAGGCCTCTCATCGTTCACCTTCTCCCGTGAGTTGCAGGAAGATCTGTTCGAGTTCCGCCTCGGCCTCGACCACCCGGCGGATCCCCACGCCGGCCTCGACCAGGCGCCGGACGACGACTTCGGCATGGTCTCCGGAGAGGTCGACCCGAGCCGTCAAGACGGCGCCGGCCTCGGCCTCGACCGTCCAGCCGGTCACCTCGCTGGGGCCGTCGAGCGCCCGCGCGAGGTCTTCGCGCGTGCCGCGAACCGAGAGAAGCAGCCGTGCATGCCCACGGGCGCGCAGGGCGAGTTCCGACTCGGTGCCCTGACCCGCGAGGCGGCCGTTCTTCAGGATCAGCAGCCGGTCGCAGGTCTGGGACACCTCCGAGAGGATGTGCGAGGACACGAGCACCGTGCACGTGGCGCGCAGCCCCACGATCATCTCGCGCATCTCCACGATCTGGACGGGGTCGAGACCGGCGATCGGCTCGTCGAGGATCACGAGCGACGGGTGGTGGACGATGGCCTGGGCGATCCCCACGCGCTTGCGAAACCCGTGCGAGAGCGTCCCGATGACCTGGTCCAGCACCTCCTGGATGCCGGTCCGCTCGGCCACGCTCGGGATGGCGCTCTCGGCCTCCTCGCGGGTCAGGCCACGAATCAGCCCCACGTGGACCAGAAAGTCGCGGACGGTCATCTCCGCGTAGAGGGGGGGCTCCTCGGGGAGGAACCCGATCCGCTTGCGGACGTCGAGCGGCGCGGAGAAGAGGTCCTGGCCGTCGAGCCGGACCTCGCCTGCGGTGGGCAGCAGCAGGCCGGCCAGGATCTTGAGCGTGGTGGTCTTGCCCGCTCCGTTCAGGCCGAGAAATCCCACGATCTCGTTGGAGGCGATCGAAAACGTGAGGTCTTCGACGGCCTTCGTGGTCCCGTAGTAGCGTGTGAGCCCGCGGACTTCGATCATCGCACACTCCGGACGGGGGAGGCTGGGCGCCGGCACCGTTATTCACGCCCCTCGATTGGGGCAAGGCGAGCGCAGTGCGACACCCGCGACGTCCCGCCTATTCCCTCGAGCGTCCGATCGGATCGTCCTCGACGATAGGCCCCTTCGGACGCTCCCTTCGCGCTTCGGGAGGACCGGGGGCGGGCGGAGCGACGCGCACCGGACCGCCCGTGGCGAGCGCCACGACCCCGGCGCGCAGCAACCGGGCGACCTCTCGGACGTCGTGCGATGGATTCCGAGGGTTGTACCTGCGGAACGGATCGGTCCAGGTGGAGGGGTGCAGCGGCTCGATCCCCGTTCGGGTGCACTCCACGAGGAAGGCCGCGGTGCCGTAGCGTCCGTAGAGGTGATCGATCTCGGAGCCCTGAGCACGGAAGAAGAAGCCCCAACGGGAGAGCTGCACCACGCGGTACGCCCGGGCGCCCTGGCCGGAGGACAGCGCGGTGCCGAGGGCGTGGAGCCGGCGCCAGTCCGGGGGTCGGGCCCAGACCCCCGACCAGGGAGTGCAGACGAGCGCGCCGAACGCGTGGAGGCTCACGGCGAGGTCGAACCCCGCCTTGCGGGCGAGCCGATCGAGCGCACGCGTCTCGGGCTGGGACAGGGGCGCCGGGGAGGAGGCGTGGAACCCGGGGAACAGGTGGCGCCAGAACGACGTGGCATCGTGGTGGACGGCGAAGTCGCGGTTCAGATCCACCCGGGCGCGGTTGCCACGGCGGTAGACCCTCCGGCCGGCCCGGAGATCCTCCTCTACCCTCCGCCGCGCATCCACGTTCACGATGGGGACCACCACCACCTCCACCCCGGGCGTGGGATGGGCCGCGAAGTCGAGCGCAAACGCCAGCGCCGCCTCGGTCCCCACCCATTCCATGGCGTGGAGGTTCGCAAACACCCCCATGCGCGTGGAGACGGCTCGAGCCGGATCGCGGAGCACGAACCCCCAGATCGGACGGCTCTCCAGGGTCTGGCCCACCACGAAGGGCCGAACCCGGCCCGGCCACCGGGCAGCCGGGACCGCGAGGGTTGCGAGGACCTCGTCCAGGAAGTGGTAGGCCGGCTCGGGGTGGGCCTGCGGCGGCCCGGACCGCACCTCGTCGAGAAGGTGCAAGCGAGCGTCGCGGACCTCGAGCGGCGCGATCCATCCGGGATTCGGGGCGGACTCGGCCAGGCTCGAGCCGGACGGGGCCAGCACGGCGGCGAGGAGGAGGGCGAACCGCATGACCCCGGGGGTAACCCAGGCGAGAAGCCCCGCCGGGCTGGCGAGCCCCCGCCGCCCTCGCACCTCCTCGAAATGCCCCCCACCCGCCCCCCGGGCACCGCCGGCCGCTTCCGATAGGTTCCCCCCATGCCTCCCCCCCGCCTCGCCTGGGACCGCGGCACGCTCCTGTGGGACGCAGGCGTGGGCGACCTTTCGCCACCCGGCTTTCAATGGGACGATCGCATCCGCAAGCTCCGCGCACCCGGGGTGGCGTACCGCGAGGCGGTGGAGTGGCTGCGCGCCGAGCGTCACCCCTTCGAGGACGCGGCCCGTGCGTGGGCCCCGCTGGCCGACCTCGTCCACCACGCTCCGCGCGCGAGTCGACCCTACCAGGCCGAGGCGGTGACCGCTTGGTGCGCAGCGGGCCGGCGCGGCGTCGTGGTCCTGCCCACGGGCAGCGGCAAGACCTGGGTGGCCGAGTGCTGCATCGCCGACACCCGGCGTCCCACCCTCGTGGTGGTGCCCACCATCGATCTGTTGGCCCAGTGGGCGCATCGGCTCGCCACCGCGTTCGCCCTGCCGATCGGCGTGCTGGGCGGCGGCAGCCACGAGATCTGCGACCTCACGGTCTCGACCTATGCCTCCGCGTACCTCCACGTGGAGCACGTGGGGAACCGGTTCGCGCTCGTGATCTTCGACGAGGTCCACCACCTGCCGGCCGAGCGACACGCGGCCATCGCCGAAGGCCTCCTGGCCCCGTTCCGCCTGGGCCTGTCCGCCACGCCGGAGCGGGCCGACGAGGGGCATCGGCTGCTCGACCTCCTCGTGGGGCCCGAGGTCTATCGCCGAGAGATCCGGGAACTGTCGGGCCGGTTCCTCGCACCCTACGAGACCGTCCGCCTGGAGGTCCACCTCGATCGCGCCGAGCGCCAGGCCTACGCCGCCGCCCGCCAGGTCTACCGATCGTTCGTCGCCCTAAAAAGGATCGATCTCCGCAAGCCCGACGGCTGGCAGCGGTTCCTGCAGGTCGCCTCCCGATCCCGGGCGGGCCGCGCCGCGTTCCAGGCCTGGCGGGAGGCCCGCGCCATCGCCCATGGCACGGGTCGGAAGCTGGATCTCCTGGAGGACCTGCTGGCCGAGGAAGCCGGCCGCCCCACCCTCGTCTTCACCGACGACAACGCCACCGCCTACCGCATCAGCCGCGAGATGCTGATCCCCTGCATCACGCACGAGACCCCTGCCCGCGAGCGCGAGACCATCCTGGCGGGACTGGGCGACGGCACCTACCGTGCCGTCGTCACCAGCCGGGTGCTCAACGAAGGCGTGGACCTGCCTGCGGTGGAGATCGGGGTCGTGGTGTCCGGCTCGGGCTCCGTCCGAGAGCACGTGCAGCGCCTGGGCCGGATCCTCCGACCCGGACCCGGCAAGCAGGCCATCCTCTACGAGCTGGTCACCGCCGACACCGCCGAGGAACGCACGAGCGACCGCCGGCGCGACCACGAGGCCTACGACGCATGAACCGGCCCCTTCCCTCCGTCCGTCGGTCCGGATGCCGACCTGCGTACCCGCCATGCTGACCGGGCCTCTGCTCCGGGCGCGAGGCACGCGGGACAGCGTGCGGCCCGGCTTTCTCGATCCGGAGGATCCCAGACGCCTCGAACTGGCCGATCGCCTGGTCGCGCTCGCCGGGGAGGCCGTGGCCCGTGGCGACACCCGCGGGGCCTTCGAGGCTCTGGTCGAGGAGGTGCTGGTCGCCGATCGGGTCGATCACAAGGTCGTCCGGGGCCTGCGTCGCGTGCTCGAGGACGCCTCGGAGTTCGCCACCGATGCACCGATCCCCCCCTCCGAGATCCGCGCCCGCCTCTTCGCGGGCGGGCCCGCGCCCCGCACCTCGGTACCCGGGGGTCCGCCCAGCGCCGCGGATCGCATCGCCGCGCTCGCCGCGGAGCTGGACTGTCCCGCGGCCCACCTCGCCCGTGCCCTCTTCGCGGATCTCAAGGACAACCAGGTGCTGCGTGCCTGCCCCGTGGCCTCGGGCCGCTGGCTCCTCGATCGCTACAACGTGGCACTCGTCCAGGGGCTGCTGCTCGATGCCCTGGAGGTGGAGATCCGTCTGGACCGCCCCAAGCCCGAGCGCGCGCGCCAGCTCTTCCGCGCCATCCGCTTCCACCAACTCATGCATCGCCTGGAGCCCGTGCCCCAGACGCCCGGCAGCTTCCGGATCCTCCTCGACGGTCCGGCCAGCCTCTTCCGCCTCTCGACCCGCTACGGGATGGCCCTGGCTCGGTTCTTCCCGGTCGTGCCCCTCCTGGACACCCCCTGGACGCTCAACGCCCGGGTGGCCTGGAGGCGCCTCCATCGGTCCCTGGTGGTCGGATCCGCGGACCGCCTCCGCTCCCACCTGCCGGATGTCGGCACCTGGGTATCTCGGGAGGAGCAGGAGTTCGAAGCGCGATTCCGTGCACTCGACTCGGGGTGGGCCCTGGAACGCGGCGCGGCCGTGCTGGATTTGGGCGGCGAGGCGCTCTGGGCGCCGGACTGGGTCGTCCGGCGAGGAGACCGCGAAGCCCTCGTGGAGATCGTGGGGGTCTGGCGCAAGGCCTGGCTGTCCAGACGCCTCGACCTCCTGGCCCGCCATGGGGCCCGAAACGCCGTGCTCGTCGTCAGCCGCGCACTGGTCGGGGACAAGGGCGAGTTCCCCGACCTGCCGGGCGCGGTCGTGGCCTTCCGCCGCGTGGTCCCCGTGAAGGACGTCCTCGCCGCCGTGGAGCGGGTCGCGGCTCCGGCCCCGGGGGCACGGATACGGAATTCCGGTGAAGCCTCCGGTCTCCTCGATACACTGTGGACCGAGACCGAGCCCTGACCGGTCTGGCGCACCCCGAGGTGGAACATGACCCGCCTGGCCCTCGTTTTTACCCTCGCCGTGGCCGGCTCCTTCGGGGCGGCCCTGGCCACCGACGTGCCTCCCCAGCCTCCCGGGCCGGCCGAGGCCGGCCCGACGTCCTACCGCATCGGGGAGACGGAGGTCACCACCATCGGGACGTACCGGGTGGCCCTGGCCAAGACCTGGGAGGAGGTCCGGGACGGCAAGCGGGTCCGGGTGGCCTGGGTGTCCGTGGTGGAGAGAGGGTCGACGGCAGGCCAGAAGGATCTGGAACTCACCAGGGGCGACCCGCTCGTCCTCGGGGACCGCACGCTCGTCGTCAGCGCGATCGTCCTCGAGTCCGCAGGTAAGCCCGGTCACATCGTCCTCGAGTAGGGCCGGATCCCGGGGTCGGCTGCCGACGATAGTGCCTTGCTTTTGCGTGGTATCCTCCAGTACAGTGCGATGCGTACCCGTCCCGAAACGTGGAGGATTCCATGCGCACGTTCCCCCTGTCTCTCCTCCTGGCGGTTCTGGTCACCGGTTGCGGCGAGACCGAAGACACCGACGACACCGGACCCGGTCCGGTG